>CACXXW010000126.1 GCA_902771635.1 uncultured Bacteroidia bacterium | reverse complement strand
CTTGAGCACTTTATTCGCTTTAGCCCAGAACGGTCGTATTGACTTGCGCAGCATTTCTTCGGCCGAAATCACGCATAGTGACTTTACCTCGTTGCGTGCTACCTTCAACTATGGATCCATCGAGAGCATCGAAGTGCCCACCGAAAGAGGTACCTTCTCAGAAATCGCCATTGAAGGCACATACGCCTCAGGCGAAATCGGTACTCCCGAACTGCCCGCCTCTCACCAGTTGTTGGCCGTGCCTTTCGGTGCAACACCAAGCGTCAATGTAATTAGTTTCACTACTACAGATTACCGCCTCTCCGACTACGGCATCAAAACCCTTTTGCCTCATCAGCCTTCCGTTCGCAAGGACCAGAATCTTGATGAAGTTGAGTTCGTGTACAATGCCGAAGCCTATCAGACCCGCGGTATTCGCATCGGCTCGCTGGTCATCAACCCCGTGAGCTACAACCCGGCTTCCAACACCTTGCGCGTGTTCAACAACATTGAAGTGGAAATCAACTTCGATGGCGCCGACCGCGCCGAGACCGAACGTATGTTGCTGAGTACTTACAGCCCGTATTTCGACATTGTCTACAAACAGATGTTCAACTACCGCCAAATCATGGACGTCTACTCCGACCATCCCGACCTGATGGCTTATCCTGTCCACATGATTGTCATTACACCCGAAAACTACATCTCCGCATTGCAGCCTTGGATTAATTGGAAAATCCAAAAAGGCTTTGACGTGAATGTGGTGACTACCGCCCAGGCTGGTGGAAACTATAACGCCATCCAATCCTATGTACAAAACCTCTACAACACGGGTGTCAGCCAAGGTGCCACGCCTACCTTCCTTGTCCTTGTGGGCGACACGGGACAAATCCCCGGAAAAACCAGTGGTACCGCCACTCAAAAAGTGACTGACTTGTATTATGGCTCCGTCGACAACGACTATTTCCCTGATATGTTCTACAGCCGTATGTCGGCCGAGAGCACCAACGAAGTCACTGCCATCGTCAACAAGATCCTGCAATACGAGCAATACACGATGCCTGACCCGAGTTATCTCAACAATGTGACCCTCATCGCTGGTTGGGACGGCTATTGGACCAATTACGTCGGCAAACCCACAATCCAATATGCGATGCAGTATTATTACAACACCGCACATGGATTTACCAATGTCTATAACTGGTTAGGTCAGCCTTATACAAATTGCTATGCCTCATTGAGTTCAGGTACTGGCTTTGTCAACTACACTGCCCACGGCAGCGAGACCTCTTGGTCAGACCCTCAACTTACCAAAAGCCAGGTGAATGCTCTTACCAACACCAACAAATACTTCCTCGCCATGGGTAACTGCTGCCTGACGGGCAACTTCGGATACAACCAGCCCTGCTTCGGTGAGGCTATGCTCCGTGGAGAGAACAAAGCTGCCTATTCCTATATCGGTTCCTGCCCTGTGACCTATTGGTACGAGGACTATTACTTTGGTGTTGGCGCCACCAACACCTTTGGTCAGATGCCTAACATCAACAATACGGCTACAGGTGTTTATGACGGCATTTGGATGGACGAAACCTACAACACCGTATCATCCATCGTCTTCCTTGGCAACCTGGCAGTTTGTTATGCCAGCACAGGTGGTTACCAAACCAGTTCCAATCCTACCTATTACTGGCAAGCTTACCACGTGCTCGGTGATGGTTCCATCATGCCTTACCGCGTGAACCCAACCCCCAACACGGTCAGCCACGCCTCTTCCATTCCTTCGGGTTCAAGCAACTTCACTGTGAATGCACAAGCTGGTTCATACGTTGGCATTTCGCAAAACAACGTACTGAAAGGCGCTGCTCTGGTGCCCGCTTCAGGTTCGGTCAATGTGCAGGTAAGCGGAATCACTTCAGGTCAACCCGTGAAAATTGTGGTTACCAAGCCTCAACGCCAACCTTACATCCAAGACATTACTGTAGGCGGAGGTGGCGGCACCACATACACCGTTGCAGTTTCGGCCAATCCCACCAATGGTGGTAATGTCACAGGCGGCGGCACCTACAACCAAGGTCAGTCCTGCACTGTTACTGCTACCGCCAACAGCGGTTTCACTTTCACCAATTGGATGGAAAACGGAAGTGTGGTTTCAACCCAAGCCAGCTACACCTTCGTTGTCAACAGCAACCGCAACTTGGTCGCCAACTTCCAAGCACAGACACAGAACTACAACATCACTGTATCGGCCAACCCGACCAACGGCGGCACTGTCACGGGTGGTGGCAGTTACCAACAAGGACAATCTTGCACTGTGCATGCTACAGCCAACAGCGGCTTCACCTTCACCAACTGGACTGAAAATGGTAACGTGGTTTCAACACAAGCCAACTACACCTTTACGGTGAATGGCAACCGTACCTTAGTGGCCAACTTCCAAGCACAACCACAGAACTACACCGTAACCGTGTCAGCCAATCCCGCTAATAGCGGTACTGTTTCAGGTGGCGGCACCTTCCAACAAGGTCAGACCTGCACAGTGCATGCCACTCCAGCTACTAACTGTGAGATGGACTGAGAATGGCAACCAAGTCTCCACAAATGCCAACTACACTTTCACCGTCAATGGCAATCGCAATCTTGTGGCACAATTCCAAGGCCAAAGCTGCTATATCGCCACTACCTCCAACCCAAGCACTGGTGGTACCACCAGTGGTAACGGCCTCTATCACTTTGGAGAGACCTGCACCGTAACAGCAACACCTGCCACAGGATACGAGTTTGTTAATTGGACGGACAATGGCAGCGTCGCCTCTACTGAAGTCGCCTATACCTTCACCGTCGAGAGTGGACGTAACTTGGTGGCCAACTTCGCCGTGCAAACCTTCCAAATCACAGCCACAGTCGAGCCTGCTGAAGGTGGCACCGCAACTGGAGGCGGCACCTACAACTATGGCGACGTGGTCACTATAGAGGTGGACACCAACGAAGACTGGGCCTTCCTGAACTGGACGGAAAACGGCAGTGTCGTTTCGGAAGAAAAATCCTTTACCTTCACTGCATTAGAGGATCGCCATTTTGTGGCCAACCTAGAATACACCGAAGGAGTTGGCGAACAAAACGGCAGCCAAACCCTCATCTACCCCAACCCCGTCAACGACAAGCTGACCGTTGAGGCAGAAGAAGCTATTGGCACAGTGGAAATCTACAACCTCATGGGTGCGATGGTATATAGTCAGAAGAACTGCACCAACAAGGTGGAAATCAACACCACAGACCTGCAAAGCGGCATCTATTTCATCCGTCTGACAAACGACAAGGTTTCTGAAACCAGAAGGTTCGTGAAAGAATAATACCGTTTAAATAGAACGAAACCGACCGCCTATGTCATTCCTAACGGAATCTAGAGGCGGTCGGTTTTTTTATGTCTTTATTCTTTATTCAACCCAGTAGACGTAGTTCTCTTTGCGTGGCGCAGCCTCAGGATAATCGCCCTTCACATAGCCCAACACACAGTTGCCGATACCGACATATTTTTCAGGAATACCAAGCTCTTTCAAGATTTCCTTGCCTTCATCGATCATGAAAACCTCGCGAGCGCGATGCACCCAGCAACAGCCCAGACCTTTGGCGTGAGCAGCGTTGAGCAGGTTACCCATCACCAATGCTCCGTCTTCCTTCCAGGTATAGACCGTGCTATCGGCCAAGACCACCAGCACAACGGGAGCGCCGAAGAAAGGGTCGAAGTCATCCCTGCCAATGACAACGGAATTGAGTCGGCTCAACTTATCACGCACCTCACGATTGGTGACGGCAAGGATGATGGCACTTTGACGGTTTTTGCCGGAAGGCGCATACATGCCCGCCTGACAAATCGCTTCTATCACCTCTTTGGGTGGCATCTCATCGGTATAGCTGCGTACGCTGCGGCGTGTCATCAAGTCGTGAAGGGTAGTATCCATAGTAATAAGTTATAGAGTCTCTCGAAATCGTTGGATTCGATGTTGTTAAATAATCTTCTTTTGAGACGGCAAAGGTACACATTATTTTTGCAATTTTGCAGCCCGAAATTGGAATTAGATGCAAAAAGTCAAAAGTTACGTCTTGCCCATCGCCATCGTCTTGGGATTGCTGCTGCACGACTATTGTGCCGCCCTCAGCGTGGTGGTGCCCTTCATCATCTTCACCATCATCCTGTTGACCTTCACCGCTGTTGACATCCTCAAGCTGCGCTTCAAGCCCTTGTTTGCATGGATCATCCTCTTTCAAGTGGGAGTGAGTATAGGCGGCTATGCGTTACTCAAAGTATTGAATGTCAACGAAATCATCGCAGAAGGAGTGTTGATTGGCGTGTTGTGTCCCGTGGCAGCCTCGGTGGCCGTGGTCAGTACCATGCTGGGTGCCGACCGCAACACCGTAACCTCATACACCGTCATCGGCAACTTGATTGTTTCACTCGTGGCACCCGTCTATTTCTCTTTCATCGGTGTAAACCAAGACATGCCGTTTTTCGATTCGTTTCTGCAGATTCTGAGGCGCATCGGAACCGTCATCGGATTGCCTTTCTTCGTGGCCTTGGCCTTGCAGCTCTTGTGGCCTAAAGCCAACCGTTTCATCAGCCGTTACAAGGGTCTAGCTTTTTATCTTTGGGCTGTGGCCTTGTTCCTGACTTTGGGGCAAACCATCCATTTCATTTTCCTCAACGGCAAGGGCAATTGGATCAGCATCCTTTGGTTGGGCATCTCAGCATTGTTATTCTGCATCATCCAATTCGGGTTGGGCAAATGGATTGGTCACAAATATGGCGACACGATTGCTGGCGGGCAGTTGTTAGGACAGAAAAATTCCGCAATGGGCATCTGGATGGCCAACCATTACCTCCACCCTTTAGCTTCGGTCTATCTGGCCTTTTATTCGGTCTTCCAGAACCTGTTCAACAGCTGGCAGATCTGGTATTACGGGCGAAAGAAGAAATAGAGTTTCCCTTCGGGAATGGAAAAACTGCATTATGATAACAGCGACGGCCTGTAGCGCTTACAAGATGTAAGCACTTCAAGCCGCCGCATTTTGACTAAGGAATACACTCCATTCCCGTAGGGAATCTCGCAATACCTTACAGCGAACTGTAGCTCGGCGAGAAAGTATCGCCTTGGTTGATATCGCCAGTCGAAATACCTTTCTTCAGCCAACGGGAACGTTGTGCCGAGGTGCCATGGTTGAAGGTCTCAGGCATAGTACGTCCATAGGCTTGCTTTTGCAGGTAGTCATCACCGATTTTGGCTGCTGCATTAAGGGCTTCCTCGATGTCGCCGTCTTCCAATGAGCCGAACATCTTGTTGTCATGGTGAGCCCAGACTCCAGCGAAAAAGTCGGCTTGCAGCTCAAGGCGAACACTCACTTCATTTGATTGTGGTGTATTCCGACCATAGTTTGCCATCTGCTGATGTGCTTCACCTAAGATGCCGAGTTGATTCTGCACATGGTGACCCACCTCGTGTGCGATAACGTAAGCATAAGCAAAGTCGCCATCGGCACCAATCTGTTTCTTCATGCTCTTAAAGAACTCAAGGTCGAGGTAAACGGTTTCATCAGCCGAGCAATAGAAAGGTCCGCTAGCCGAAGTGGCGTTACCGCAACCCGAATTGACAGCATCGCTGAAGATGACCATCTTGGGTGGCTGGTAGGTGCGCCCCAACTTTCTAAACTCCTGCGTCCAAACGTCTTCCGTTCCAGCAAGAATCTGCTTGCAGAATGTCATAAGCTCTACGTCGACTTGGCTGTAGTCCTTGCCGTCTTCGACATATTCTGTTGAGTTGCCTTGTTGCAATTGTGTCACCGCGCTGGGGTCACCGCCCATAAACATAATAATCAAGGCAATGATGATACCACCGATGCCAATGCCACCGGCAGTTGCCACTGTTTTTTTCCCTCTGCGGTCTTCCACATTGGTACTTTCTCTTCTTCCATCTAATCTCATGGTGTTTTGTTTTTAGGATTAATGGCACAAAAATACAGAAAAAAGGATACCTGTGTATTACAAGTGACTTTTTTTTTCACAATTATTGTGTTTTTATTGCTACCTTTGCCCTCAGAAAAACAACTAAATCATCAAAACACAAATACTAGAACATCATGAAAGCATTTGTCAACGACATTGAAGTGCGCACCTATTACGGCGCAAAAGTGAAATCTGTCGTGCTGGCCTACTGCCGCGCGAATAACCTGCCTCTCAAGCTTGAAGGCATAGAAGTGAAAGACGCCTACGGCAACATCATCGGCCTTGATGGCTCGTTGCGTGCCAATTCGAAAATCTACGTCAAATTCTAAGTGGTATGAAAAAAATCAGTAAACTCATGCTGGCGGCCATTTTCGCCACGCTTTTCCTTTCGGCTTGCGAGCCCAAAGAACAGAAACTCTACATCGTTTCCACCAACGATATGCACGCCAACATCGACAACTTCCCTAAGATGGCTGCACTCATCGACAGCCTCCGCAGTGTTCACCCTGACTTGCTGCTTTTCAGCGCAGGTGACAACCGCTCCGGCAATCCCATCAACGACCGCTACACCGAGCCTGCCAAGCCTATGTATGAATTGATGAACGCCGTTGGCTTCGACCTTTCGACTTTCGGCAACCACGAGTGGGATGGCGGCCCAATAGCCTTACGTAACGTATTGGGTTGGGCAAAATTCCCCTTTGTCTGTGCCAACGTCACTTTCGATGACACCTTGCAGATGCCCAATGTGAAACCTTACCAAATCTTTGAGCGCAATGGCTTGAAGATAGGCGTCATTGGTGGCATCCAATTGGGCGAGAACGGCTTGCCCGACTTCCATCCGAAGAATGCCGACGGCTCACATTTCGTGCCTATCACCGATGTGTTGCCAAAATACATCGACGAACTCAAAGATTGCAACGCTGTGTTCCTCCTCTCGCACTGCGGTTTTGAAGAGGACATGGAGACCGCTGCCCAATTCCCTCAACTCGACGCCATCTTCGGTGGACACAGCCACACCCGCGTGGCCGAGAAGCAAATGTCGGGCAACGTGATGGTCACGCAAGCCGAAGCCAAGGTGAAATTCGTGACTTTGAGTACTTTTACTTTCCGTGACGGCAAAATCGTCGACAAGGACATGCAGCTACTCTCCATCAAGGAATTCCCGAAGCGTAATGCCGAGGTGCAGGCCATGGTTGACAAATACAACAGCAACGAATTCTTCCGCACTGTGGTCACCACCAACCTCACGCCTATCGACAACTACGAGTCGTTGGGCTGCCTGATGACCGATGCCATCCGCTACACCACAGGCTCCGACATGGGCTTCCAGAACCCTGGCGGCGTGCGTTTCGACACGCTCTCGGCACGCCCCGTGACGCTGAAGGACATCTTCGCCCTCGACCCCTTCGACAACGAGATCATTGCCTTCACGCTCAGCGGTCAGGAAATCATCAACTTGATGAAGTCATGCTTCGTCACCGATGGTGGTCCCATCTACTGTTCGGGCTGCTCTTATTCCTATAAGGTAGATGATGAAGGCCAAATGACCGACATCGAAGTGACCTTGGAAGACGGCAAGCCTTTGGACCTCGAAGCCAAGTACAACATCGTGATGAACAGCTACATGTCGAGCGTATTCGACTATGAGCATGAAGATGACGGTCACACCACCTTCCGCAGTTCCAACGAGCTGATGCTGGAATACTTGACAGAGCATCCCGAGATTGATTACGGGAAGACGAATAGGGTGAAGGAGAAATAATAGATTCCCTATGGGTATTAGACTTTGTAGGGCTGTCGTATCACGGCAGCCGCTGTTGTGAATCAATACAGCGGCTGCCACGATGTGACAGCCCTACAAGAATTTGGCACGGTTTTGGTAAGAAAACAATTGAACACTAAATCTAATAGATGTCAAACCCTTAAAAAATCACCACTATGAAAACCAAGAACATCCTGATGAGCATCCTGTTGGTAATAGGATCCATCGCAGCAAAAGCAGCCGGAGGCTACCCACCTGAACTCGCCTTGGTC
>CACXXW010000125.1 GCA_902771635.1 uncultured Bacteroidia bacterium | reverse complement strand
GCCGTCAAGTCTTCCCCTCTCAAGCCTTTGGCCACCATGGTGCCGTTCTGGTCGAAGAGGAAATTGGACGGGATGTAATAGATCATATAGTCTTCGCTGGCCTTGTTTTCGGCATCGCGCACCTGCGTCCAAGGCAACTGGTCTTCCTCGACAGCTTGCAACCAAGCGGCTTCATCTTGGTCGACGCTGACACCAATGACATTGAAGCCTGCCCCATGGAACTGTTCGTAGGCAGCTTTCACGACAGGGTTCTCCTTGCGGCAGGGACCACACCACGAAGCCCAGAAATCGACCAAGGTGAGCTTGTTTTGGGGAATCATCTCGGATAAGACAACCTCCGTGCCATCATTGGTTTTCAGGGTAAAATCGATGAACGGCTGACCCACATCCAAACGTTGCTGTTTGGCGATATAGTCATTGAGGTGGTCACGATAGATGGATTCGGTGGTAAACATGCCAACCAATTCTTTCAACTGGTCGATGGGATAGTCTTGCTTTACGCCATCGAGGATGTAATGGGTGACAAAACTCTCCGGATGCGCTTTGATGTAATCATCGCGGAAGTTGTCTTGTTGCTCCATCAACGCCGTGCCGACCTTATTGAGTGAATCCATCATGATGGAATCGTTGTCAGCAAAAGCTTGCTGCATGTCGGCGTACAGATCGCGAATCTGGGTGTCAAAAGCTTTCAGCTGGTCGTTATAGGCATCCAGTTCAGCTTGCGTTTCCGAAGCGATGATCTCAACATCTTGCGGGTTGTTCATATCGCCCACAAAAGCGACATCCTTGTTATCGGCAAAGAAAGGCATAGAGCCTCGTTTCCCTTTCACTTTCAAAGCGTAAAGAAGCTGCGGATTGTCAACAGGGGCAGTCAACACAGCTTGGTCAGCAACAATGACAGCCGAGTCGATGGTGACAGGCACATTGTCGACATATTTTTGCAAGTAAACAGTCTTTTCGTTGCCATTTGTCAAACCGACATTAACCTTAAAGGTTTTGTTTTCGTTACAAGCTGTCAGGCCAAGAACCACAGCAAATAGGAATAGAAGATGTTTTTTCATTGTAAATCAGATATTTAAATTATTCTCTTTTCTTTTCCGATTTGAAGATGTATAGGATCATCATAATCAAGAAGATGGAAACGGGCACGCTGAGCAAGATGCGCAACAGCACTTGTCCAATGAGCCTGATACTGAACGACTCGAGGAAAAACAGCGTGAAATGATGAATGAACACCATGCAGAGCACATAACGGAAAAACCAAAGTCCACCCAACTGGCCAAGGTTGGGCTCAGTGATGTTTTCAAACTTTTGGCTGCCCGACACCAACTTGATGATGGACGGACGGCTAAAAGCCATCAAAGTGGTGGCTCCTGCGTGAAGCCCTGGCGTGCCCGTAAACAAATCAACGGTCAAACCCAAGGCAAAGCCCAAAACCAGCAATTGCCATTTGGGAGTGCTAAACGGCAACAACATAATGAAAACCAGATAGATATAAGGATGCACATAGCCTCCCAGGCGGATATGGTTGATGACCAACACCTGAAAGAGTACGAGCACAAGGAAACGAATGATTTGTAGCACGTTCTTGTTCATAACTTTTGTCTGGCTTTGAGCGAATCGAGCTCGGGTTTGTGCAAATCTCTAATTACATAGACGTGCCTCAAGGTGGCGAAGTCGGTGGCAAACCTGACTTTAGCCTTGTTCAAGGCATCGACGGCGGTGGGATAAAACTCCTCCACCGTGCCCACCATAAGGTCTTCGGGGAAGATATAGGAATGCGAACTGGTCAAGATGGTGTCACCTTTCTGCAAAAGGATGTGAGTGGGGATGTCTTCCACCATCCCGTATCGGTAATTGTTGGTCTCCCACTTCAAACTGGCGAGCTCTTGGCTCTCCTTGATGCGCACACCCACAACAGACTTGCTATGCAATAGGCTCATCACAGAGGCGTAATGGCGGCTCACATCGGTCACCACCCCCACGATGCCATCGGTGGAGATGACACCCATGTCACGCTCAATGCCGTCAACCTTACCTTTATTAATGATGATGTAGTTGTTGGCCTGATTGGTACTGTTGTTGACCACCTGCGCGGGTATGTATTTATATAAGGTGTCGCCCTCACTGATGTCGAAGGTACAAGTCGTGGTGTCGTAAACCACCGACAGCCTTTGTCTGAGCATGGCATTCTCTTCGGCTAGTTGCTCGTTGGCGCTGTTGAGGCGGAAATAGTTGCCCACCTCGCTACTCCATTCGTAGATTTTGCCCACGACATCATTAGTCGTGTTCACCATGCGGTCGCGATGGAAGCGTTGGCTATTGGCGAGCAGCAAGACGGAAATCACCTCGAGCAGGATGAACAAGATGACGAAGTGATGTTTAATGATGAAACGCCGCAGGTTGTACATGTCCTTATTATTGGGCTTCGGGCCCTTCGACAGGCTCAGGGACCCTTATAGCAACTGAAAAAGCAAAGGTCGTTGAGCTTGTCGAAACGCCGACTTGCGTCATTATTTGATCAAGAAAGTGAATCTGTCGAAGTTCTTCAGTGCAATGCCAGTACCACGAGCGACGGCGCGCAACGGGTCTTCCGCCACGTGGATGGGCAACTTGGTCTTGGCGTTGAGACGTTTGTCGAGGCCTCGCAGCAAGGCACCACCACCAGTCAGGTAGATACCCGTGCGATAGATATCAGCCGACAGTTCAGGCGGGGTCTGCTCCAAAGCATTCAACACAGCGGTCTCGATCTTCATGATACTCTTGTCGAGACAGTGGGCAATTTCAGCATAGTTGACGCGGATTTCCTTCGGGATACCTGTCAACATGTCGCGGCCTTGCACAGCATAGTCATCGGGCGGATTGTCCAGCTGCGGAATGGCGGCACCCACTTCAATCTTGATGCGTTCGGCAGTGCGCTCACCCACGATGATGTTATGCTGCTTGCGCATGTATTCCTCAATGTCGGCAGTGAAGTCGTCACCAGCGATGCGAATGGACTTGTTGTTGACGATACCACCCAAGGCGATGACGGCGATTTCGGAGGTACCACCACCGATGTCGATAATCATGTTACCCGTCGGCTCAAGCACATCGATACCGATACCGATGGCAGCAGCCATAGGCTCGTGGATCAGACGCACCTCTTTGGCGCCGGCCTGTTCGGCAGAGTCCTTCACGGCGCGCTCCTCCACCTCGGTGATACCCGAAGGGATGCAGATGACCATCTTGAGGCTAGGCGGAAACAGGGTATTCTTGAAATTGATCATCTTGATCATCTCGCGCATCATATATTCGGCGGCTTGGAAGTCAGCGATGACGCCGTCGCGCAACGGACGGATGGTCTTAATGTTCTCATGGGTCTTGCCGTGCATCATCATGGCACGCTTGCCGACGGCAATGATTTTCTTCGTGTCGCGCTGCAGCGCCACGATGGAAGGCTCGTCGACGACGACCTTGTCGTTGTATATGATAATCGTATTGGCCGTACCAAGGTCAATAGCGATTTCTTTGTTCAGGAATGAAAATGCTCCCATAATCTTCAGTTGTTAGTGATTAGTTGTCAGTTGTTCTATTATCCGTTAATTGTTCCTTTGTAAAGACGGTGCACGCACCGTTTCTACCATCATCATTCGTTAATGTCTAAAATGTCTAAATCCAGTAAATACCATGCTGATTTCGTGTTCGTTGCAGCAGTCGATGGATTCTTGGTCGCGCACCGAGCCACCAGGCTGCACGATGGCAGTAATGCCCGCTTCATGAGCCAGCTCGACACAGTCCTTGAAGGGGAAGAAGGCATCGGAAGCCAAAACGGCACCCCTCAAATCGAAATCGAACGACTTGGCCTTCTCAATGGCTTGGCGCAGGGCATCCACACGCGAAGTCTGTCCAATACCCGAGGCAAAGAGTTGTTTGCCTTTGGCTAACACGATGGCATTGCTGCGGCTGTGCTTCACAATCTTGTTGGCGAAAACCATGTCTTCAATCTCATCAGCGGTTGGTGCCTTTTCTGTGATGACCTTGAAATCATCGGCCGTCTCGGTGTGCAGATCGCGATCCTGCACAAGATAGCCGTTCAAGGCGGTCTTCACGGTCTGAGGCCTATAGAGGTCGGCCTTCAGGCGTAACACCACGCGGTTCTTCTTGGAGAAGAGCAGGTCAAGCACACCATCTTCATATTTCGGTGCCACGATGACTTCGATGAAGAGCTTGTTGATTTCCTCAGCGGCTTCGAGGTCGATGGGACGATTGCAGACCAACACGCCTCCGAAAGCCGAAACAGGGTCACCGGCCAAGGCGTCCACATAAGCCTCTTTGACGGTCTTCCGACAAGCCAATCCACAAGGATTGTTGTGCTTGAGGATGGCGAAGGTGGGCTCGTCAAACTCACGGATGAGGTTAAGACCTGCATCAAGATCAAGCAAATTGTTGTACGACAGCTCTTTGCCGTGCAACTTCTCAAACATCGCATCCAAGTCGCCATAGAAGGTGCCTTTTTGGTGTGGGTTTTCGCCGTAGCGCAAAGTGGTGCCTTCTTCTTCGGTGATACGCAAGGGCTTGCTGTCGTCGTCTTTCACAAACCAGTTCATGATGGCACTGTCGTAGTGCGAGCTCACACCAAAGGCGTAGGCTGCAAAACGATGACGGTCATCGAGAGAGGTCTCACCCTGCTGGTCTTTGAGCAGTTGGATGAGCTCTCCATAGTATTTCTGTGAGGGCACGATGAGCACGTCGTTGAAGTTCTTAGCGCCAGCACGAATGAGCGAGATGCCGCCGATGTCGATCTTCTCGATGATTTGCGAAGCATCTTCGGTCTTGGCCACGGTCTCTTCGAAAGGATAGAGGTCTACAATAACGAGGTCGAAAGGCGGAATGTCGTATTCCTGCATCTCTTTCTGGTCAGAGGCAAGGTTGGTGCGGCCCAAAATGCCGCCGAATACCTTAGGGTGCAAAGTCTTGACCCTCCCACCAAGAATGGATGGGTAGCCTGTAAGCGACTCTACTGTCTTCACCGAGGGGTCTAATGGCTTGATGAAGTCGTATGTCCCTCCAGTGGAGTAGATTTGCACTCCATTTTGCTTCAACAAGTCGACAATGGTATCGATGCCTGTTTTATAAAATACTGATATTAAAGCAGTTTTAATCTTTTTCAAGGGTAGAAAATTAAGGTGATTTTAAACTGCAAGATTACCAAAAATCTGCACACCGCGCAAGGGTTGAAAGCATTTTTTTTAAACAAAGATTTCAACATTTTTCTATCCAATCAAAAATAGAATTGTTATGTAGAATTGTCAAAAAATGCACAAAAATAATCCACTGAAAATGAATGCTATAAAAGAAAAATTGATTATAAACTACGAAAACCGTCCTTTCGCATTGTTTTTCTTATTATCTTTACCGATTCAAAATTACACGGATGGAAACAAAGTGGATTTTAAACCAATCGGTTGACAAACAGCAAGTTGCCGAGATTGTCAAGGTGCTCAATATCGATGAGAACCTTGCCACTTTGCTTGTCCAACGCGG
>CACXXW010000124.1 GCA_902771635.1 uncultured Bacteroidia bacterium | reverse complement strand
AAGATGGAAGGCTGGCATCGCTTCCTTGAACTGCAACGCACTGCCACTAAAGAGGTTCATGTGGGTCTAGTGGGCAAATACGACTTGCAAGACGCCTACAAGAGCATCCGCGAGAGCCTGATATTGGCAGGCATTTACAACCATGTGAAGGTGAAGATCGACTTCATCAACAGCGAGAACATCACCAAGGAGAACGTCGCAGAACAACTCTCAGGCGTGGCAGGCATTCTGGTATGTCCCGGCTTCGGTCAACGTGGCATCGAAGGCAAGATTGTCGCGGTAGAGTATGCTCGCCTCAACAACCTGCCTGCTTTCGGTGTATGCCTTGGCATGCAGATGATGGTCATCGAGTTTGCCCGTAACGTGTTAGGTTACAAAGACGCCAACTCAAGTGAGATGGACACCAACACTCCGCACAATGTCATCGACATGATGGAGGAGCAGAAAACCATTACCAATTTGGGCGGCACTATGCGTTTGGGAGCCTACAGCTGCAACCTGCGTGAAGGCAGCCGCGTGGCCGAGATCTATGGCACACCGCAAATCAACGAACGCCATCGCCACAGATACGAGTTCAACAATAAATACAAAGACGAATACGAGAAAAACGGCATGATGTGCGTCGGCGTGAACCCCGAGAGCGACTTAGTGGAGATTGTCGAGATTCCCAGCCACCGTTGGTTCATTGGCACTCAGTTCCATCCCGAATACTCTAGCACTGTCTTGCATCCGCATCCCTTATTCATGAGTTTCATCAAAGAAATCGCCCAATGAAAACTCCTTTCAAACAGAAACGCCTCCTCTTCCTTGCTGCCTTCTTGGCCATCGCGGTGCCGCTCTTTGCCATTTCCTACGGCCGAAACCTTAACCGCACGCTCCGTACGCTGCGCAACGAGCTGAACGCCGACTACCAGCAAATCGACAAGAACCGCGACCGGCTCACCGAAGACTACGAGAAACAACGCCAGAAGATGATCGATGTGATGAAGCAGTGCAACGAACTCTCACTGATGCTCTATTCACAGAAACAAGGCTTCACCTTCGATGCAAGACCGCAGGCCTTTCGACCGCATCGTCAGCAACCTCAATGTGGAGATGGAGCGCCATGCCCGCCTCATTGAGTCGCTGCGCCGCCTGCCCCCCGAACTCGACACCATCATCGGCATTCCCGACAGTCTGCTCATCCATTACGACTCGCTCAACCCACTCTTCTTTAGCACAGCACATCTTGAGTTGGATGAGGAACTCAAAGCCATGGCCGACTCCCTCTCCATGATACCCTTCGTACTCGACGAGCAAGGCAAAGACGACCGCGAACAATGCATCTTCTATGCAGGTGAACTGCTCAAGATGTATGCCGAGACCAAAGCCGTCGTGGTAGCCGACAGCATCCACTACTACGAGACCTTCCTGCGCCTGAAAGAGACCTACGACTACGCACACGACTATTACCAAGTGCTGCAAAACCGCATCTTCGTCGAAGGACAAACGCCTTGGTACACCATTCTGCAACACCCAGGACGCTATTGGCACCAGGCAGCCGACGACGCAAGCGAAAAATATGACCTCAGCGCGCTACAATCGTTGTTCAGAAGAGGTCAGACTGAACAATCTTCCCATGACACAGGTTGGGAATACTCCCTCCAAGTCTTCATCATCGTCTTGTTTGTCATCGAATTGATAGTGATTTGGCTCGTCGTCTCGCTGCTGCTCATCCCTGCCTTCCGTTACTTCAAGCCTTTGAAAGAGTATGTCGAAAAAGACCAGCGCCGTTTCATCTCCCTGCTGGTGGCCATCGTCATCACCATCATCATCAATTCCACTATCGGTGGCGACGGCTTGCTGCATATCGCAGCAAGGCTCACCAACACCTTCCTTTGGCTGCTGGCCGCCATCCTGGTCGCCTTGTTCTTCCGTTTGAAACCCCAACAGCTGAAATACGGCTTCAGGCTATATCTGCCCACTTTCTGCATGGCCTTGGCCGTCATCGGTTTCCGCGTCGTCTTCATGCCCAATGCGCTAATGAACTTTGTCTTCCCGCCCGTTGTGATCGGTTTCTTCGTATGGCAACTCTTCGCTTGTCTGCTCAATGCCAAGAAAGTGGACCGCGGCGACCGGCTTTTGGGCTGGGTTTCGCTGGTGGCCATAGGTGCGGCATTAGGCGTGGCCATTGCTGGCTACGTCTTCGCCTCGTTGCTCATTCTGGTCTGGTGGTACTTCCAACTGGCTGCCATCCATATTATCTTAGCTACCCTTTATTTAATCCTCCAGTATCGCAAAAAGCGGATGACCCACCGCATCAACGATTATCGCTCGCGCATCGACTTCGTCACGGGTCCCGGAAAGGAAACGCTGATGTATGGTGCTACATGGTTCTACGACCTGGTCAAGGATGTGGTGTTGCCCGTGATGGGACTGCTGTCAATTCCGTTCTGCCTCCATTTGGCCCTCGATGTGTTCGACTTCGAGGACTTGTACAACAACATCTACTACAAGAATTTCGTTCAACTCGTCAACGACAGCGGTGCCGACACATTCAGGATGTCGTTCCACGGGATTCTGCTCATTATCAGCCTGTTCTTCGTGTTTCGCTATATCAACCGAGCCCTGCACGCCGTTTGGCAGCAAGTGCGTTATGCCATCTTCATGAAGAAGCACAACCGCAAGACCGTCCGCAACAACGAAATCAACCTGTCGCTGGGCAACAGCATCATCAGCGTCTTGACTTGGTTCATTTATATCGTTGTCATCGTCCTTACGCTGCACATCCCCACCAGCTCGCTGAGTCTCGTGGCTGGCGGCCTCTCTGCCGGTATCGGTTTTGCCCTCAAGGACACCCTCAACAACTTCATCTATGGCATCCAACTCATGTCGGGCCGCCTGCGCGTCGGCGACTGGATTGTGTGCGATGGCATTCGTGGCAAGGTCACGCACATAGGTTACCAAAGCACAGAGATTGAGACCGTCGATGGCGCCGAGATGTCGTTCCTCAACGCGACATTGTTCGCCAAGAACTTCAGCAACCTCACACGCAACCATGGTTATGAGTTCGTCAAGATTACGGTGGGCGTGGCCTATGGCACCGACATCCAACAGGTGCGCGAATTGTTGGGCGAGGCACTGCTCACCTTGCAAGGCAAGGATGCTTTCGGGCGCGACATTGTGGACTCGAAACGCGGCATCAGCATCACCTTGGAGGAGATGGACGACAGCGCCGTCACCATTGCAGTGAAGCAACAAGTACTGGTGGCCGAACGCGTAGGTTATATCGACCGTGCCAAAGAGGTAATATACAACACTCTGAACGAGAACGGCATCGAAATCCCATTCCCTCAATGCGATGTGCACCTTGTCAGAGAAGAATAATTTACTACTTTTGCAAACAACTAAACCACATGAATATGAAAAAACTCCTTTTGTTTCTTACCGTCATGGGATTCTCCTTTGGCCTTTCTGCCCAAAGCAATGTGACCCTCGAACAAATTCGTGACCATTGGCAATCGAAGAGCATCAACGTGGAAGACGCCTCGCCTGCAAATATCCTGGAGCTGGTAAGCGCCTTTCAGCAGGTTTGGCCCACCTATTCGGGCAGGGAGTTGATCAAGTTCGCAGTGTCGGATGAGGAATACGACAACACCGATAAGGTGGTCGACCTGAAAAACGGCTATGTGAAATACTCGGAAGACGACCCCGATGCCGAGTCGGACGAAATCCTGGACGCATGCGTTTGGAACCGGAAAAATGGCCACAAGCTCTTTGCCGTGACCATTTCCCGAATGACCCCATCAGAGCTGGTGGTGCTTTGCTTCTATGATTACGACCTAAAAACGAATACCCTCACCCCTGAAAAGAGCCTTAACGACCTGTTCACTCCTTCATTTCCTAGTTATCGCTACAGAGTTTTGCTGCCCCATGTCGGCAAAAACCTTGTCATCAACGAGTACTTCGGAGGCATCACTATCGAACACACATACGGTTGGGACGGGATGAAACCTTCAAATCCGCAAATCACCATCGACCGGTTGGACAACTGCCAAGCACAATTCAACGCGGACTATTTCGGTGATGAACGCCATCCGTTCACCCAATATGCCATGACGGACATCGATAATGATGGCAGCCCCGAGTTGGTTTTGCAATCAGACAACGAGGAATTTCGTGCGGTCTATGCCATTGCCTTGACTATCGATTTGCTCGCTGGGGAGAACGGTATGCGTTTTTTGTCGTTCTACAAGAATGCCGTAGGCCATACCGGGAGTTGTGGTGCCTTATGTATGTCAGGAGTATATGTCATTTTGAGCGAAAGCAGCCAAAAAACCTATCTTATGGCAGTATCGGAATGGGATGAGCAGGAAGAGGGCTATGTTGAAAGCAGCTACACCTTGAACGGAAAGGAAATATCGAGAAAAGAAGGGATAAAGTTGGAAAGCTCATTGGGAGAGCCCTACGAGCCCAACCTGAAATGGACAAAGCTGGCTGTGGAATGAAGCTGAATGCAGAAAAATTGTACTTTTGCAGCCTAAAACCATTCAAAATGAAAAAACACCTCCTCTTCACCATAGCCACAGCTCTCTTATTTGCCGCATGCACCGAAAAACCTAAGGTTGACCCCAACAGCAAACCAGAGCCTAAGAAGACCGTCGCCGTGCCGAGCTTCAATGCCGACTCGGCCTATCAGTTTGTGGCCCAGCAAACCAACTTCGGCCCTCGTGTGCCCGAGACCCAATCCCATGCCGCCTGCGCCGAATGGCTCACTGCCAAGTTGGGCGAATATGCCGACACGGTCGTTGTGCAGGACTTCCGCACGAAACTCTTCAACGGCAAGGGTATGGATGGACAAAACATCGTGGGTGTGTTCCACCCTGAGGCCAAGAAGCGCATCGTGCTCTGTGCCCACTGGGACTCGCGCCCCTATGCAGACCATGATCCTGACAAGGCTAACACCCGCACGCCCATCGACGGTGCCAACGACGGTGCCAGTGGCGTGGGTGTGCTCTTGGAATGCGCGCGTCTCTTCAAGGCCCAGCCTCTTCCCGAGAAGCTTGGCATCGACATCGTCTTGTTCGACCTTGAGGACTACGGCCCACATACAGAAGAGGCCGAGAAATACTACGATGGCGAGACCAACTATTGGGCTTTGGGCTCTCAATATTGGGCAAAGCACCCGCATGTGTACGGCTACAAGGCCTATTACGGCATCCTTTTGGACATGGTGGGCGGCAGTGAACCCAGTTTCCCAAAGGAGTATTATTCTCAAGGCTATGCTGGCTGGGTAAGCAACAAAGTTTGGCGCAAGGCCTTCGATTTGGGCTATAGGCCTTTCTTCTCCAACGAAATGGGCACGGCCATCAGCGATGACCACATCCCGATGAACGAGATAGCTGGCATTCCTACCATCGACATTATCGACTTACAACCCAACAGCAGCAACGAATGTTTTCCAGAGGTGTGGCACACCTTGAGCGACAACCTCGAGAACATCGACAAGACCACCCTTGGGATGGTTGGCAATGTGTTGCTTCACGTGATTTATGAAGAATAAAGGGGATTAAAGGCCCTTGATAAACTCGTTCAACTCACGCTTCGAGGACTCGTAGGAGAAGGCCTCGTTGAGGAGATAATATTTGTTTTTGTCCACGCAATAGGTATAGGCAAACTTGGCAAAGGATAGCTTGTTGCTCTCGAAGGAGAACAGTTTGCAAATACCGAGAATCTGATTTGCCGTTACTGGATTAGCCGATACGACCTGCTCGGCCACCGTCAGTTTCGAACTGTCGAACGATTCCTTGGAAATCAGTTGGCAGGCCTCCTCATAATCCCGAGGACTCATGGCGTATGGCGTTGGGGGCACGGGCGGCACGGGTGGCACAACCGAAGGCTCGTTTGGAGCCGTAATCAAGTCCATGGTCAGTTCGGGACGGACATGGGCATCGGTAGTCTCCAAGCCATACCATTTGCCTGAATGGGCGATGGCCAATGTTTGCGACTGCCTAAGGTCAACGAATTGGCCCACACAGTTTTGCATGGCATTGTCGAGTTCCACGCGGATATAATAGCTGTCTTCCTCGAGATTGCGGACGCAGATGGAACGGGCAGACTGTTCGTTTTGCAGCACGTCGTCGACATAGAGCCAGAAACGATAGCTTTGGTTACGGGGTGAGGTCACCGTCAACGAGGTGTTCCCATGGGGGTTGCCGCCGTGTTTGGGTCTTAATGAAATCTTGGACTGAGCCGTCAGGCCGAACGTCAAGGCCATCAAAATAATGAGAAGGGACAACTTTTTCATAGGTGTTCTTTTGTGTTGATGGGACAAAATTACGCATTTTATGGAAAACCGCAAAAGTTTTCCTAAATTTGCGGCATGAGAACAAGGCATTTCATCATAGGATTATCTGTTTTGCTGGCTTTGTCGGCTTGCAATCGACCTGACACCGACCCTGTAGAGACGCGCCATGGCACGTCTCTACCCCCAATCATTGCATCCCCCGAATTGTCCGCCATCGACAGCCTGATGTGGCGCCAACCCGACAGTGCCTTGGCATGCCTGATACCCTATTTCGACACCTGTAGAGACGTTGCGTGCAACGTCTATCCTGAAAACCATAACGGCAATTCGGAAGACGTAGCACGC
>CACXXW010000123.1 GCA_902771635.1 uncultured Bacteroidia bacterium | reverse complement strand
CCTCTCCTCTGGCGGTTGGACTTGGGCTGAATCGGGTGAAATCAGTCTGAATCCGCCTACATTTAACGGAACGAATTGCCATATCGCTTTCAAATACACCTGCTCCGAAGACGGAGCCGCCGCTTGGGAAGTCGATGATATTATGCTCGTTTCGGGTGGAAGCGCAACACCCACCCCGACCTTGACAGCCACACCTAATTCTCTTAGTGGCTTCAGCTATGTGGTAGGCAATGGTCCATCAGCCTCACAGAGCTACACCCTTACTGGCGCCAATCTCGAAGGCGAAGGCGACATCACCGTCACCGCTTGCGAATACTTCGAGATTTCGTTGAACGGCGAAGACTTCTACGAAACACTGACTATCCCATTTGCCAATGGTGTCATTACCGATCAGCCTGTGACCATTTATGTCCGTTTGATTGAAGGCCTTGAAATTGGCAATTACACATGCACTATTACTCACGAAGGTGGCGGTGCAACCACTGTTGTCAGCCTCTCTGGTACCGTCCGCAGCGACAATGAGCCTAACCTCGTTACCGCCATGCCGCTTTATATCCAAGGCAACAACGGCTCGAACAACAACCGCGTGCCTGTGGCTATCCAAGTCACGCTGCTTAACCTCGAGCCGAACACCACCTACCGTTATACCAACCAGTTGGTCGACGGCAACGACGGTCCCGAAACGGCAGGCGCCGGCAATGTGATTTATGTCAACAGCGATGGCTTCTATCGCTCCACGAGCCCAAGCCTTGAGACGGAAGGCAACTATGGCGAGTTTACAACAAGCGCCAATGGCAGCCAAATCGTATGGTTCATGAACGAGCCTACGGCTAATGCCCGCTTCACCCCTGGCAACCACGTCTATCTCCGTATCCGCCTCAACGACGGTCACGACGGCACCACAGTGGCGCAGACCTTCACCTCTTTAGATTATGCTACCGTGCTCAACTTCGGAAACGATAATGATGAATACAGCGGATCGGCATTCTACGTGAAGAGCAATGAATCACCAATGGGATTCGCTTTACTCTACACTGACGTCAATCACATGGATCGCCCCTTTTATTCCACATCAATCGAGACCACTGGCGTCGACTATGTCGGCATCAACCAGTACGCTGACTTCTACAAAGAATTGGTAGCTGGTAAGGATGGTTGGTTTGGCGGCATCATTCCCAACAAAAATGAAACCGGCATCAACCACATCTGGATATACGATTTGAATGGCGGTTCGAGAGAATATCAGACCGTTCAAGGTCAATGGGCTCCCGAAGCCAACACCGTCAACCCGAACGCCGGCCTCGATGCACCTATCTTCATCGACCTCACTGATGATGGCATTGGAGAAGGCATCGCAGCCAACGTGAAGGTTTGGAACGCCGACCACGAATTTGTGATTGAAAACGGCGACAACGCCCGCTATAGCATGACCGTGTACAACATCCTCGGTCAGCCCGTGATGATGAAGCAGATCAACGCAGGCAGCGCTGAGCGCATCAACCACAGCCTCGCCACGGGCGTCTACATCATCAGTTTGCAAAACAACCAGAACGCAGTTTCTGTAAAAGTAATAGTTAAGTAATAATAGTTAGGTAAGTAATTTTCCCTTCGGGGAAACGAAAAGTCCGGGAGCCTGGCTCTCGGACTTTTTTGTTTCATCGCCTTAGTTGTCAATAAGACAGCCACATCTATTAATAAAGTTGCTCCTTATTAATCACATACAAAGACTTGTCTTTAATGCTATAAATCTGTGACTCGGTGCAAAACACATCGGGGAAATCGAGTGTCGCCACTTCCCTATTCTCACTGTCCACAACGACCGTCTCCTTACCATGAGAATAAAAACGCAAATCGCCATATTTGCCATTATAGACAAACAAATCATTAAAACTGATAAAGTCCGTGCTCTTCAAACCACCATCAAGGTGGAGTACCCCGTTATCGCAAACCACATAAATGCCAACCGTATCCATCTCAACCAAGTGTACAAATTGGTTGTTCTTCTTGACACAAACATCGGTGCCGACAAAGGCATTCATACTGCCCGAAGACTGAATCACCACTGGCGGCACTTCCTTTCTGCCCACAAGTGCGCCCGTGTTTGCCTGATATTTCTCAACCGACTGGTGTCCTTTCCTATCAGCAAAAAGCAATAACAAGGCATCATCATCCCTAAACTCCACGTCCTTAATAAAATCCACATATTTCTTACGTTCATGCATATACACATTCCTTCCCGTTTTCTTGTCATACGCCGCCAAAAAGGGTTTACCCCATTTGTCGTTAAACGTAAAGAAACGCAAAGAGTGAGGCGCATAACCAAGATTGACCAAAAGCAAGTAATCCTTGGTGGCAAACAGCCTTGAGTAACTGGTTTTTTGCTCAGGTAACCTCGCGTGCCACAGTTCCTTGCCGTTACGATCGGTTTTTATAAGTCTTTTAATGCCAGAAATATAGATATCAGAACCATCAACAAAAGGATTAGAGCAAACCCTGACCGAAGAAACCAAACTATATAGGCCATAGTTTTCGTTCGATATCTCTTGCATATTCGTTTCCAAGCGCCAGCCTTCGCCATTGTTGATATCCACTGAATACAGACCGTTGCCAACGAAAAGCAATGTTGAATCGTTCAGTTTCGTTGCCATCTCAAACTCCTGAGCCGATTTGACGTCACGCTCCCATATTTGCGACTTAGATTTCAAATCGATTCTACACAGATTTCGCCTACTGCCCAAACCCTTCATCCCAGTCATACAAATCATCCAACCTTCTTCTGTATTGAAATACACAGGCCACATGCCGGTCCCAATTTTAAACTGTTCTTCGCCCGTCTCCGCGTCAGCCAAGAAGAAGTCGTCCCCTTTGACTTTGAAGACCATGGGGCCTCTCTTGATGTAAATCTCTTCATTCCTATAGTATTTCTTCCGCCATTTCAGCTCATTATGCTCAAGGTCGAAAAGCACCGCATGACGGATGCCAGAATCGACAACCTTTTCATCTCTTACTGCTTCATCTATCAAAGTGAGCAGCACCGTATTCGTAACCGAGTCGAAATCGGCGCGTTGGATTGTGACGTCAAAAGTCTCTTTAAAGGCGATGATTTCCCGTTGGTTCAGCAAATTACGCCCAACAGGCTCATAATTTGACATTTCCTGGATATGCACTTGCGCACGAAGAGAGAGTATGAAGGCGAATACCGCCAACACAGTGATTGCAAAGCGTTTCATGATTAATGCAGTTTTGTTCTTTTGATTAAATAGCTTGTCAAGACCTGGTTGTAGTCCTTATTAATATCGGCCTCAACATAGTCGATTTGGTACTGGTAGCAATGACGCAGTAATGCCTCCTTGCGCTCTGTCATAATTCTTTTGTATGCCTCCTGTACCTCAACAGGATTGAGTTTCAGCACATCGCCCGACTCCAAATCGACAAAACGGTACGGGCGGTTCTCGAAGTCCAAATTCTGCTCCAAGTTGCTGTCGAAGACATGGAACAGGATGACCTCGTGCTTATTATATTTAAGGTGCTCCAAAGCCTCAAACATCGGCTTGTAATCATCGAGGCCGTCAAGCATGTCGGTGAAGATGACCACAAGGCTGCGGCGGTGCGTCATCTCTGCAATCTGGTGCAGGCACTGCGGCGTCGAAGTCGTCTTGCGGTTATTTTTGTCGTAAGTGTCAATCAGTTTCTCCAGCTCGGTATAGATCAACTTGTTATGCACATTGGATGACTTGGCAGGCTCATGAAACGCAATCATCTCATCAAACAAGTCAAGGCCTACGGCATCGCGCTGGCGACGCATCAACTCCATGAGCGAGGCAGCGGCATAGATGGAGAAAAAGAGTTTGTTGGGATGCTCAAAGTCGACCTTCTGTCTCACGGGGAAGCACATGCTCGAGCTTTGGTCAATGACCAGTTGACAGCGCAGGTTGGTTTCCTCCTCGAAACGTTTCACGAAGAGCTTCTCCGTGCGGCCATAGAGTTTCCAGTCGATATGGCGGATGGGTTCGCCCGTGTTATAAAGGCGATGTTCGGCGAACTCAACAGAAAAACCGTGGAAGGGACTCTTGTGTAAACCCGTGATGAATCCCTCCACGATTTGACGTGCCAAGAACTCCAAGCTGCCGAATTGCGTCAGCCGGTTCCTATCGATTGAAAAGTCCAAGTTGGTTGAACTGTTGATTGTTTAATTGTTTAATTGTTGACAATGACTTATGACAATGACTATGACCGCTTCAACTTTAAGTAAAAGCGGTCATAGTCATAGTCACTGGTCATAGTCAGAACAGTTTCTCCAGTTTCTCCACAAACACCTTCTTGGGAGCGGCACCCACGTTCTTGTCGACGGGCTCGCCACCCTTGAAATAGAGAACGGTAGGAATGTTCATAATGCCATATTTCCCCGCTGTGCCAGGGCATTCCTCAACATCGCATTTCACGGCAATCATCTTGCCTGCATATTCTTCTGAAAGTTCATCGACGATGGGCTCCACCTTCTTGCAAGGGCCACACCAAGTGGCGCCAAAGTCCACCATCACAGGGAGTTCCGATTTCAGGACGACTTCTTCAAAACGGTCGTCAGTCATTTGAATTACTGCCATAGTTTTAATTCGTTTGATTTATAAATCTGATTCTACTTATTTTCGGATTGCAAAGATACAAATTTTCTTTTTTATCGCAAGTCAAATTCCACAAAAGGCATTTTTTCTAAAAGCGGCAACACCTCCTGAGCATTGATTGAGCCTTTCACAGGAGTCAGATTGCAGGACTTTTTGCCTAGCGGGTCGAAAAGATGCAATTTATAATGCTGTTTGCCAGGATTATCCTTCAACACCTTGATAAACTCCTCCATGCTTTCCTTATTCATTTCTGCCACATTCAACTTGATGTAGACAGTCTTCGAAGTAGATTCCAAAAGAGAGTCAAGCAAGCGCGCTTCCGTAAACCTTACCTCAAGCGTCTGCAGCACCACATTCGGGTCTTGTCCCGCCCTTGGGAAAGGTCGGTCCATAATACCAGAAAGCATCACGAAGGAATTGACTGTCAGCAAATTCCTGCAATTCAGATAGTTCTCCTTGAACAAGGCAAACTGCAACGCACCGCTTTGGTCCTCAATGGTGAAACGACCATATGGATTGCCATTTTTCGCCGTAAACTCCTCTGCCCTAGTAATCTGTCCACCAAGACGCACCGGACGCTTCAGGTTTTTCTCCACATCATTCAAGGCATTCTTCAAGCCTTCCACATCACAGTTGCAGAAGTACTTGATGGGCAGGTGATAGACCTGCATGGGATGCGAGGAGATATAGAAGCCCAAAGCCTCCTTTTCCATCTCCAGCTCCTTCATCTTCGACCAAAGTTCGCACTCTGGCAACGGGATGTTGAAAGTCTCCTCCGTCCCCTCGTCACTACCAAAACCGAAGAGGTCCATCTGCGCCGAGTTCTTCCGCTCATTGAACGAGGCCACCATGCGCATGGCGCGTTCAGAGAAAGGCACCGAGTCGTTGGGGGCAATGTTGAACAACATGGCACGGTGGAAACCCTTAAAGCTGTCGAAACAACCTGCCATACCCATGCTCTCCAAAGCCCTGACGTTGAGGCCCTTGTCGGCCACACGCATCACAAAGTCGCC
>CACXXW010000122.1 GCA_902771635.1 uncultured Bacteroidia bacterium | reverse complement strand
CTCTCATCCAACAGAAACGAACCCGTGCAATGCTTCTCGAAAAGCAAGGGGGCGTTTTTGGCATCCACGTTGGGAATGCCCGCCGCCGTAAGGATGCTGATGCGTTTCTCGTTCTTCTTGTTGCGGTCTTGGAACGGCTGTAGCCACAAGGCCGTCACCGTGAGCAGCACTGCCACAATGATGATTAAAATAGTGGCGTACAAGAAGATATATCGATTGCTATTGACATCTTTCTTCATGACTTAACGGTTTTTGAGAGTTTTAAGGCACGATGTTGGCGCATTTTGATGTTCCTTGCCACCACACAGTGGTCGATGAGCGGGGCGAAGCAGTTCATGAGCAGGATACTGAGCATCATACCCTCGGGATAGGCCGGGTTGATGACACGGAGCATCACGGCGAAAATGCCGATGAGCAGACCATAGATCCACTTGCCTGTGTTGGTTTGGGCTGCCGTTACAGGGTCGGTGGCCATAAAAACTGCACCGAACATGAAACCGCCCATCAAATAGTGGTAATAGAATGGCACTTGCATGTATTCATTAGCTCCAATAGCATTGAATAACAAGCCCATGAGACCACCACCGAGAACGACAGAGAGCATGACACGCCAACTGGCGATACCCGTGAACAACAACAGAATGGCACCTAACAAAATGGCTATCACAGAGGTCTCACAGGTAGACCCTGGAATTGTTCCGATGAACATATCCAAGGCGGAAGCCGAAGGATGCACGCCTGCGGCCAATTCAGCCAAAGGCGTGGCGCTCGTGATGGCGTCGGTGCCCCAGAGGTCGGCGGCAATCCATACATTGTCACCCGACATCCTAGTAGGATAAGCGAAGAAGAGGAAGGCGCGCGCCACCAAGGCGGGATTGAGGAAATTCATTCCCGTACCGCCGAAGACCTCCTTGCCGATGATGACAGCAAAGGCCACTGCCAAAGCGAGTTGCCACAAAGGTGTAGTGACCGGCACAATCATCGGGATGATGAAACCTGTGACCAAAAAGCCTTCGTTCACCTCATGATGCCGTATCTGCGCGAAGGTGAATTCGATGCCCAAACCGACAATATACGACACTGCCAACATGGGCAGCATTCTCAAAAAGCCGAACCAAAGGCAGTACCACCAACTGGCCACTGTACCCAACTCGTAAGGCCAATCCGAGGCGTGGAGCGAAGTCTGGTAGCCGATGTTCCACATGCCGAAGAGCATGGCAGGAACAAGGGCGATGACGACCATGATCATGGCGCGTTTCAAATCTATGGCGTCACGAACATGGCTGCCGCGCTTGGTGACCCGATTGGGCGTGAAGGCAAAGGTTTCGAAGGCCTCAAAAGTGCTCTGAAGCCATGCGAATTTCCCGCCCTCCACAAAGTTCGGCTTGATTCTGTCAACAAAACGACGTAGGTTATTGAACATTATAATCCCTCCTTTCTCAGTTTCTCCAATGCCTCACGGATGATGGCTTGGATGTCGGTTTTCGATGTGTCGATGAACTCGCAAAGGGCGAAGTCTTCGGGCTCGACCTCGTAAATGCCCAAGTTCTCCATCAGCTCGATGTCGCCGATGATGCAGGCCTTGATGAGTTGAGTGGGATAAATGTCGAAGGGGAAGACCCGTTCGAAATTGCCCGTGAAGACCAAAGGACGCAAGTCGCCATGGGTGTTGGTGTCAAATTTCCAAAGGTTTTCGAAGCGCGGTAGCTCGATGCCCATGGGCTTGAAGGTGCTTTTTGGCATAAAGCCGCTGAGGAAGGTGCGCGAGAAGCTGAACTTCCTGAAGCCAGGCATCAGCCAGCCCATGAAGTCGTAATAGTCGCCTTCGGGCAAGATGCTCACCAGGTCGTCGTAGGCACTCAGAAAACCATCAGCGGCGATTTGTGTGCCACTCAGGATGTCGCCCGAAACGACGCGGTTTTCCTTCGCGGCATCGTTGGCATCCATCTTAGGATATTCGTTGTTAAGCAGTTGAGCTTTGATAATCTCAGCCAAACAAGCCCCAAACCTTACTCGGTAAATGCCCGTGGCAACCAATTCACCCAACACGGCAACATCCTGCAAGTTCATCGTCCAGACAATTTCTCCTTTATTAATAGGGTCAATGTGGGCGATTTGGGTGCCGATGTTTCCAGCAGGATGAGGACCGTTTATAAAGTGGATGTTGAACTGTTGATTGTTTAATTGTTGAATTGTTGAGGCAAGACGTTGATTGAGACGGAAACAAACATGGACTTTTCCGTTTGTCAATTTTGCCAGCGCCTCAAGGCCTTTTTTGAGTGCCTCTTCCCTACCCCGCATGAAGAAATCGTAATCGGGTGCAAGAGGTGCACTGCTGAAGGCGCTGATGAAGATGGCCTTGGGCTTGTCATCGGGGTTGGCGACGGTGCCAAAAGGCCGTTGACGCAATTGAGGCCATAGACCACATTGCAGCATGGCTTCTTTGATTGCATCTGCCGTAGTCAAAGCCGCTGTCGCGGATTTATAATCCGCGATGGTCGAGCCTGCGGATTTGCAATCCGCTTCCACAACCACCTCCAAAAGCTTGCGCTTCTCGCCTCTCACGATGGCCTTCACCTGCCCGCTGACGGGTGAAGTGAAGCGGATGCGTTCATCGTTCTTGTCGCAAAACAAGGCATCGCCGACAGCCACCATATCGCCTTCCTCAACCAGCAAACGCGGGGTTAGGCCCACAAAGTCAGTGGGCTTCATGGCATAGGTCGTGATGCTGCGCGCATCGGTGAGGCGTTTCTCAGCCGCTCCACTGATAGGCAGGTCAAGACCTTTCCTTATCGTTATGGTCTCAGACATTTTATTTGAGGTTAAGCAAGGGATAGATCTGCTTCACAAAAAGATCCTCGGCATTCTCCTTGGTAACATGATGCAGAAGAAAACCGTCGTCACAAAGCGTCATGTTCGGCATCTCCTGGTTCATCATGGATCCAGTCTCGCACTTTACATTCACGCCGTTGATGCACTCGTTGAAGCAAAAGCTAGCTTTCAGTTCAATCAAGTCTTCGACATCGTATTTCTTCAACAAACTCTTGAATTCCTGAATCACGTCGTAAGAACCATTGAGGTGACACGAACTTCCAGTACAAATCTTTATTATCATCATTACTTTGATTTATATATTATACCTTGTCTTTATTGGCATTTCCATAGCAGTTACATACCTTATTATAATATCATGCTACTTGTTCGCCTATTCGATATGTTTTTATCGTATTTGTATCTCGCTGCAAAATTACGACATTTATTTTGATTTCCACGAAAAAAAAGAAAAAAAATTCAAAATTGAGGTTTTAAGCATATTTTAAACTCTTACATCATTTTTAATCATTTATATTCCAATAGATTAAGCTTAATTTCGAAGAATAGTTTGGAAATATTTCATTTTTTTGATTCTAGTATATGATTTATTTGTACTTTTGCAAACGATAAAATTGTATCGATTATAAAATAGTAATTATTATAATTAATTGAAAATCAAAACACTTGAAGCTATGACAGCCAAGACAACAAGTAAATTCCGCACCGAGAGCGACCTTCTCGGAAGTAAAGAAGTTCCAGAAGAGGCCCTCTACGGCGTACAGACAACACGCGCCATTGAAAACTTCCACATCAGTGGCAATCTGATGGTCAGTTACCCCAATTTCATCAAAGGTATGGCCATCACGAAGAAAGCCGCTGCACTTGCCAACTATGAAGTGGGCATGATCACCGTCCAACAAGCCAACGCCATCTGCCAGGCTTGCGACGAACTGATTGCCGGACAGCACCACGACCAATTCCCGATCGACATGATTCAAGGTGGTGCCGGTACCTCAACCAATATGTGCGCCAATGAGGTGATTGCCAACCGTGCCCTTGAAATCATGGGGTACCAACGCGGTCAATACGAGTTCTGCTCGCCCAACGATGTGGTGAACGCCTCGCAATCCACCAACGACGCTTATCCTTGCGCCATTCACATGGCCATGTTCCTTGAGCATGAGGAGTTCCTCCCCCATCTGACCCAAATGATCGACGCTTTGGAAAAGAAAGCCAAGGAGTTTGCTGAAGTCATCAAGATGGGCCGCACCCAATTGCAGGATGCTGTCCCCATGACTTTGGGACAGACATTCAGTGGCTTTGCCGCTTCGCTTCGTGGCGAACTGCGCACTTTGAACAGCGCCGCCCGCGAGTTCCTCACCGTCAACATGGGTGCCACAGCCATCGGTACGGGCATCTGCTCCAAGCCGGGCTATAGCATGGCTTGCATCAAGGCCTTGCGCGAAATTACGGGATGGAGCATCCATTTGGCCGACAACCTCATCGAAGCCACCAGTGCAACGAGCTGCATGATCCAATACAGCGCGGCCATGAAGCGCCTCTGCATCAAGATCAATAAGATGTGCAACGACCTCCGTCTGATGAGTTCCGGTCCTCGCTGCGGCTTCAACGAGATCCACCTGCCCGAACGCCAGCCCGGTTCTTCCATCATGCCTGGCAAGGTCAACCCGGTCATCCCCGAAGTGATGAACCAAGTATGCTATAAGGTGATCGGCAACGACATGACCATCACCTTCGCCTCCGACAACGGTCAGCTCGAACTGAACGTGATGGAACCCGTCATCGCCTACAGCCTCTTCGAGTCCATCCACCTGCTCACCAACGGCCTTGACACCCTGCGCAAATACTGCATCGAAGGCATCGTTGCCAACGAAGAGCGTTGCCGCAAACTGGTCGAAGGCAGCATCGGCATCGTCACCATGCTCAACCCCATCATTGGCTACAAGCAATCCACCAAGATTGCCAAGGAAGCCAGCGAAACTGGTCGCGGCGTCTACGAGCTGGTCCTCGAGCACAACCTGCTCACCAAGGAACAACTCGACAAGATTCTCCGTCCCGAGAACATGCTTAAGCCCATTGACATTAAATTATAAGTAATAATAGACTAATTGCTTTGAATAACGGTGTCGCTTTATGCGGCGCCGTTATTTTTTTGTGTTTTTCGCTATTTATAAAATAATTCATAAATTTGCAGTCCAATAGTAACGAAACACAAGATTTAAAACGATAAACAATGAAAGTAAAAGAATTAGTCGAAAAACTCAACCTGAAGGTCCTCTCGGGCGAGAATGGCCTTGACAGAGAGATCGATGGCTGCTACATCAGCGACCTTTTGAGCGATGTGATGGGCAACGCCATGGAAGGCAACATCTGGATCACGCTGCAAACCCACAAGAATGTGATGGCCGTGGCCTCGCTGAAGGAAATGTCGTGCATCATCCTCGTGAAAAACCTCATGCCCAACGATGAGACCATCGAGCAGAGCAACGATGAGGATTTGCCTATTTTGCAGACCAACCTTCCCACATACGAGATTGCTGGATTGGTTTATAATCTATTACACGAATAAATAGACGGTTTGTAGGGCTGTCGTACCACGGCAGCCGCTCATCGCATATTGCGGGATAGCGGCTACCACAATGTGACAGCCCTACAGCCACACCATTATGGAATTAAACGCATATAGAGCCGACCTCCACATGCACACGGTGCTTTCGCCGTGCGGTGACCTCTATATGAGTCCCTCCGCCATCGTCGAGCAGGCCAAGAAACTCCATTTGGATGTCATTGCCATCTGCGACCACAACACCACACGGCAGGTGAAGGTGACGCAAAAAATCGGGCGTGAAAACGGCATCTTCGTTATCGGCGGCGTCGAAATCACAACGCAGGAAGAAGCCCATGCCCTCGCCTATTTCGAGAATGATGAGCAGTTGGACAAATTTCAAGAGTTCCTTGATGCACACCTTCCCCACATCCCTCTTGATGAGGAAAAGTTTGGCTATCAGCTCATCGTTGATGAGAATGAAGAAGTGGTGGGCGAAGAGGAATGGCTACTATGGTCGGCACTAGATGCCGATTTGGACCAACTCTATGATGTTGTGCATGAAATCGGAGGACTGTTTGTTCCAGCGCATGTCAACAAGCCCGCGAGCAGTTTGGTGAGCCAATTGGGCTTTGTGCCGCCCGACATCAAGGCCGATGCCTTGGAGATCTCGAAGCATGTCACCAAGCCTGACTTCCTGAAGAAATACGCCTATTTGAAGAAATTCAACTTCACCAAGAGCAGCGATGCCCACTTCCTGCACATCATCGGCGAGGTGCATTGCGTGCTGCACATGTATGACAAGACCTTCGACGAGTTCCGCAAGACCCTACACGGCGAGAACGGACGCTATATCGACACAGAACCCAAGGAAAAACTACAACTCTTATTCGGATGAAAGAACTATCAATGCATGTTTACGACCTGATGGAAAACTCGACGGCGGCCAACTCCACCCTCGTCGAACTAACCATCAAGGACAGCCTGAAAGACAACATATACGCCTTCACCATTAAGGACAACGGCAAAGGCATGACGCCCGAGTTTTTGGCCAAGGTGACCGACCCTTGGACAACCTCACGCACAACACGTAAGGTCGGCCTCGGCCTGCCGCTCATCAAAATGAACACCGAAAACGCCGGCGGTGGCATGAAGATTGAAAGTGAGGTCGGTAAAGGCACCGTGTTGAACTTCTGGTTCCAGCACGACCACTTAGACCGTCCCCCAATGGGCGACCTGGCTGGCTCGTTGGTGATGCTGTTCGCTGCGCACGAGGACATCCATTTCATCTACAAGCACATCACCGACGACGGCGAGTTCGTCTTCGATACTGATGAAATCAAGGAAGCCCTTGATGGCATGTCGATGAACGACATCAGCATCATGAAATACCTGAAGGAGATGATTCAGGAGAATTTGGAAGAAATACATTATAATGATTAAAACGGCCCTTCGACAGGCTCAGGGACCTGCAAAAGCTAAGGTCGTTGAGCCTGTCGAAATCTACGATTCAACGTAGTTAAACGCCGACAACAGTTCAACGATTAAACAATCAACAACTCAACAATACAATGAAACTCAGAGAAATATCTGAACTATTGAACGCCAAGGTACGTTGCGGCGAAGACCGTTTGGACGAAGATCACGAAACCGCCTTCGCCTCCGACTTGATGAGCGATGTGCTCACCCTCGGCGACTACAACCCGGTCATTTTGACCGGACTCTGCAACATGCAGACCATCCGCACCTGCGAGATGGGCAACCTCGACATCATCGTCTTGGTTAGGCGCAAGAAAGCTACCGAGGAGATGATTGAGGAGGCCGAGGATGAAGGCATGGTGGTCATGGAAAGCGACTTCTCCATGTTCAAAGCCTGCGGACTGCTCTTCAAGGCGGGCATGCTACCCATTTTCTGATGTCTCACCAAAATCGAACGCCATGCACTTAGAATACCAAGTATATGAAGCGGACTTCGTGAATGCGGGAGCCGCATCGAGCGCCATCAAGAAGACCTTGAAGCAGCTCAACGTCAGCCCTCAAATCGTGAAACGGGTGGTCGTTGCCTTATATGAGGCTGAAGTCAACGCCATCGCTCATGCCTACGGCGGCATGATTTATGCCGACATCGAACCCGACAAGATTATCTTGAAGGTGGAAGACAAAGGTCCCGGCATCCCCGACATCGACTGGGCCATGCAGGAAGGCAACTCCACCGCCTCGCCCGAGGTGCGCAACATGGGCTTCGGCGCAGGCATGGGTCTGCCCAACATCCAAAAGAATGTCGACAAACTGAATGTGACCTCTACTGTGGG
>CACXXW010000121.1 GCA_902771635.1 uncultured Bacteroidia bacterium | reverse complement strand
CCAATAAGTAATACTTTGGGATTTACCCCTTTTTCAATAAAAGGATTCCAATCTTTACAATAATTGTCATTCATAACTTAATATTCTTTATAACAGCCAATAACTGACTAAATCAATACAATTATTTCCTAATCACCTCCCACCGTCCGCCTTTGGCAGGGCCAACGTGCCGGATGACTCCGTTATCCTTCAGCCATTTGATGTTTTTATCCATCGCGGTCGTGCTCATACCTAACAATTCCGCCAATCTGTGCGTCGATATGGAAGGATTTTGGGCGAGACAGCGTAAAATGGTCTCTCGGTTTTCACCCAACTTTTCACCCAACCAGTCATCGGATTTTTCACCCAACTTTTCACCCAACCTGTCATCTGAAATTTCAACGGTGGATTCGTTGATTTCCCAATGGCCATTTTGGATAGAACCGATGCGACGGAGAACTCCTTGCTTTTGTAACTCGCTGATATTCCTCATAATATTTCTTCTGTTAATCCCAATTAATTTAGCCATTTCTCGGGTTGAAATAGTATTATTCTCTCGGATTAACATCAAAATTTTCTGGGACGTTTTTGGTGACGTTTTTGGTGACGTTTTTGGTGACGTTTCTACGATGTTTTCACCCAACCCGTTTTCGCCCTGCTCTTGCGTTTCTTCAAACAAGGCACTTTTCAAAGCAGCGAAATGTACACGTAAACCCGTGCCTAACAACTCATATCTTGGCTTTTCCGCGCCTAGTTCCGTACAGGCGTTGCAGATTTTCTGTATGCCGCGCCCCCAAGTCTCGATGTAACCGGCGTAATAGAAAGCATTGGCAATGTTTTCGTTGTAAGGAATCGATTCGTGCGGTTCCATCAAGGTTTCCACCGTCCAGTTTTCGGGCAAGATGCAACGGTTGCTGATGATGATGGCCTCGTCCTCGATTCGGATTTGTATAGGCGTGCCAAACATATAGCAATTGTGGGCGATAGCGTTGTAAACCGCCTCGCGTATGGCATCGCGCGCAAAAGGATAGGTCTCAACCCGCCGGTCGTGTTCGTAGGTGATTTTCGCCTTCAAATATTTCAGGTATATCAGGTCTATCACCTTGTCGGCAATTTTGATGAGCGAATCCTCCAAAACATCCTGATACAGCAAGTCGGCGTTACCGCTAAAACGGCCTATCTTCACATAACTGCCCACCTGAACCCGACTCGGGTCGCTGTGGAAAAGCAGCACCGCCGAGCGTTTCAGTTTGCCGTCGGCCATCAAGTGGAGCTTGTTCAGCAATTCTTCGTTCGAAATGTCCAAATCCTCTTGGGTCATCCGCTTGCTCCGCAAGGCCTCGCGGCGGAATATCTTGAAACTATCGCTGTCGAGGTCGTCAACGGTGACATCGTCAACGGTGACATCCTCCCAACGGAAACCCGTCCTGCGCATAATGAACGCCGAAAGGGCATTTCCTGTCAGCAATTGCTTGGTGCTGCCGCTGCGGTAATGGAACTCGCCGTGATAGCTGACGGGGAAGGCACTCGGCTCCACTTTTATCGCGATATAATCCTTTCCGTCCTTCTCCAAAAGACTGACATCGGGCATAATGCCCAATCCCGCTTGCACTTGGTTCGGGATATCTTCCATCAACTTTTTCGCATTGGGCAGACCGACCACCTCGCCCTTGTCGTTGACCCCGACATAGATTGTCCCGCCTTGCGCATTGGCAAAGCCGCAGAGCCACTTCAGGTACTCCGTCCGCCACGATTCCTTGTATTCTATGTTCTGGTTTTCAGCCATAAAGAGATTGAAAATATCGGCAAAGGTATAACTTTTTTTGGTTTTTCACAACCTACCGTTTCCCATACCCCTTCCCGTCTTTAACAATCACTCCCTCGCTCACCATTTCCGAAAGCACGCGACTGAGTGAGGGTCTTGTCGCGCCAAGTTGTTCGGCAGCGGCGGCCACTGAGGTGATGCTGCCATTGGCTTCGAGGTATTCGATGACGCGGTTGCGAAGGCTGTTGACGGCGAAAGTGCGCATCTTTCGACTTAGGAAATGGCCGCGTTCGGAGAGAATCTCAAGAAAGGCACGCAACACGGTCGGCTCATGTTGCATAAACTCGAAAAAAGCCTCACGGTTGATGTGCCACACGGCGCAATCGGTGAGGGCGGTGACTTCCACAGGGACGACATTATTGTTGGCAAACAGAAACGCTGGTGCCAGCAACATTGGGGCTTTCAGGTGATCGACGAGCACCTCGCGGCCTTCCTCGCCCATCATTCGCGCCTCGGCTTGACCTTCGACAAGTACCATCAGCGCACGGCAAGGGTCACCCGGGTTGAGCATGCGCCTTCCAGCAGAATATTCCTGTCGGCGACAAGGGCTTTCGAGCAGACGCTCCAAAGATTCATCGCTGCATCCTGCAAAGAGTTTGACACGTTTCAGTTCTTCCATAACAGTATTTTTTCAGCGCAAAAATACGGAAAAAGTGACTGATGTAACATTTGTTACGGTTTGCCGCAATGGAAGAAACTACTTTTGTACTATCAAACCAATGAAAGGAGACACAACTATGAGTTACAACGATTGGAAAGACAAAACCGTGAGTTTCAAGAAGATTGACGTGCGCGGTGTGCAGGGCAACTTTTTCCCTGGACTGAAAATGCAGGCTGCAAAGATGGCCGTCGGCGAAGGCATGGAAATCATCCAAAGTTTTGAGCCAATTCCGCTTTATGAGGTGCTTGAAGACCTTGGTTTCGAGCATTATACTGAAAAGGTGGCCGAGGCCGAATACCACACTTACTTCTACCGCGCCCAGATGAAGCAGGCAGAGAATGACATCCCGATGCGCCCTTACGCCCTCACCAACATGGCCTTGATCGATGATGATTTGGCACAGACCGCAGTCAACTTCTGGGACTTGACCTGGAACGACAGCCGCCGTCACCTGCCATACGAGACACGTTTGTTGCTTTCTCTGGCCAATGCCGTCGGAGCAGGTCGTATGCGCCAAGCCACGCGTGAGTTGGTGAAGGCCTACATCCACGGCCTCGATTCCGCCGCTTTGGACGATGTGTTTGAATTGCTGGCCTGGAACCAAGGCATCGGTTATTTCAGTTCGGAGATCGGGCCTTCCACGCTGTTTCAAGCCTATAAGACCATCAAACAGATGGAGAAAAAAGGCAACAGCCGCGCCGAAATCATCGAGGTGCTGAAAGAAAAGTTCACAGAGAAAAATCCCGACATAAAACTAATGTAGGGACGCATTGAATGCGTCCGTAACAGAAACGCAATAATATGGAAATCACGAAAGACACCCGTTTAGCCGACCTCATCACCCAGTATCCTTGGTTGAAGACGGAAATGGCAAAAGTGAACGAAAAGTTCAAGATGCTCAACACGCCCGTTGGCAAAATCATGTTGGGCAAGGCTACCATCACCGAAATGAGCAAGAAGTCGGGGATGGAAGTGGAGACCATCATCGAGAAAATCAAAGGATTGATTAACCAACACATAAACCAATAACAGAAAGGAACATCATGAAATACAAAGTAAATGACAGTTGCATCGGTTGCGGCCTTTGCGAGTCCACCTGCCCCGAAGTGTTCAGCATCCAAGATGACGTGGCTGTCGCCATTGAGGGTGATGTGCCCGAGTCGGCATTGGCTTCCGCAGCCGAAGCCAAAGAAGGCTGCCTTGTGGAAGCCATTGAAGAAGCGTAACACAAAGTTCTAACAACCCAACCGCCGCAAGGTTTTTCTTGACTTTTGCGGCGGTTTTGTTTTTCGGATTACCGAAAAAAGCCTACCTTTGCAGTCTAAACTGTTACTACTACCATTATGGGCACTGCCATCGGTTTATTGATTCCTTTGTTGGGCACCATGCTCGGTGCGGCTTTTGTCTTTTTCATGAAGAAAGACATGTCGGTGAGGTTGCAGAAGTCGCTGTTGGGCTTTGCTTCGGGTGTGATGATAGCCGCTTCAGTTTGGTCTTTGCTTATCCCTGCCATTGAGATGCGGGCGGAAAGTGACCATTGGGCCGTATTTCCTGCTGCAATAGGTTTCCTTGCGGGTGTCGGTTTCTTGCTTCTTTTGGATGAACTCACGCCTCACCTGCACTTAGGTACCGATCAACCCGAGGGACCGCGTTCCAAACTCTCCCGCACAGCGATGTTGGCTTTGGCCGTCACCCTCCACAACCTGCCCGAGGGCATGGCGGTGGGTGTGGTGTTTGCCGCTGCGTCGCAAGGTGCCGAAAGTGTTAGTTTGGCCAGTGCCGTGGCGGTTTCACTCGGCATCGCCATCCAAAACATCCCCGAAGGGGCAATCATCTCCATGCCTATGTGTGCCGAGGGCAACAGCAAGGCAAAGTCTTTCCTTATCGGAAGCCTGAGTGGAGTGGTTGAACCGCTGGGCGGTTTGGCTGTAGTGTTGCTGGCCGCATGGCTCACCCCTATCCTACCCTACATGCTCGCCTTCGCTGCAGGTGCCATGTGCTATGTAGTCGTCGAGGAACTAATTCCCGAGGCTTCATCGGGCGATCATTCCAACCTCAGCACTATTGGTTTTGCCATTGGATTTGTGCTGATGATGGTTTTGGATGTGGTGATGGGGTAATCGCCTTTTGTGGTAAATCTGAACAGTGTTGGAAGCAAATAAAATGGAACCATTTCAGCCTACTCATCCAGGAGAGGTTATCAAAGATGAGATAGAGTATCGCGGCATTTCACAAAGAGCTTTGGCTGCTCAGATTGGAGTTTCTTATACCCAATTGAACGAAGTGCTAAATGGCAAGCGCACGCTGAATACCGAAATGGCTTTGCTGATTAGTGCCGCACTCGACATCGATGCCGAACCATTGTTGGCCATGCAGATGCGTTATGATGTGATTACAGCCCGCCGAAATCAAAGTTTCGTCAATCGACTGAAGTCCATTCGGAAAATCGCTGCTGCCTTTTGAATTCCGAGTCGGCATTGGCTGCCGCCGCCGAAGCCAAAGAAGGCTGCCTTGTGGAAGCCATTGAAGAAGCGTAACACAAAGTTCTAACAACCCAACCGCCGCAAGGTTTTTCTTGACTTTTGCAGCAGTTTATTTTGTAATTTTGTGGCTCAAATTGAAATACAACCTCGAACAACCATCTATAACTTTATCGACATGCCCAATCTCACCAACAAACAAGAGCTTGTAGCCGCCATGGCCGACGGCTATGCCAAACTCAACGAACAGATAGCCAAGATGAGCGAAGATGCCATATCGGCCCCCTTCGACTTCGCCGCCGACCCGAAGAAATGCGGTGTGCGCTGGCAATACGACCGCTGTCTCCGCGACCTGCTGATTCATCTCTACGAGTGGCAAGTGCTGATGCGCGAGTTTGTGAACAACATCCGCGAAGGTCACCCGCGAGACTACCTGCCTGATGAATACCGCAAGAACTACCACGAGATGGACAAGATGCTGGTGGAGAAGCATCAAAACACGCCTTTGGAGGAAGCCAAACGCTTACTGCAAGAGACCCATGAGGAGATGCGCCGCCTCGCCGAGAGTTTCACCGAAGAGGAACTCTTCACCAAAGGCCACTACAAAAACACCTACACCACCGACATGGCGGCCTACTTCGTGAGCGTCACTTCAAGCCCTTATGGGCAAGCAGTGAAATTATTGAAGACGCATCAGAAAAACCTAAAGAAATGACATGAGCACAGCAACACCATTCGAATTCGATGCCATCATCATCCAAAACGAGGACATGGATGCCGCATACGTCGAGGTGCCTTTCGACATCAAGGCGCTCTTTGGGAAAGGACGGTTGGCGGTCCATGCCACCTTTGACGGCGTGCCTTACGACGGGCAAATCATCAAGATGGGAACGCCTTGCTTCATCATCGGCCTGCGGAAGGACATCCGCAAACAGATTGGCAAGAGTTTTGGCGACATGGTGCATGTGACATTTTACGAACGAAAATAAAACGACAACGACAATGAAAAAGATTATCATCATCGACGGAGGCCCGCGAGCGACATTCAACACGGCCTCAATGCTTAAGAAATTCGCTGAAGGAGCCAGTTCCGTCAGCAACGAAATCGAAGTAAAGACCATTCGCCTCTATGCCCTCGACTACAAAGGCTGCATGTCGTGCATGGCCTGCAAAATCAAAGGCAAAGCCTCGAATGTATGTAAGTTCAAGGATGCTTTGACTCCTGTCTTGGAGGAGATTGCGCAAGCTGACGGTTTGGTATTTGGTTCGCCTAACTATTTTGGTGAAATCACTGGCCAAATGCGGGCTTTTTTGGAGCGTTTGGCCTTCCCCTGGCTCTCCTTCAACGACTACAGTATCACCGCCCCGAAGCGGATGCCCGTGGTGCTGGTGGAGACGCAAAACGGTGGCGTGGGAGGCAGCAACTGCAACGGCTACGGCACCATGGAGCCTTGCATCGCAAGAGCTCTCGGACAACCGGAAAAGCTGTTTGCCAACAATACCTACCAAGTGAAGAACTACGCCAATTTCGAGTTGGGAGGATTCTCGGAGGAAGCCAAACGCCAGTATCGCGAGGAGCACTGGGAAGAAGACCTGCAGAAGGCTTTCGATGCCGGAAGACGGATGGCAGAAACGATTATAAAGTCAAGATGAGAAAGCTGTTAAAGACAACTTCTTATAATTGCTTGCAATTAAAGTCTCAAATTCCATAAATTCAAATAATCAGCGAAATAGAAATTCTAAAATTCTGAAATTCTTGATGATTAAAAATCTCTTATTGATATTGGCCTTGACCTGTTCGTTCAGCCTCTTCGGGCAATCCATCGACACGATAGCGATGCGCTCGGCCATCGAGAGGCAGTTAGCAACTTATCCTGAATCCACCTTGCAGGACATTTACAAGAGTTTCTACCAAGAGCATTTCGGTCCGGGCCATATCATCAGTGACACAGCTTCAGCGAGACGCTATCTGATGCGCGAACTATCGGAAATGAGCAAAACCGCATCGCCTTATTTTGAGCCTACGGGCAGCCAAGGCGATTACATTCGCGTCTATCTCTCCGCCGTCGCCGATAGTCTGATTACCGCCGAGCAACTCTTGGATGCCTTTGCCAGAAGTGCCAATTCGTGGCAGGAACCGACCGTTAGTTGGATGGAGAAATGGGAAACCATCATCAGCATCATCCAAGCGAATAAGATTGAATTAGAAGGCTTTGAGACCGACCTTCCCCTGCTGACCGAAGCCGCCCGAAACAACCAAGCCGTGCACCACAGCCGCCGCTACAACGAGGCGTATCGCCCGCATTACCGCATTGTGGAGCGCGGCATTTTTGAGATAGCAATTCTCAATTTATTATGAAACAACCCATTAAAGTAACCGAAGCCATCTTCCCAATGCCCGTTTTGCTCGTGGCTACCTACAACGAAGACGGCACCATCGACGTGATGAATGCCGCTTGGGGCACCATGCTCGACCGCGACCGCGTGGCCCTCAACCTGACCGAAACCCACAAGACCGTAGAAAACATCAAGCAACGCAAGGACTTTGTCGTCCATATCGCCGACGCAGCCCATGTGGTGGAAGCCGACTATTTCGGCGTCGTGTCGGGCAAGACCGAAAAGGACAAGTTCGCCAAAAGTGGTCTCACCGCGACCAAATCCTCATTGGTGGACGCTCCCATCATCAACGAACTGCCTATCGCCATGGAGTGCGAGTTCATCGAATACCAAAGCGACGACACGGGCCTTGGCGTCATCGGCAAAGTACTGCAGACCTCCGTCGAGGCGGACAAGATGAAGGACGGCAAGGTTGATATCGAAGCCCTGCAAGCCATCACTTTCGACCCCTACACACATGGCTATTATCAAGTCTCAAAGCGCGTTGGTGAGGCCTTCAAGGACGGCTTGAAACTGAAATAATCATCAGTCAGCAACCAAGTCAAACAACACCATGCGCAAAAACCTTTTTATTTTAGCCTTTATGATGCTTCCAGTATTGCCATCCTTGGCACAGATCGACCTTCACAGCCACGCCATCACCAAAGGTTACCTCGATTACATCAAGGCCAACGGCGCCGAGATGGACGAAGGTTTCCCCATTCCCGCTTGGGATGCGGAACAACATATCGCCTTTATGGACAAGGCGGGCATTCAGACCGCTGTGCTGACCATGCCCGCGCCGCAGCCTTGGTTTGGCGATGCGGAGGCTTCGGCAGCGGTGTGTCGTAGCTACAATGAAGAGTGCGCTGCACTCAAGGCACGCTATCCTGAACGTTTCATGTTTTGTGCAGCCTTGCCTTTGCCCGATGTGCCACATGCATTGGAGGAGGCTCGCTATGCCTTGGAGGTCCTGGGAGCCGATGGCATCAAGTTGGCCACCAACAGCTACGGACAATACCTCGGTGAACCTGCTTTGGACACGTTGATGGCCTATCTCGACCAACAGAACGCCGTCGTCATCCTGCACCCGCACAAGCCCTCGGTGGTCAATGCACAACTGATTGCCGATGTGCCGTTGGCCAGTTATGAATACTTGGCCGAGACCACGCGCACAGTACTCAACATGGTAGCACACGATGTATTGGTGCGCTATCCACATCTGAAAGTTGTGGTGCCACATTGCGGCTCTTTCCTGCCCAACGCTTTGCCCCGTTTCCGCTCCCTCCTGCCTGTGATGGTGAAACAAGGTATGATGCAATCCGTGGATGTAGATGCTAACCTGTCACGTCTGTATTACGACCTTGCAGGTGCACCCACTGACGAAGTCCTCGATGCCCTCCTGACTATCACTACGCCTGACCACATCCTCTATGGCAGTGACTATCCGTATGTGGCCGAACCCGTACTCATCAGCGGGAAGCAAGCTTTAGAGAGCCGCCTTGCCTCACACGGATTGAATTCCAAAGATGTATTCACCGACAACGCCCGACGCCTTTTTGGCGAGAACCTTCCGTTGCGACAATATGGAGAAAAGATTGTCCGCCTTGCCGAAATCGAAGTGGTACCCGAGTATTTGGAGGAATATATGACCTTCGCCAAAGAAGTCGGCGAGACCTCTGTGAAGGTGGAACCTGGCGTGCTAACCCTGTTCTCGATGCAAACCAAAGAAGATCCTTGCAAGATTTTCATCTTGGAAATCTATGCTGACCAAGAGGCCTACCAAAACCATATCCAGACCGCCCATTTCAAGAAATACAAGGAAGGCACGGCCCAGATGGTGAAGAGTCTGAAACTGATTGACGTCAACCCACTGGCAGGGATAATAAAGTAAGAATAAACCTTGCAAAATAGCAATCCGTGAACCTCATCAAGCAATTTGGGCGAACCGCGCGTGGCGAACGCCTCGAACGCATCCGTAAGTCACCTCATTTTGTGAACGAAAAGTTCCAGAATGAGGAATCGACCACGCTGTTCACGGGTCAAGGCGGTATGCTGAAGAATCTTGGGAAGTTCCTCTTTAGAAAAAAACCGAAGAATCGAATCCCAAAGTTGGGTGAGATCCCTGTTGTCAAGACCGACTTGAACCGATTGCCTGAATCGGGTGACTTATACCTGTGGTTTGGGCATAGCTCTTTTTTGCTTCGTTTGGACGGGAAGACCATCCTCGCTGACCCCGTGTTCTACAAAGGCTCGCCCGTTTCATTTGTCAATCGCGCCTTTCCCGGGACGGATCTCTACAAGCCTAAGGACATGCCCAATGAAATCGACTTTCTCCTCATCTCGCACGACCATTGGGACCATTTGGACTATAAGACGGTCACCGAGTTGAAAGGCCGAGTGAAGAAGGTTGTCTGTCCCCTGGGTGTGGGCGAGAACTTTGAATACTGGGGCTACGACAAGCACCAACTCATCGAATTGGATTGGCATGAAAGTACCACCTCCGACGGCTTGACTTTCCATTGTCTGCCCACCCAACATTTTTCGGGACGCGGCTTTTGGAAAGCCAAGACAATGCCAGCCTCATGGCTAATGGAATCGTCATCGAGGAAGGTCTTTTTCTCTGGCGACGGTGGCTATAGCAGTCGTTTCAAGCGCTTCGGGGAACAGTTTCCCGATATCGACCTCGCTATCATGGAGAACGGCCAATACGATGCCAACTGGAGCCAGATCCACACCATGCCCGAGCAATTGGGAAAAGCTGTTGCTGAACTTGGTGCTAAACGTTTCGTCACCGTACATCACTCCAAGTTCTGCCTCTCGAACCACCCATGGGACGAGCCTCGGAAAAACGAGTGCAAGGCTGCCGAGCAATACGGGCTTCAGCTTGTCACTTGTCAGATAGGCGAATTATTCCTTTTTGATTGTAACTTTGCATCACCAAAAGTATAAATATTTGAATATGATACGATTAAATTGCTTTTTCCAAGCCAATGATGGCGAACAATTCAAGACCGCGCTGCAAGCCGCGGTAGCCCTTACCGAGTACTCGCAGAAACATGAAGGATGCATCGCCTACGATGTGTTCCAGAGTGCCACCCGGCAGGATGTGTTTTTGATCTGCGAGACATGGGCAGACCAAGCGTCGCTCGACAAGCATTCCGCCACGCCGGAGTTCAAGAAATACTCTCCCATGATGCGCCAATGTGGCCAGATGAAGGTGGAACGTTTTGAATTCTAATCCTATATGGCTTCTAGTTCTGTACCCAAGTAAGGCGCTCCCAAACGAAACGGGGAATCATCTTCCATAACCCTACGATGAGACGGAATCTCCAGTCAAAGGTGTAAACGCGCTTCTTTCTATGAAGCGCCTTCATCACATGGTCTGTCGCCTTCTCTTTTGACATCAGCATCGGATAATGCTTGTTGGGATTCAGGATGTCCGTTTTGACAAAACCGGGGCGTATGTCGGTGAAGCAAACTGGGATCTTATCCATACGGGAGAGTTGTGACAAAGCCGTAAGATAGGTGCTTTGCATCTTTTTGGTCGCGGAATAAGCCGGAGAAGCCCCCATTCCATTGGTGCCGGCTATGGAGGTGATGACAGCTATATGAGCCTTGTGGCTTTTGCTGTAGTTGTGCGTCCTTACATAGTGTAAAAAGTGGACTACCATCCTGACCATCCCTTCGCTGTTGGTCTGGATGATGCGCATTTCCTTCTCTTCATCAAGTTCACGGTTCTGATAGCCAACGCCCGAAACATAGAAGAACAAGTCGGGGTCTCCGGTTTGGGAGAGCAAAGCATCCAGCGCTTCAACGGATTCAGGACGGGTTACATCCATTGTGGCAATACACACCTTGTCTTTGCCGAATTCGTTTTGAAAGGCTTCTAGTTCGGTAGTGCGTCGGCCGGCGATTCCGACTTTCCAACCTTCTGCCACAAGTCTTGCGGCTGCTTCCCTGCCAAGACCAGAGGTGGCTCCTATTATAATGGCTGTCTTCATAAGTTTATGATATGTGGTTTTTCTTCATCAGTGCGGAATACATGGTTTTTCATGCCTTTGAAATCTCTTGTCATACTATTTGGCGAGAATTAGGTGTTCTTAACCCTTAGGTTGCAGGCTTCGCCGATATTCACTGGGCGACTGCCCGAGGTGCTTGGTGCAATAACGACTGAAATAACTCAATGAGGAGAAGTTCATGCGGTCGGCGATTTGGGTGAGCGATAGACGCTCGTCATCCAAAAAGCCTTTCAGGATGGGCACGGTGGCGCGATTGATATAACTACTGACACTGTGGCCCGTCACGCGTTTGACCGTAGCGGAAAGGTACTTCGGCGAGACGTTCAGCCGCTCGGCATAGTAGCTTACCTCACGCTCGGTGCGACTGATGCCTGTGTCCAGCAGTTGCATCAGCTGCTTGACAATATAGGCCGTTCGGTCGCTGTGGGTGTCGGTGGCATCACGTTGGGCGTGAGGCTCGAAGATGTCGTACATCATCGTCAGGCAAAGACTCCCCATCAGTTCGTTGTAGAATAGCAGGTGGCGGTCGTTGAGGCGATCACGGAGACGGTGAAAATCGGCAAGAAGAATAGCAGCCTGCTCATCGGTGAGTTTGATGATGGGGTCTTGGTTGAGTGAAATGCTTCCTCCGATACTGTAGTTATTCGAAGGCAACAAGTTTTGCAAAAACTTATAGTCGGCTGCAAACCACTCCACCTTCATATCGGGATGGGCGGCAAGGTTCTTTGCGCGACTCGGATTGGGCATCACCACCAAATCGTTTTGTGCCAAATGATAGCAATGTTCGTTGAACACAAAACTACCTTCTCCTTCTGTACACAGCAGGTGCATACAGGTGTGGCTCAATCTGGAGTCATTCATCCCGAGGAAGTCCGTAGCATACTGAAAATCAATCTTCATGGCACAAAATTACGAATTATTTCTCTCGTTAGCGCAAAATATTGTGGAAATTGTGAAAATAGTGGTGCTTTTTGTGAAACATATATATCGTTAAGTCGATGTAATTTTGCACCGTAATTCAAAACCTGACAACGATGCAAGAACAAAGAGTTGACCCCAGGCTGACCACAGCCGAAGAACACGCGGAAGGCGTGCGCCAAGCGCAAGTCCTTTTCAAACTGAACCACACGATGCCCTACACCGATGAGTACAACGCCCTCGTGCGTGAGCTTTTCGGCGACAACCTCGGTGAAGGCGGCTGGGTGATGCCAGGCCTTACCGGAGTTTGCTTCGACCGTGTTCACATCGGGAAGAACGTGATGATTATGAACAACTGCCTGATGATGGCTCGCGGTGGCATCACCATCAACGACGGCGCGATGATTGCCGCCAATGCGCAACTCATCTCCAACAACCACGACCTCTACGACCGTCAGATTCTCCTCTGCAAGCCCGTCCACATCTGCGAAAACGTTTGGATAGGTGCTGGTGCCACCATATTGCCTGGTGTAACCGTCGGCAAGAATGCCGTAGTGGCAGCTGGTGCTGTTGTAACCAAGGATGTTGCGCCAAACACAATTGTGGGTGGGAATCCTGCTAAGGTAATCAGAAAGATTGACAACTAAGAATTATACTTAAAATGAAAACGTTGAATATGCTTTTATGCACAATTGCAATAATTATGGGGACTACAACTTACGCCG
>CACXXW010000120.1 GCA_902771635.1 uncultured Bacteroidia bacterium | reverse complement strand
GGCGGCATCGGTGAGAACGCCTGGTTCATGCGTGAAGCCATCCTCGAGAACATGGAAGGCCTCGGCATCGAGTTTGACCCCACGATGAACAAGGAAATCATCGGCGACGCTGGCGTCATCTCCACACCCAACTCGAAAGTCACAGTGGTGGTGTATCCTACTGATGAAGAGTTCGTCATCGCACAGGATACCTATAATTTGGTGACAAAGTAATTGTCTCTTTTTTCAGAAACAAATCTGTCACAAATCTGTTAATAATCAGGAGCGGCCTCCTTACGGAAGCCGCTCCTCTTTTTTACAGTCTTTTTGTTCCTCTATTTAGACCAGTACTGAATCCATTCTTTTTCCTCCTTGCTCATCTTACTCATATCGTCCTTGTAGTTGGAGTCAGGCACATACCATTTGGTTGACTCGAAGAACTGACGCAAGCCTTTATCCTTGAACACATGACCGCGATAGGCAAAGGGCAGGTTTTTCAAGATGCGTTTCTGCTCAGCAGTCAAGTTAAGTTCTTCACCAAGAAGAGGTGACAAGTTGGCATATTGTTGGCCAACAACTTCCATAAGATGTTTGGCATCCTTATTATCACTCCACATAAAAAACAAGGCTACATAAGGCTTGCTGATATTGAGTTCGCCGTTGGGATGAAAATTGTTTTTGTGGAATGTCAAACCACCCTTTTGTACATGGAATATATAGGTTGGCTCGCCATATTCCAGTTGAACTGCATTTTTCCTTCCAACTCCATCAAAACTCCATTCATTGAGGTTGTCATAGAACGTCGGATCAATGGTAAACGACTCAAGATCACCCATATTGATGTTCAAGGTGAAATCATCTATCTGATGGTTAGCCCAACGGTTGGCAGCAGTGAGCACGTATGGAAAACAATACTCCTCGCCCACTGACCCCGAAACGTCGAAATCATAGGTGTGCTGAATAATGTTTAAGCCTTCACGGAAATGCGCGTTGAAATGATAGACATAGGTGAAAGGCATATCGAAATAATCGCGAGCCTTGAGGGAGTCTTCACACTGTTTGCGCGACCAACCCTGTATCTTGCCATTGTAATAATAATCAGGAATGACCCATTCGTCTCTCTCCCCATCATAATAACCGCTTGAGACATGAGCAATTTGATAATTCAAAGCCTCGCCATTGATGATAACTTTGAAGTTGCTCATATGAGGCTGCTCGGGAAATACGGCCATATAATCATCCTCATAGGGATAAGGTGGCGGTGCCTCGAAGCCAACGAGCAAGTCCTTGGCCTTCACCGGATTGAAAAACTCGTAATAAACGGTAACTTTGATAACCTCTCCCACTTTGTTGATGGTCAACACTTCCTTCTTCACACTGATATCAGTTTCCGTAATGGGAATCAGATGGTTACCTTGGGCATAGAACACACCGTCGTTGGCCTTCGCTCCGAAAAACGAAAGAACCATAAATAATAAAATGAAAGTCTTTTTGGTGTTTAGTGTTTTAGTTATTGGTATTCAGGTTGGGTTGTTCAAGAGACAAAGTCACCACACCTCGACAGGTTAGCCACGGTCATAATGCGGCATCTCATCGGGCAGGATGATGGAAAACTCGATGAGTCCACCAACGACCTTTTTTTCATCATCTTCATACCAAGGTGTCTGATAGATGAGTTTCTTCTTGCCTTTTTTCGAAATCGTGTAGACATTGGTGGCGGCATCATCCAAGAGATGACGGATGATTTGCTGCGAACGCTCATTGTGGCATTTCATTAGGTCGCGGCCGCGGGCGTCGCCGTTCACTTCGATGCTGCTGTCGTTTTGGTAAAGGATTTCGCCGTCTTTGGCGCTGATGGTAATGGCTATGTTAAGCCCTTTCAAATAATCAAGCTGGTTCATAATGCGTATATTTTTGCTGCAAATATAGAAAAATACCCCATGCTCTCTTCAAAGGGTGAAATTTTTCTACCTTTGCAGCGTTTTATTTAAAATGAAGAAACTCTACCAGTATATCACCAAATCATTTTTGGGCACCTTTTTCCTCACCTTCTTCATCGTGGTGTTCGTTTGGGTGATGCAATTCGTATGGCTCTATGTCGATGATTTGGTTGGAAAAGGACTGGAAATCAAAATATTGGCCGAGCTTCTGTTTTACACTTCCATCACGGCCATTCCCATGTCGCTGCCCTTGGCCTTGCTGCTTGCCCTGCTGATGTGTTTCGGCAACCTTGGCGAACACTACGAGCTTGTGGCCATGAAGGCTTCCGGTATCTCCATGTGGAAAGTGATGCGGCCTTTATTGAATTTCTCTTTGATTATCAGCGTATTTGCTTTCTTCATATCCAATAGCATCATCCCTATCGCCACCCTCAAATGGCGCACCTTGCTCACTGACGTTCAGCGGCAGAAACTGGCTTTCAATATCAAGGAAGGCGTGTTTTACAAGGACATTGACAACTACGTCATTTACGTGGAGAAAAAAGGCAAGGACGGCAGCCATATCTATGGAGTGAAAATCTATGACCATACCGACCGACAAGGCAACACCAAGATCATCTCCGCCGACTCGGGCATGATGTCGATGAGTCCCAACCAGCGCAACATCATCTTTACCTTATACAACGGCTACAACTACACTGACCTCACTCCCGACAACTACAAGGAGACTCGACCCTTCGAGCGTATGTGGTTTAAACAGGAACAGCTCAAATTCAGTTTGGCTTCGTTTGACATGACCCGTTCGGATGAGGACATGTACAAATCGTACCAGCAGATGATGAACATCCGTCAGCTCTCTTCCTCCCTGGATTCGCTTCAACACCGTTACATAGGAAAGCAAGAGGCATTTACGCTAGGTTTCTCACGACGGTGGAGCAACTACAACAGTCTGCACACAGACAACCCGCCTAAGAGCATTGCACAACCCACTTCCGATAGTATTGTTGCCGACACCTGTATTCCCTTAAGCTGGCCACTACTCGACCGCTATGAAGGCGAGGCGCGCTCCACCATCATCAACATGGCCTTCGGAAGCGCTGATAACGCCAAAGACAATGTCGCCTTTAACAAGATGGACTTCAAATCACAGACCGAAAATATCAACAAGCACAAGAAAGAATGGCACAAGAAGTTCACATTGAGCATCGCCTGCATTATCTTCTTTTTCATCGGGGCGCCGTTGGGCAGTATCATCCGCAAGGGTGGTCTGGGACTGCCTGTGGTCATCTCCGTGGTGTTCTTTATCATCTACCATCTCATCTCCACCATTGCAGAGCGCATGGCCGTTTTCGGCGACCTCAATATGTTCCTCGGCGTGTGGCTCTCATCACTAGTGTTACTACCCGTCGGGCTCTTCTTCACCTTCAAGGCCACTACTGATGCCGCGCTTTTCGATGGTGACAGCTGGAAGAAATTCTTTAAAAGACTGTTCAAAAAAGGAAATAAAACCGAGGTTGAACTGCAATAATAATACTGTTTGGCTGCCGTGGTACGATAGCCCAACAAAGCGACAATTAAACAACTGACTACGTCGAAATCGAAGATTCAACGAAGTTAATTATCATTTCAACGACCAACGATTAAACATGAGGATACTTCTACTCTGCAACAAACCACCCTATCCAGCCTCCGAAGGCGGTCCCATGGCGATGAACAGCATCATCACTGGACTAATGGAAGCGGGACATCAGGTCAAGATACTGGCGGTCAACAGCGAGAAATACAATGTCAAGGAAAGCGACATCCCTGAAGACTACAAAAAAAAGACCGGCATCGAACTTATCGATATCGACTTGACCGTCAAGCCTTTGAGCGCCCTTCTCAACTTGTTCACCAAAAAGTCCTACCATGTAGAGCGTTTCATCTCCAAAGAGTTTAAGGATAGACTGGTAGAAGTGCTTGACAAAGAGCAGTTTGATGTGGTGCAGTTGGAAATGCTCTATATGGCTCCCTACGTGGAGACCATCCGTAAGCACAGCAAGGCAATGGTTGTATTGCGCGCCCATAACGTGGAACACAAGATTTGGGAGCGCATCGCCAAGGAAACCAAGTTCTTCGCCAAACGCTGGTATATCAACCACTTGGCCAAGACCTTGAAGGAGTATGAGTTGTCAGCACTCGAAACCGTAGACGGCATTGCTGCCATCACGCGGAAAGATGCCGCGCTTTTCAGGAAATACTGTTCCAAGCCCATTATCGACATCCCGTACGGCGTTTATCCTGAACAGTTCACACCTAAATCGGAAATTGAAGGCAAACCCAAGTTCTACCACATCGGCTCTATGAACTGGATGCCCAACGAGGAAGGTATTCGTTGGTTCATCGACGAGGTGTTGCCCAAGACCGTGGAAAAGGTGCCTGATTTTGTCTATCACCTGGCCGGCCGTTCCATGCCCGAATGGCTCACCACACTAAACGACCCGCATGTTCATGTCATCGGCGAAGTGCCTGATGCCAAAGAGTTTGTTATCAATCACGATGTAGCCATCGTCCCCCTGCTATCGGGCAGCGGTATCCGCATCAAAATCATTGAGTCGATGGCTTTGGGCAAAACCGTCATCACCACCCGTGTGGGCGCAGAAGGCATTCAATATGATGAGGACGTCAACATCATCATCGCTGAAAACAAGGCCAAGATGGTGGAGGCCATCCGCAGCCTTAACGAAAATCCCGAAACCGCTGTCCGAATTGGCCAGGCCGCAAGGAAATTGGTGGAAGAGACCTACGATAACCGCAAAATCATCGCGAGACTTTTGATGTTCTATGAGCAGATTAAGCCGGGAAGTAAGATTAGTTTCCTGTGAGTGACTATGGCTTATGGCCTATGACTATGGCCGCTTCCCCATAACAAAAGCGGCCATAGTCATTAGCCATTGGCCATAGTTTTAAAAAAAACACTATCTTTGCTCCCTAATTCTCGATGAGATGAAGATTTTTGTACTTCTACCCCGCATCCCCTACCCTCTTGAAAAGGGCGATAAACTGCGGGCATTCAATCAAATAAAACAGCTTGCCAAGCACAACGAAATCATCCTTTGTGCGTTGAACGACGACCCGAAAGTCAGCGAACAAGATGCCTTCCATGCTTTGCAACCTTATTGTCAGTCCATCAACTTCATCAGAATCACAAAGCCGCAAATCCTTTTGGGACTTATCCGTGCCTTTTTTAAGGGTTTGCCCTTACAATGCGGCTACTTCTACAACCGCAAGGCCGCAAAAAAAATCGATGCCCTGATTGCCAAGCACAAGCCCGACATGCTCTTCGGCCAACTACTCCGCGTGGCAGAATATATCCGTTACAAAAACCTTCCTAAAGCCATTGATTATCAAGATATCTTCTCCTACGGCATGAAACGTCGCGCCGATATAGCTTCATGCGTCACTCGTCCTATTTATAATATGGAGTATCATCGTCTGAAACGCTATGAGGCAACCATCTTTGAAAACTTCGATGTAAAATCTATCATTAGCGAGCCCGACCGCGACCTGTTTCCGCATGAACGTCGCGATGAAATCCTCATTATCCCAAATGGTGTCGACCACGACTATTTCAAGCCACAGGAACGCGAAAAGCAATATGACCTTGTCTTCACGGGCAACATGAGTTATCCGCCTAATGTAAATGCTGTGGATTATTTAGTCAACGAAATTCTGCCCATCGTGTGGAAAACAATGCCCGAAGTGAAGCTCTATATCGCCGGTGCCACCCCCGACCCAAAAGTGAAGAAGGCCACCTCGGAGCGTGTCATCGTCAGCGGCTGGCTCGACGATATCCGCGAGGCCTATGCGCAGAGTCGCGTCTTCATCGCCCCGATGCGCATTGGTACTGGTCTGCAAAACAAGCTCTTGGAAGCCATGTCGATGCGCCTGCCTGCCATCACCTCGCCTTTAGCCAATGCCTCGCTTGGCGCCAAACCTGATAAAGAAATCTTAGTCGGTGATAATGCCGAAGAAATGGCACAACATATCATCACCCTCTTGACCGACAAGGAAAAGGCAGAACGCCTTGCCCAAGCAGGATTCGATTTCACAAATCGCGTGTATGACTGGGGAAAAGCGACAGCCATTTTAGAACACGAGATGCAAAAAGTCCTAAAAGGACGACCCTAAATCAAGCAGGGATTTCAATCCCTGCGCAATAAGCAAAACAAACACAACAGAATATGGCACAACCCGACGACAAAAAAATCATCTTCTCGATGGTAGGCGTGAGCAAAATCATCCCGCCGTCAAGACAAATATTGAAAGACATCTACCTCTCCTTCTTCTATGGCGCCAAAATCGGCATCATCGGCCTGAACGGAGCAGGAAAATCAACCCTACTGCGCATCATCGCAGGCAAGGAGAAATCCTATAACGGCGAAGTGGTCTTCTCGCCTGGCTATTCGGTCGGCATGCTTGACCAAGAGCCACAATTAGACGACAACAAAACGGTGAAGCAAGTGGTGGAGGAAGGCGTGCAGGAAATCGTCGACATCCTCAAGGAATACGAGGAGATCAATAACAAGTTCGCCGAACCTGACGCCGACTTCGACAAGCTGATTGCCCGTCAAGGCGAGCTGACCGAACTCATCGAGCAACACGACGCCTGGGAACTCGACAACAAATTGGAGCGCGCCATGGATGCCCTCAACTGCCCCGATGGCGACACACCCGTATGCAACCTTTCCGGCGGCGAACGCCGCCGTGTGGCTTTATGCAGACTCCTCTTGCAAGAGCCTGACATTCTGCTCCTTGATGAGCCCACCAACCACCTCGATGCCGAGAGCATCCAATGGTTGGAAAGCCACTTGCAACAATACAAGGGCACCGTCATCGCCGTCACCCACGACCGTTACTTCCTCGATCATGTGGCAGGCTGGATTCTTGAATTGGATAGAGGCGAAGGCATCCCGTGGAAGGGCAACTACTCCTCGTGGCTCGACCAGAAGACCGCCCGCCTCGCCATGGAAGAGAAGACCGAAAGCAAACGCCGCAAGACCCTTGAAAGAGAGTTGGAATGGGTGCGCATGGCACCGAAGGCCCGTCACGCCAAGGGCAAAGCCCGTTTGGAATCGTATGAGAAGATGCTCAATGAAGACGTGAAGGAAAAGGAAGAGAAACTCGAAATCTATATCCCCAATGGCGATCGTTTAGGCACCAAAGTCATCGAGGCACACGATGTCACCAAAGCATACGGCGACAAGTTATTATTCGAAAACCTCAACTTCAGCCTGCCGCAAGGCGGCATCGTGGGTGTCATCGGGCCCAACGGTGCAGGTAAAACCACCTTGTTCCGCCTCAT
>CACXXW010000119.1 GCA_902771635.1 uncultured Bacteroidia bacterium | reverse complement strand
AATATGAGCACCAACTTTGACCCACGCGCCAACTACGAGCTGACCAAGCAACAGGCCGGCTACGTCGAGCGCAAGAAAGCCACACAGGAAGACTATGACCGCATAGGCTTCATGTCGGGACTGGAAGTGCACCAGCAGATCAAGACCAAGGAGAAGCTGTTTTGCCACTGTCCCGCCGGACAATTCAACAAGTTTGAGGACTACGATGCCGAGCTGATCCGTCACATGCGCCCAACTCTTTCGGAATTAGGCGAATACGACGGCACGGCCTTGATGGAATTCAAGACGAAGAAGGAAATCGTTTACCGTATCAAGAACGGCACAGCCTGCACCTACGACATCGACGACACCCCGCCGTTCCCCATCAACCGCGAGGCCTTGCACAACGCCATCATCATCGCCCTGCGTTCGAACCTGAACATCGTGGGCGAGGTGCATATCACCCGTAAACAATACCTCGACGGCTCCATCCCGACAGGCTTCCAGCGTACCGCCATCGTGGGCGTGGAAGGCCTGCTCAAGCTGCCGAAGAAGGACATCCGCCTCATCCAGCTGAGCATCGAGGAGGACGCCTGCCGCGAAATCAGCGACATCGGCCACCGCCGTATCTATCAGACCGACCGTCTTGGTGTGCCGTTGATCGAAACCGTCACCTATCCCGACTGCAAGAACCCCGACGAGCTGCGCGAGACCTGCGAATACATCCGCTTCCTCGGCCGCAGCACGGGTTTGGTCCGCACGGGCATGGGCGCTGGTCGCCAAGACGTCAACGTGAGCTGCACGGGTGGCACCCGCATCGAGTTGAAGGGTGTTCAACATGCCAAGTGGATCCCTGAATTGTCGCACAACGAGTGCTTCCGCCAGTGGTCGCTGGTGCAATTGCAAGAGCGCCTCAACCGCGAAATCGGCAAGGAAGGCTGGAAGGTGGAAGTGGCCGATGTGTCGTTCCCGACCGACTACCTCCCCATCCTCGACAACAAAGCAAAAGGCGGTGCCTTGAAACTCGTCAAGTTGCCAAAGTTCCGTGGCGTGTTGTCGCATTTCACCCAACCTGGCAAGATGTTCGCCGACGAAATCGCCGACCGACTGAAGGTCATCGCCTGCCTCGAGCGACCCAACATGCTCCACGACGAGATGCTGGAACCCGTGCTGACCCATTCGCAATGGCATAAGCTGGCCAAGCGCGTCCATGCCACCGACGAAGATGCCCTCATCCTCGTGTGGGGTCCGCAAAACGACATGCCCACCGCCATTGAGACCATCGAAGAGCGTTGCCTCATGGCCTTCGACGGCGTGCCGAAGGAGACCCGTAAGGCCGTCTGCAACGGCATCACCATCTTCGAGCGCGTGTTGCCTGGTGCCGACCGTATGTATCCCGACACCGACTCGGCTCCTATCCCGCTCGACCCCGCCTTCATCAAGGCCCTGCGTGCAGAGATGCCTACCGAGATCATCGACCGCTATTATAAACTCAAGGAATGGAACGTGCCGGAGGACTGCTTCCGCTACATCTTCGCAAAAAACTGGTTCCCCGCCATGGCCGAGACCGTCGAGAAACTCGGCGTGGATGGCCGCACCGTGGGTCGCTTTGTCGGCATGAGACTGAAGCACCTGCTGGGCAAGAACGCCGCTTCGAAGTTCAACGAATCGACATTGTTCAACCTCTTTGCTTTCTTGAAAGAGCAAGGTTTGGACTGCCGTTTGGCTTGGAACATGGCACCTTCGTTGGTCGAAGACGCATCGTTGCCGATGGAGCAAGTGTTGAACAAGATGGGCTTCAAGCGCTATGCTAAAGACGACCTATTGACCAAGCTCGACAACCTCTGCGCTGGCTTTGCGCCGAAGAAGAAATCCTGCACCGACCTCGACCGCCAGAACTGGATCATGGGTCAGATGAAAGAAGCGATGGGCAACATCGAAATGAAAGAATTGGCTAACAACATCAAATAAAGAAGAACATGGCTGAAGATTTTTTCCAAGGATATTGGGGTGCCTCGCTTGAGGTGCTCAAGAAATATAACTGCCGCGTGTGGAGTCAGGCCGAATGCCAGACCACGGGCGGACTCTTCAAAGGCACGATCCTGCCTCGCGCCGCCTTCCAGGACGACCAACATATTGTCATGAAGGTCAACACGGGCTACAACATCGGTGTCGACATCAGCACCATCACGGGCATGGTCGAGACCGACTACAAGAAAGCGAACTACCACATCCCCGAGAAGGAATTCCCTTACACTGAGGGACTTCCGCATGTAAAACTGCTCGGAACGGGTGGCACCATCGCCTCGCGCTTGGACTACCGCACGGGTGCTGTGATTCCTGCTTTCTCGCCGGGTGAGTTGTATGGCGCTGTGCCGGAACTGGCCGACATCTGCAACCTCGACACCGAGAAGGTGTTCGCCGTGTTCTCCGAGAACATGTCGCCCAAGGAATACATCGCCTTGGCCAAGAAGATTGGCGAGGAGATCCAAAACGGCATCGACGGCATCGTCATCGGCCACGGCACCGACACCTTGGCCCACACTGCCGCTGCTTTGACCTTCATGTGCCAGAACCTGCCTGTGCCGATTGTCTTGGTCGGCTCGCAGCGTTCTTCCGACCGTCCGTCATCGGACGCCGCCTTGAACCTGATGCACGCTATGACGGCTGCCGGTCACGGCGACGTGGCCGAGGTGATGGTCTGCATGTTTGGTCCCACCTCCGATGAATATGGCTTCCTGCACCGTGGCACACGTGTACGTAAGATGCACTCTTCGTACCGTTCTACCTTCCGCACTATAGGCGACACGCCTGTCGCTACAGTCGACCGCAAGCGTGGCGTTGTGCCGATCAAGGAGGTCTACAACCACCGCCGCAACGACCGCGACGTGAAAATCATCCCGACCTTCGACGACCGCGTGGCCATCCTTTACTACTATCCTGGCATGAAGCCCGATGTGCTTGACGCCTTGGTCGACAACGGCTATCAGGGCATCGTTTGGGACGGCACCGGCTTGGGTCACGTCAACCGTGGCATGTTCGACGCCATCCAGCGTGCCACCGACAAGGGCGTGCACCAATACATGACCGTGCAGACCATCTGGGGTTATGCCCACATGTTCGTCTACGACACTGGCCGTGACCTGATGGATAGAGGCATCATCCCCGCACAGAACATGCTCGCCGAGACCGCTTACATCAAGTTGGGTTGGGCCTTGGGTCAGACGCACGACCGCGAAGAAGTGAAGAACATCATGCTCACACCCGTGAACAGCGAGATCACCCCGAGAGAGCCTTACAACGGCTACCTCGTCTACCAAGGCGGCGTGCCTGAGGTTGAAGAGTTTATCCGCAAGGTGCATAAATAATAAAGGTGTCGACAAGTCCGACATTTGCTATTCATATTAAAATGTAATTAAACCATGCCATTTTCTGACTTTAAAACCCTGAAGCGTCTGTTGAAATCAGACTTGAGTGCTCTTCCCTTGATAAAAGTGGCTCTGCTGGGTGATACAGCAACGCAGTTTCTTGCCACAGCCATTCGAGGGACCGGCGTGGAGCGAGGCTATCATGTTGACCTCTATGAGGCAGAATACGACCAAGTGGAAAGGCAACTGCTTGACCCAACAAGTGAATTCTACGAATTCAATGCAGACTTCATTATATTGTTTCAAAGTACGCACAAACTTGGCGAAAACCATGCGATGCTCAGCTCGGAACAACAGACCACAATGGCTCAGGATCGACTCAACTTCGTGGCTTCAGTATGTTCCAATCCTGCCCTCGAAGGCAAAAAGATCATCTATTTCAACTATCCTGAGATAGATGATGCCGTGTTTGGCAGCTATGCCAACCATGTGCCACAATCGCTGACATGGCAAGTGAGGAGGCTGAATTGCGGACTGATGGATTTGACGCAACAGTACCCGAACCTCTTTATTTGCGATATTGCAGCGCTGCAAAACAAGTTGGGACGCGATGCCATGTTTGCCGCCAATGTTTACACCAGCACAGAGATGGTGTTAAGCATGGATGTGTTGCCTTATGTAGCAGGTCGCGTGATGGACATTGTGTGCGCCATCAAAGGGCAATTCAAGAAATGCCTCATTTTGGACCTTGACAACACGGTATGGGGTGGCGTGATTGGTGATGACGGACTTGAAGGCATCCAGCTAGGTCACGGACTAGGCATTGGCAAGGCCTTCACTGAGTTCCAGATGTGGGTCAAGAAGCTCAAGCAGCGTGGTATTATCATTTGTGTAGCCTCGAAGAACAATGAAGAGACTGCCAAGGAACCCTTTGAGAAGCATCCTGACATGGTGCTCAAGCTGGACGACATTGCTGTGTTCCAAGCCAATTGGGAGACCAAAGTCGACAATATACGTACCATTCAAAGCATTTTGAACATCAGCTTTGATAGCATGGTGTTCTTGGATGACAACCCCTTTGAACGGAATATTGTACGCGAAAACATCAAAGGCATCACCGTGCCTGAGTTGCCCGAAGATCCTGCGGATTACTTGGAATACCTTTATGGGCTGAATCTATTTGAAACTGCCAGCTACAGTTCTGCCGACAAAGACCGTACGAAGCAATATCAAGTGGAGGCTCAACGCGTGTCGCTGAGCAAGACCTTCACCAATGAAGCAGACTTCCTCAAATCATTGGATATGGTTTCTGTCGTTAGCGGTTTCACCAAATTCAATACGCCCCGTGTCGCACAACTTACCCAAAGGAGCAACCAGTTTAATTTGCGTACTGTCCGTTACACTGATGCCGACATCGAATCATTCGCATCGGATACAGAAGTGATTGACCTGAGCTTCACCTTACAGGACAAGTTTGGCGACAATGGCTTGATCGCTGTCATCATCATGAAGCCGAAGGACAAAGAAACACTCTTTGTGGATACTTGGTTGATGAGCTGTAGGGTATTGAAACGTGGTGTTGAGAATTTCACTTTGAACACCATGGTGGAGATTGCCAAGTCAAAGGGATACAAGCGAATCATAGGAGAATACCTGCCAACGCCTAAGAATGGCATGGTGGCATTGCATTATCCAGAACTTGGTTTCAAACCCATAGAGGGTAGCCCAACTGCCCAATGGGTTCTCGATTTGGAGAACTACCAGCCCCGCGAGTGTTTTATTGTTGCTAATGAATAAGTTATGACAATTGCCGAATTAGCAGAACAGACAGGGAAAATAGAACACACTTATCAGGTGACTCCTGAAGTATACCATGCGTTCCAGTTATGCAGTGGCGACTTCAACCCGTTACACACCGATGTGGCTTTTGCCCAAAGCAAAGGCTTTAACGATTGTGTGATGTACGGCAACATCTTGAACGCCTTTATCAGCCACTTTGTAGGGATGCTGCTTCCGACAAAGGAGGTGATGATTCAGAGCCAGGACATCAGTTTTCACAAGCCTGTGTTCATGAACGACAAAATCGCCTTAGAGGCCACAGTGGATACTGTTTCCGAGGCTGTCGGCATCATTGAGTATAAATTGAAATTCAGGCGCATAAGTGATGGCGTCAAGCCCGAGCTTGTCGCCAAAGGCCATGTGCAGATAGGATTATTGAAATGATCGACAAAGAGTTAACAATTCAATTGGAGCAGCTTGCCAAAAAGATTCGGGTGGATATCATACGCACTGGATATTTGGCAGGCAAGAATGGCGCCCACTTTGGAGGCAGCCTCTCCCCTGTTGAGATATTGGCAGTGCTGTATTCCTGCTTTGTCTCTTTTGACAAAAACGACATGGAGCATCGTGACAGGGTCATCCTGAGTAAGGGTCACGCCGCTTTGGCACACTACTGCAC
>CACXXW010000118.1 GCA_902771635.1 uncultured Bacteroidia bacterium | reverse complement strand
TGTACCAGAGTGAGCACCGCAGGATATTGTTCCACCAAGGCTTCCGCACCTGTATTCAAGGCTTCGACCAAATCGTGGCCGAATTGCAAGCTGTCGAGCCGCCATTCACCATAATATGTAGTAGGCCAGAAAGCACAAGAATGTTGCAACGGCTCGCCTTGGCTTACGCCAGCATGGTTATCCAAAACACCCAACCAATAGCAATCGCTGAAATGGTCATTCTCTTGTTGGATATAGGCGATAGCTCCCTTTGTTTCTGCCGCCGTAATTACTTCACCCGTATTATACACATTCTGCACAGTGCAATGACGGGCACTTCCATCACCACCGATAATGCCCCCTGGGCATCTCGAAGCACTCACCGATCCCCTATTGTACACATTCAGTATATAAGTATAGTTGCTGCTAGTTTTTCCAACTATACCGCCTGCATCTGCATAATACACATCGCTGGTTGCCACATCTCCATAATTAGTGCATTCCACCACATACAAGTTACCAAAAGGATTACCAACGCCAACACTACCGACAATGCCTCCAGCATTTCTATAACCCGACACTTGGGCATAATTATGACAATTCTGTACGGAAAACAGCAAGAAGCTCGGCACAATGATGTCATCCCTGAAACAATAGAAACCGATGATACCGCCACAGTTTCCTGTACCTTCCACATCGCCATAATTCTGGAACATGTTAATGTTGCCATTGCCCAGATAACCACTAATACCTCCCACATGGACATTCCAACTTCCGGAGGAAACCACTTGACCATAATTGATACCTTCCGAGAGATCCACGCAATTCAACATGCCTGCCAGACCTCCAGCGCATCCGCCATGTTCGTCGCCGTCGGCAACAACCTTCTGTCTATTGCAACAAGAGTAATTCATTTCACCGTACCACATTGAGCCCACAATGCCTCCTGCATACTTGCCTCCGTGGACATAGAAACTCTCAACCCAGCCAGTCATTTGACAATTGGACAACACATAGTGTGCATAAGCATCTATATCATTGACTTTTCCAGCAACACCGCCAGCACATTCAGAACCTTCCACCTTCACCGCCTCCTTAACACGACATCTTGCAATAGTATAAGTCTCGTCGCTCGACCATTGTTCGCCATAGGTATAGCCTGCATAGCCCACTAAGCCTCCAGCCACACCATTGTCGGTCTTTGCGCAACCATCGTAGATACTACAATCGGAAATGTTTGTCAAACCCGCATAGCCCACAAGGGTGCCCACATATTTCCCATTTCCGCTGACATAGCATTGCGCTAAATGGACATTGTTGATTTCGGCCCCATTGGTGCAGCCAAAGAGACCGCCCACGGGCTGCGTATCACCGTCAGTGATGGTTTGGTGCATATTCAAAATGGTTTTGGCATCGCCCCATCCATCGAAATGTCCTGTAAAAGGATGCTCAGGCGTTCCGATGGAAATCCATTGCTGGATACCGCCATCGCAATTGGCCAGATTGATATCCTCCATAATCTTGTAATAGGCATCGCCACCCGTGCCATTGTTGGTCTGTTGTGCAAGCAAAGCCAGTTGTTCCGATGTATATATCAGATAGGGATTCTCTTCTGTTCCGTCGCCGCCTCCGTAGGATTCAGCCGCAGTACCATCCCAACAATAGCTTTGTTCCTCGCAATCGTAAGGACCAAGTTGCAGTATTGGATCGCCATTAACCAGATAGCAACGCAGCCAATTCGGATAAGGGCCGTCTTCAATCTCGCCAGAACAAGCGTATGGATAAGGGAACAATCCACTGATTTCGCCTATACCCTCGATGATGGTGCCACCGCCATAGTATCCCAATTCTCCATCGTATGATACCCGTTGAGCCCTAAACTGATGGTTATGCCCCCAACCTTCATAATAAGTAAGTTCCGTCACCGTGACTTCATAGGTACAGGAATCAATCTCGCAAGTCCACGATTCGCCCACTTCGGCATCGAAGTCATAAAGCGTGGTGAATCTGCCTAAGGTCTGGTTGTACCAATACACCTTACCGTTGTCCTCATAGACATACTGCTCATTGCCATTGCCACCGAGGAACTGCCGCGAAATAACGCTGCATTGGTGGCCTTGAATGATCGTATCACCAAGCACCTCCATATGATAATAGGTAATGGGACTGCCCATAAAAGAAGGAAGGTTGAAATACCACTCCGCGCCTTGGGGAGCGAAATGGTCATCGAAATACGGGTCTTTGTAGATCAACTCCCCGTCTTGATAGACCTCTCCCAAATGGTATTCAGAGCCATCCAAAGGGAGCAATTGAATAGGATAAAGCAGGCCATAATTGCAGCCAATTCCTTCAATCCAATTTTTGCTATAAAAATGTTCTCCTTCCGAACAATCATAATCAAACCAAAAACGTTTTCTCGTGCTTCCATTGATTTCAATCTCGTCAATATCAAAAATGGCTTGAGAATAGCCAGAATAATAATCATCGCCATCAAAAGGGAACCAGTCACACTCGGAAAGCGAGAAGTCATAAATGAGTCGCTCCTCATTCGGCTCCATTTCAAAATACAAATAATTGGGAATGTTTACCGCATTGAGTATCCTGAAATACCATTTGCCATCAGCTTCCACACGCATGCCGCCAAAACAATCTCCATCGATGACGTTGCCATAAGACGTACAATTAATCACCTTATGATAAGTCATGCCGTCTACTACGGTATCCCCTTTTATTCCGATTTGGATATAAGGTGCCCAACCCAAATTGAAGTTTTGGTAATAGATGGCCCACCGCGTGTTATCCAAAGTGAAGCTATTCTCATTATTATCGCAGTTAAAATCACGCTCATGATATAAAATGTCGCCATCTTCCACATAACAACGAAGGTATTCTATCTCACTTGCATCATACAAAATGTCGCCATTGCAAGTCCAGACGCTGGGGAACAAGCCTTTCTCATAGCCGATTCCTTCAATGATTTTCCCACGAAAAGCTGGATGATTCTGATATTCGTTAAACTTAACCCACTGCGTGCGGTATGTGTGTCCGTCCCACGTCACACTGCCAACGCTGTCGACGGTCACCAGATGCGAGCAGGAACCCACCTCGTAATACCACGAGTCGCCCGCTTCGGCATCAAAGTCATACAAAGTAGTGAAGTCGTTTGTGGTTGGGTTGAACCAATACACCTTGTTGCCTTCTTGGTAAACGAATTCGCCATACTCATGTCCTGGGCCCATTTCAACAAAATTTTGTGTGATGATACTGCAATGATGGCCTTGTATAATCGTGTCGCCATCCACGGAAAACAGTGCATATTCATGATGCATGCCCCATGGGTTGAACACGTCGAAATACCACTCCGCGCCTTGGGGAGCGAAACTGCTTTGCTGCGCCATGCCATTGAACGAAAAGGCGAGCAGGATTGCTAAGATTAAAACTAGTTTTTTCATTGTCGTATGTTTTTGATTGTTATTTATTCACCACAAATTTTTGTGTCATGTCACCCACGCTGATGAAATACATGCCCTGCGGCAAATCCGACACATCAATCTGTTGGGTTTCAGCGTTGAGGCTGCCCGCTTGGACGGTTTGGCCTATGAGATTGGTGATACGGTAGGTTTCCGCTGGTAGAAACGGTGCATGCACCGTCTGTACAAACAAAACGCCATCGGTCGGATTGGGATAGATGGTGAAGGGCCCTGAGCCCGTCGAAGGGCCGTCTTCCTCGATGCCGTTGTGCCATTCTTCATACACCTCATCACAATCTCTCTCGCCGTATTTGAACACCAGTTCACCGTTGCGCCAGAAGCAGCGGATGCCAACCACGCGATAGTCCTGCTTCTTTTGCATCAGCCTTTCAGGGAAATAGCTGGTCATGTGACCAACGCCACAGAAGATGATTCCGCTGAACACTTCGTTGTCATCGCTCACATGCAGCATCTTCACTATCTTGCCTTCGTATTCGTACTCGTCCACAGCATCAACATGCATCATGATGCTGTCCAAGCCGACAGTGATCTCCCACTCGCTGCCCTCTTCCGCTCCATAATCATAAAGCACCGAGAACTGCCGTGTGGTCTTGTTCCACCAATACACCTTGCCATCGCTCTCATAAACATATTCTCGCGTCACCTCTTGGTGATTGGCCTTGTCGTAAAGAGTGTTGGTGCGGATGATGATCTTCACATCCTTGTGATTGATTGTGGTGTCGGAGGCATATAACAGATGCTGATAGGTGACGGTGCCGTCATCGTTCAAGATTTCGTAGTACCATTCCCGCAATTCTTGCTCTTCCAACACCTGCATCTTGACATAGTTTCCCGCTTCGGGGTGCGATTGAAAGCCTGGTTGCAGCTTGACATACACAGTGGCTTGATACTCATGACTCTCCGTTGATGGGATAGGTGCATTCAGTTCAAAAGACTCCCCTGTATGGATTTCCTGCGCCATGACCAGCGAGGCAACCATCAACAGGCTGAACGTTATTAGGATTCGTTTCATGGCATTAGGGTTTTATTGGTTTTCCAATTGATTGATTTTTGCTTGCAGTTCTTCGATAAGACGTTGTTGCTCAACGGTATAAAGCGTCAGCTCCTCGATTTTCTTCAGCAAGATCTTCTGCATCTCAACGACATTGACACCATTCACTTCTACATCCTGCGCCGAGGGAACCTCGGGCAAATGGCTGTTTTTGTCGATATAGGCCTTCAAATCGCTGAGCGACATCAGCTGATGGTCTTGACCGAAAACATAGTCTGGCCAGTCTTCCACGTTGAGAATGAGCACTTCGTCAGTGATGATGCCACCCGCCACGGCAAAGGCATAACCTGGAACAGTATTGTTGGTGTTCACACCGACTTTCCCAGTGAGAGTAACTCTCGACCCTTCAAGGCTCAACGGCTTGGCACCTGCTGTAATGCTCATCGCGCCACTGGTGCCGACAGAGATTCTATGGCTTTCATCCCTCAGTTGGATGAAAGTCTTGCGATAGGCTGGTGCTTTGGATTCAATGATGATTCCCACATCTTCGTGTGCGTCACCAAGAATATGTAATTTGGCTTGTGGGTCTGTCATATCACCAATGCCGATTTTTCCTGTGCGGTTTTCAACATTCTGACCAGTGATAAACAAGGTTGGCAAATTACTTCCATACCCCATCATAATGCCGTTTTTGTCGTTAAGTAAAGGCTTTGTGCCGCTATATCCCTGGCCGATGGTTATACTGTATGCTGACTCACTTTTCGTGAACATACCTATTGCCATCGAGTTAATGTTTGTAGCAGTACTGCCATAACCCATTGCAAATGAAGTCAATCCAGTAGCATTACACCACCACCCTGCGGCAAAAGAATTATTTCCTGTGGCTCTATTGTTTGTACCAATATTAGAAGAAGCCCCTTCTGGGGAGGAATAACCTCCACTAACATGGACCCCAAGCGTATCCAAGGTTTGAGCATGAGCACTCACTCCGAAAATCATGGCAACAATGGCCATAACGAAACTGTTGATTTTGACGTTGTTTTTCATAATTGTAAGTATTTAATTATTAACTATTTAATTCAAAATTTAAAGATTTAAGATTTAAAGATTTACACTGCATTGACAATTTCCTCAAAGGTCCGTGTGTCGTCCGTGAGGTTCATCTTCATCTGCTTGATGCGGGTCTTGCGGCGGTAGTACGACTCGGTTTGGGTGTCCAAGAGGATGGAAATCACCTGGTTGGTCGGTGAGGCTGATGAAGTCGGCCCAGTCGTCATCGCTGAGGGCGAAGTTCATCGTGTCGGCGGTCACCTGGTCGCCAAGGCTCTGCGCTGTGGTGTAGACCTTGTTGCGCCCCATGATCTTGCTCGTCATCAGCAGGTCTTTTTGCGAGAGCGTCTGACGGTCGCGGCGCAGGTCGTCGTTGGTGCGGATGAGGTTCTCCATATCGCTCACCAGCTCGTGGATGCGGTTTTGGTCGCGCTCTACCTGGCTGCGGAACTGCTCCACGGCCAATTTGTGGTCGCTCACCTTCTTCCTCACTATCAGCACGATGACCAACAGCGCAATCACTGCTGCGGCAATGATGAGCCAGAGTTTGAGGCTACGGTTGCGGAGCAAGCTCTCCATCTCGCTCTTCTGGGCCTTCAGTTCGTACTCTGCCTTGAGGCGTTGCAGGTTGTCGGAGGCATGTTCCTTGTCGGCCTGCATCATATTTTGCGTGAAGAGGTCTTGGTATTCCATGGCCTGCTCGAGATGACCTTCGTTGTAGGCGATGGCGTAGAGTGTCTGGTACACCGACATCTTCAGCCCGGCGCGCTCGCTGCGGAGGGCGGCTTCGAGGTAAGGCTTAGCTTCGGCGTAGTTATCAGTGTAGTAATATAATACACCCATCGTCATGTTGGCGATGTCGGTGTTGTTGTCGTCAAGCTCGCCCTCCAAAGCGCGGCGAACGCAAGTCATGGCTTCGGGATAATTGCCCACGGGCAGGTAGTAGTCGCGGCCCATCTCCAGGTAGATGTCGCTCTGCATAGCCTTATCGTTTAATAAGGTGGCGATGCTGAAAGCCGTGTCGTAGTAATGCTTGGCTTGGGCAAACTGCTCCAGCGACTTCGCCACGCGGCCGCAGTTGCGCATCGTGGTCATCACTGCCGTGGAGTCGTCGATTTGGCGGAAGCACGCGATGGCTTCGCAGTGCATCTTGAGGGCGTCGTCGAAGAGGCCATGTTTGTTGTACATCGCGCCAAGATTGTCTTTGAGTTGACCTTCGAGGCGGAGGTTTTCTGTGGTTGTCTCGCAGCCTTGCATCAGCGTGAGGGCTTGCAGGAAACGCTCGGTGGCCTCTTCCGAGAGGCGTTGCTGGCGCAGTTCGGTACCTTCTTCATATAAGGCGCGCGCCTGCTGCACGCGTTTGGCGGGAGTGTCGCACGAGGACAACATCACGCCGAGCGCGAGGGTCGTTAGGATGAGTGATTTTAGTGTTGCTTTCATAGGCACATGTTTTTACTGGTTGGCTGGGGATTGAAATCCCCGTTGAAGTGCGGGCGCCCTTTCAGGGCTTCGACATCGCAAAAATATACAGAAAAAACGCTTGTCAAGAGGTTTTTGGGGAGCCTCTCGGTTTTGTCCATGCTTTTTTGGATTGTCCAAATTTATTTTATTGGAAATCAACGATGTAGTTTTGGCATGGACAAAATTTTGTCCCTATGATTTTTAGGAAAAAAGGATAAAAATCATAGTCTTTCGAGCCAATGAGAGAAGAAAACATCGCCCACAGAGTAGTCAATTCCCTCAAGACTGACCTCAACATTGAGCAATCCTTTTTCGCTAAGCGACTCGGCCAACTTCCGCGAAGCCGAGGCACCCCCAATCTGATACCGTTTCAGGAAATCGGCAGCAGTAATCTGCCTAACCCTCCCCTCTTTGGCTACGGCAATGAGATAGTTCCATTGCTTATCGGTCAACATTTGGCGGTACTGCAAATAAACGGCCTCGCTTTGTTTCAGCAACTGATTGCAAGTGCCTTTCACTTCGGCCAAGTCAATGGTTTTCTTTCCGTTGGCATAAATAGCATGGCACAACTGTTGGGTATAGTAAGTCACCCGTTGTGTCCAATCAAGAACGAATTGAAGGGCTTCATCGGTGATGCTTCGCTTGCCACTGCCAAACAACTGGCGGATAAAAGCAGCGTAACGCTCTTCCGAGATTTTTCCCAAAGAAACAAAAGTCGTACTCGAATAGAAAGGTTTCCGTTCATTGGCAAAAATGTCCGTCATGATATGCTTTTTGCTGCCACAAAAGATAAAAGTAAGATTCTTGCATTGCTGGATATATGTGCGTAACAAGGCTTCCATATTTTGCTCGGGATATTCCCTAATCTGCTGAAACTCATCGATGGCAATGACAATAGGCGAATTCTGGCCATCAAGGAATTCGAACAAACCGCGCAAGGTGTACTCCTTTTCTTGAACCGTCTGGTAAGCGATTTGCAACTGGGGCTGACCCGTCAAGGTATCGTAGGTAACCTGTGGCCTAAACGACTTGATATAGTTCACCAACCGCTTGCCAAATGTTGACTTTTCCGGAATAGCACTTAATGCCGCCTCTGCAAACAATTTGATGAACCCGTCAATATTGTCCGAAGCAAAAATGTCCACATACATGGTCTGAATGTTAGGATAAGACGCTTTTATTTCATCAAACAACCTAAAAATCAGCCCTGTTTTCCCTAATCTTCGGCGCGAAATCAAAGTCATATTGGTCTGGTTTAGACAGTTGCGCAACATCAGTTGCAACTCTTCCTCACGGTCGCAAAACAAGTCTTTCGACTCGTAGGCTTTGATGACAAAAGGATTATCCATAGCAGCATTTTTTATATTGACGCTGCAAAGATATATATTATTTTCAAATTACACAAAAGGTGTTACACAAAAAGTGTAACACTAAAAGTGAAATAAAAAAAAAGACGCTGCCGAAAGGCAACGTCCAAAACATTCTCTAATTCTTGATAAAAACTACTCTTTCTCGTTCCGCATCTTGACAATCTCTTCCTGCTTGTCCTTCGGTGTCGGCATGTACTGGTGGAACTCCATCGAGTAGTTGGCGCGGCCCGAGGTGAGGTTGCGCAAGGCGGTGGCATAGCCGAACATCTCCATCAGCGGGACGAAGGCATCCAACTTTTGCGAGCCCTTACGGAAACGACGCATGGCCTCGATGCGACCACGGCGCTTGTTGACGTCGCCCGTCACATTGCCGATGTAATCATCGGGCGTGTTGATCTCGACCTTCATCACAGGCTCAAGCAACACGGGGCTGGCTTTCATGAAGGCCTGCTTGAAGCACATCTGGGCGCAGAGTTGGAAGGCCATGTCGCTGGAGTCGACGGGGTGTGAGCTACCATCCACAAGGACACACTTCACATCCACGACAGGATAGCCCGCGAAAGGACCTTTGTTCATGGCCGCTGCAAGACCCTTCTGCACCGAGGGGATGTATTCCTTCGGGATGACGCCGCCCTTGGTGATGTCGACGAACTCGAAGCCGCCGCCCGGGTTAGGCTCGAAGCGGATGACGGTGTGGGCGAACTGGCCCTTGCCGCCGGTCTGCTTCACATAGCGATAGTTGCACTCGAATGGTGCGGTGATGGTCTCGCGGAACGACACCGAAGGTGCGCCCACCGTGACCGGCACCTTGAACTCTTCTTTTAGGCGGTCGACGATGATTTCCAGATGCAACTCGCCCATGCCGGCGATGATGGTCTCTTCCGTCTCCTCATCGAAATGGGCGTGGAACGACGGATCCTCATTGCAGAGCTTGGCCAAGGCCTCACTCAACTTACTGCGGTTCTTCTTGTCGTCGAGGTTGACCTTCATCTCGATGACCGCAGGCGGTATATTGATGGATTCCAATAAGATAGGTTGTCCCTCATCGCAGAGCGTGTCGCCCGTCTTGGTGTATTTCATACCCACGAGTGCGATTTCCTCGCGTTCCTTCGCCTTGATGCGGAAGATACGGCCCACGCGCTCACTCTTCAGTTTGTTGGTGTTGTAGACGCTCATGCCGTTGGTCAGCTTACCGCTGAAGATGCGGATGAAGGTCTGCTGGCCCACATACGGGTCGTTGATGAGCTTGAAGGCCAAGGCCGAGAAAGGCTCATTTTCAGAGGGGTTGCGGCGGTAGGTCTTCTCCTCGTTGGCGGGATCATGCGCGATGACGGCACCCAAGTCGTTGGGCGAAGGCAGGTAGTCGACGATGGCATCCAAAAGGAGTTGGATACCTTTGTTTTTATAGGCAGCACCGCAGAGCACCGGCACCATCATCAGTTTGATGGTGGCCTGACGGATGGCGGCCATCAGTTTGTCGGTCGGGATTTCTTTGTCTTCGAGGTAAAGTTCGGCGATCTCGTCGTCGAGGTCGGCGACCTTCTCGATGAGGTTGCGGCGGGCTTCCTGGGCCAGCTCCATCATGTTTTCCGGGATGGGACCCACGATGCGTTCCTTCTCAATGAAGCGCACCGAGTTCATCTGCACCAGGTCGACCATACCCTCAAAATCGGACTCTGCTCCGATGGGGAGATGCAGTGGCACGGCGTTGGCGCCCAAGTATTTATGCATCTGGTTGACCACCTCTTGGAAGTCGGCACCCGTGCGGTCCATCTTGTTGACGAAGGCGATGCGGGGCACGCGGTATTTGTCGGCTTGGTTCCACACCGTCTCCGACTGCGGCTCCACGCCACCCACGGCACAGAACACCGCCACCATGCCGTCGATGACGCGCAGCGAGCGTTCCACCTCAACGGTGAAGTCGACGTGACCGGGAGTATCGATAAGGTTGATCTGATAGCCGTTCCAATGTGCAGTAATAGCTGCCGAAGCGATGGTGATGCCGCGCTCCTGCTCTTGCTTCATGAAGTCCATGGTGGCTTGTCCATCATGCGTTTCACCCACCTTACGGTTGACGCCCGTGAAGAACAGGATGCGTTCCGAAACCGTAGTCTTACCTGCATCGATATGCGCGGCGATACCGATGTTTCTCAATTTTGAAATGTTTAAACTCATTATTTTATCTGATTTTCAATTATTTATAAATACAAATCAGGCTTTTGATTCGGGCTGCAAAGGTAGGGAATTTTTCAACATCCTAATCCATATCAAACATTCTAATTTGAACATTAGTTACCTCACGGATTGTCTCAATGCACCTATTTCCGTTATAAAATGAGTATTGAAAACTCGATGAATCAATAAAATCTCATTTCTAACTCATTTCACGAATTCCGAAGGTTGAATTATCGGAATCTTCGACAAAACAAAATCCTTTTCGTTCCTAGTGACAATGCCATCTGAAATTCCTGCATAGACAGCAGAACAATATTGAACGGCATCTTCAAAATCGCTCCATCCAGAGTGCAAAGCTGCAGTAATCACATTACCATCAACTGGAGACAACAACAATACCTCGCCAATCTGAGTCAAACAGTTGATGCGTTCCTCATGAGACAGATACTTACGCAATGAATAATAGATGTTGGTGTATGACAAAGCGCACAGACTCAACTTGAATTCTCCTCTTTCGGCACCATCAAGCAATGCCGCAGCGGCATCGGCTCCTTCGCGGTTAAGCAAAAGATCGATTATAACGTTGGTGTCCACCAAATAATGTTTCATACCTCGTAGCGGTTTGCCAATTCTCCCTTGTAATCAAAATCTTTTGGAGCAGTCGCTATGCCACGCAGACGAGAGGATAAACTTTTACCATCCGTATTTTTTCTCTTGAGAGTCGTTGCATACTGAATCAACAACAGCTCCATTTGCTGCTGAAGCCAGCGTGACAGGGCATCCTCATCAGCAAAAGCTGGTCTCACACCGTCAATTACCGCGTCACTGATTGAAATGTTATAAGTGCACATAATACCTATCCTTTCTGTTTTACAACTGCAAAAATACACAAAAACTACGAAATCAACATGTTCTGCCAGATTTAATGACCTTATTTCGCAAACCTCCCCTTTCTAATCAATCCATTAACATCAACAGCATCAATGAGATACAATCCACTTGGCATCTGAGAGACATCCACATTGACTCGCGAAGCACTGTTTACAAGAACAGTCTTAACAAATTGTCCCAACGCATTATAAATGTTAATTGACTGTATTCCTTCTGCCTCAATCGTAACAAAAGATGTTGCAGGCACAGGATAAACCTTCAATGATTCCGTTTGTATTTGATTTTCAGCCACTCCCGTCGGGTCAAAAGTGTCATTGCCGTCGGTGAGCCATTCGAGGCTGAAGTTGTAGAACACCGTCGAATAGCCCGAAGCGCCAGCGTAGGCTTCCTCGACATAGAGTCCAATGGTGCCATCGGGCAGAATACAAAGCGAAGAATAGGCCGAGCTGTAGGGCACGATGCACTTCTTCACCGGCCAAGTCTCACCCTCATCGTAACTTACATAGACCGTCACATCGGTGCGCGAATTGCCGTATGGCACCGAATGCAGCAAGCGGTTCTTGTCGTGACCTTGGTTTTCGGAGGTATAACGAATCATGTCGCCATTGCAGGCAGGCGCGGTGATGTCGTACCAAGTGGAGGTGGTAGGCTGCCAAGTCTCACCACCGTCCTCGGAGATGTTGTACCAGCGGTTGCCCGCGTGACGGATACTCATCAAGATGCGGCCATCAACCAGCTCCGTGACCTTGGCCTCATCGCCCGAGGTGGAGGCACGACCCGACACATGCCAGGTCTGACCGTTGTCATCGGAATAAACAGCATGGTTGTAAAGCACCTGTGCCGTATTCTCACGGATGGCGGCCACAAACATGATACGACCCGTTGAGGTGCGCAGCCCGTTACCCGAGCCGAAGAATGAGGCGCGCCATGTGCGCTGATCGGGGATGATACAGTTGTCACCAAAGATGAAGTCGGTGATGTCTTCGGGCTCCGTCCAAGTTTGACCGTTGTCATAACTCTTACAGATATAGGTGCGGATCGGATTCGACGGAGTAGAATACCACAATCCGGGACCGCCCACGAAGCCAGCTATGAGGCCGTTGTCGTCGTTGCTCCACGCCAAGGCGCAGTCACCGAAGCCGTGATTGACGCCAGTGCCTAAAGCGATGGTGTAAGGCTCACTCCAGGTGTGACCGCCATCGGTGCTGCGGTTGCACACGATGTCGATGTCCTCGGGCAGGTCGCCTTCGTTGTATTTGCGTTTGTCGGTGACCGCCACGATGCTTCCATCCTTCGCCGTGATGACGGCAGGGATACGGTAATTGGTTGAATTATAGTCGCCAGGCTGCAATAATAAGGTATGTGCAAGAATGATTTCACGGCTACCAGCTGGCGAAGGATTAGCCAATTCATAAGTCTCTTCCGTTGTCGTAATCGACTTCAGTGAAACATCAATCATGTTGCCCTCAGTAGCATTGTCTGCTACATGTGCCACGATCCAAAGGTAGTTGGTGCCAGTAAAGAGGTTGCCTCCGAGGTTGCAGGTCAAGTCACTCGAAGCAGGTTCTATACTACCAAGCAATGTGGCATTTTGAGGATGACGCTCATCGAAAGCATTGACCGTACCCGTGGAATACACCTTAATCTCCCTGACATCGCTCAGGTCCGTCGTCCCTTCAAGGTTGAGCACCATGGATTGCAATCCAACCAAGGCATTCTCACCGCCAAACGAAACTGCTGCTTTCAGCAACACATCGTTAGCGTTTCCACGACCTGCCTTGCGTGTGTCTTGCGTCAAGGTGACATTCAAGATTTCAGCGCCACCAAAGTTGAAATTGACCATCTGTGCATCGTGACCGTGGCCTGAGAGGTCGGCCAACATGTTGTTGTCAATCCAAAAATGATTTGCCATACCAGGATGCAGATCATACAAATCATCCGCACTCATGTCAACACTAATCTCGTCGGCGTCCAATGCCATATGGTAGAATCTCACGTCGCCGAACGAGCCATTGCAAAAATTAGTTGGCTGTCCACCGCTGTTGCCTGCCCCGACAAACACATCATGCATGTTGGCCACAGCCCAATCGTTAACCGCCGCCGCCCAACTGCTGTTGGTCTGTCCATTATGATAAATCCGAATTACGTTGTTGGTGCGGTCCACGACAAGTGCGAAGTGCATCCACTCCCCTGCTGGCACCGTGACACCCGTATAGATCGACAAGGCGTGACCCGATGTGGCTGTTGGCGTATTAAGTCCCAAGGACTGTCCTGCACTGCCCGTGCCAAAGAACTCATAACCCGTGCGTTCGCTACCCGCGCCTTGCACAGACATATCGCGCTTGCACACATAACGCGGGTAACTGGTATAGGTCTCGTTGCGCACCCAGCCTGTGACGGTGAAACTTTGGTCGGCAGCGATGTTGAAGTCTTCGTGATGTGGAATGCGCATATACTGGTCGGTGCCGTTGAATGTGATGTAATGAGCAGGTTGGGCAAATGCCCCAGTCAAAGCCGTCAGCAGGACAACGAGAGCAAAGAGTTTATTCATGGCGATAGGTGTTATTGGATTAAACTTCAATGTATTGGGTGCAAAACTAATATTATTTCGGAAATCACACAACTTTTTCATATTTTTGCCTCGTGTATTATGCCAGACACCATCAACATTCGAAAAGGAAATAGGATTATTATTTAAACAGTATAAAACTATGGGGTGGCTTGTTGATCATTACAAAATCACCTACAACGACCTATTTGTGGGCAGTTATTACGTTTACGAAGACAATACTTGCAGGTATTACGTCAACAGTTGGAAAAATGAACTTGAACCCATCAAGGACCTCCTTGAAAAAAAAGGCCTGTTGAAAGACAAAGACACAAAGAGACCTATCGCTGCCATCACGAAGATGATGACGGCTGAAAATAGGGTAAAGGGCAGGAAGAGATCCATATATCATTGTGACGGCCTTACTTTGGAAAGGATTCCTAATGAGACCAACGAGCGTTTTTGGGTGTATCGACATGATGCCAATAAAGGGCAACCAGGCTACTCGGACAAAGACCATTCCGCTCCGCATTATGAAGGTGAAAAAACACCGGAAGGAATGAGAGAATGGACCACCTGGTATGCCTTCGTCAAGATGGACGATGGTACCTACGAGGCGGCACTCGACGAATCCTGGTGGTGGGGCGGCGGCCACAACGACGGCGGCACCATCCACACCGACATCCCTGAAGAATGGTTCGAATTATCCTACGACGAATTCCTTGAAAACGTGGTGACGCTTTCGGCGGCAGCACACTATGGATTCACACCCGACGAGTTGAAAGAGAAGAAAGGCCTGAAGAAGTTCTTTGGTTTTGAAGGTAATGTTGCCAAAAATGGTTGGTGACGGAGATCAAGAAACGACATAATATGATAGGCAGAGATAAGTCAAAAAGCGTATCTTTGCAGTGCGAGCT
>CACXXW010000117.1 GCA_902771635.1 uncultured Bacteroidia bacterium | reverse complement strand
ATCATATTGACCCATTAAATAATAGATGTACCCAATGGTCATACATCGGTTAATCCTTTCAGCCTCGTTAGAGGCTTGTTCAGCCATGCTTTTCAGGCTATCCAAGGCGGCAATGGTATCGTTGTGAAACAAAAAGTCGAACAATGCCCGCGACGAAACGATGTCCCTATAAATCATATTGTTCCTATCAGGCAATAGTTCCAATGCCTTGTCATAGTAATAGACAGTGCTATCCACTACTTTCAATTTGTCATATTGCTTTCCTATTCTGTAAAACACATTGGAAGCTCCGTATGGAGAAGTAGGTGCAATCCTGGTGTAAATCAAGCCTTGCTTGCCGCAATAAATGGCCGGTTCCTGCATATATTGCTCGGAGAACAAATCCAATAGGCGGTTATAGGTCAAAGCCATAAACTGCGCTTTCTTGTCCACCAGTTCATTCTCGGCAAAGTGGCTCTCCATCATCCGCAATGCATTGAGGTATTCCTCGCAAGCCTCAATAAGGCTGTCGCGCTCGTAATACCCCACACCATTCATATAATGCGCCCGCGCCGCCAAAAACGCCTCCCGTTCTTGTACGGACACACCGCGTGTGTCCGTTCCATACCCATCCATCCCCACAATCGAATCAAAATAATGAACCGCCTTCAGCACATCTTCGCGGTTGCTTTGCCCATAATCATTCTTATAAAGCAACTCCGCAATCAGCACCTGGCAATAATGTCCTTCAAACGCATCCATACCATCCGCCGCCTCACTCCCCGCAAACTCCATCATCACCTTCAGCGCACTATCCGGCTGCCGCCACATGAGGGTGTCAATTTGCGATAATTCAAGGGTTTGAGGTCCCTGAGCCTGTCGAAGGGCCGACCTTGGGGCCTCAGCATGTTTGGAGCAAGCCACCAGCATGGCCAACCCAACCATTAAGTTCACTATGTGCAAACACCTTTTCACGCGGCAAAAATACTCAAAATCCAGCATATCATATAAAAAGCCACCAAAGGCCTTAAACCGTCTCCATGTCGCCGTTGGGAATGGCTTGACTTTCAATGGCTTTATCTAAATGTCAATCTACCACCACCAAACGCACATCGTTTTTGATTAAGCCTTGCTCCATCAGCGAAAACACCCGCCAAAGCGGATGTTGATGCCGAAACGGTTGTAAGGGTGTAGTTTGTTGCTGGCATTTTCATGAAAAGTATTCGGTTTTAGGCTTGAATATGTTCTTTCGTAAAAGAATCCGAAATACTTCGACGGGTTGATGGCCAAGCCAATTCCTCCTGCAATGTAAGGCTTGTTGATGCTAGGTGTATAATAGTCAGGGCTTAAGTTGTCTTCTTCGTACATGCATATCTGGTGATGCATCCCAGCGCGTAGAATACTGTAGACATCAATGAAATAGAACCCAGGCAGCACTAATGGGATAGGGTGCAACTCATTGTGTAATCCGTAATAAACAAAATGGTTTCGGTAGGGGTGGAGGTCATCACCACCAATACTAATCATGGAAGTATTAGTGCTGTATTCGGCGTATATCCCGGCTACGCACCAATCTGTGAAGCCGTATCCTGCACTAAGGCAGAACTTCGAAACATCGTTATATTTATCTCTTTCATAGCCTAGGTTAAGAATAATATTGCCTTTGTTTAGTGGCTTTAAGGAAGTGAAAGGCAGATTGTTTTGTGCAAAGGCCAAGCAGGGCAAGAGCATGATAGCCAGTAGGATGTGTCTTTTCATAATGAAGTGTTGATTGTTTGTTATGAACGCGACTTGAAAAGGAATTATTGTGTGTCATTTTTTTCGAAAAAAACTCCCAATTTTTGTTGCAATTCACATTTTTTCTACTTTTGCGTTTGAAAACGACACAAAACCTCAACAAATTAATTCACTAAATTCAATTCACTATGAAAAAGACTGTATTAATGTTGGCCGCCCTCGTTTTGGGTTCAATGGCCTTCGCACAGAACGCCGACAAGGATAAAGCTGTCGACCAGTATGGCAACACAGTGAATGTCAAGGCTCTAGAGACTTCAAGTCGCGATGGTATCTTGGTGTTCGAATCAAAAGACAAAGACTACAAGTTCTGGTTTGACTCCAGAGTGCAGGTTGACTTCGGTCACTATTTCGGTGCCCAAGAGTGGGCCGACCCGATTGGCTCGGGTGCCAGCATCCGCCGCGCCCGCTTCGCTGTCAAGACGCAAATCACCCCCGATTGGTACGGTGAAGTCGATATGGAACTGGCCAACGGTTCCTTCGAACTGAAAGACGCTGTGGTTCGTTACAACGGTTTGAAGAACTGGCAGTTCACTGTCGGTAGCATGAAGCCCGACTTCACCATGTCGCGCAACACTTCTTCGCGTTACCTCATGTTCATGGAGCGTCCTATGGTGATTAACGCCTTTGCGCCTAGCCGTCACCTCGGTGTTTTCGCCAAATACACCAACAAGTATTTCTTTGGTAGTGCCAGCGTGCTCTTCCAAGAGATCGAAGGCCAGGAGACCCGCGACTATGTGGAAGCCAACAACAAGGACTATGGTATGGATGAAGGTCTTTCCTATGTCGGTAAGATTGTGGTGCGTCCCGTCAATGAAGCCGATTATGGTTTGCACCTCGGTGGCGCTGTGATGTACGACACCCCCAAAACTTCCGATGAGATGGGCGTGTATAGTGGTACCCGTTTCAGCACCCGTAACACCACCAACATCAGCCGCAAGAAATACATCGATACCGATGATATCAAGAACACCAAGTATAGCCTCATCACCACTGCTGAACTCGCTGGCCACTACAATGGTCTGCGTGTCGAAGGTGCCTGGCTGTCGGATTGGACCTATATGAAGCCCGAAGTCAATATCACTAAGCCTTATCATTTCCAAGGCTGGTATGTGGAAGGTGCCTGCCTCCTCCTTGGCGGCAAGCAGAGCTACGACTCCGACGGTGCCAAGTTCAATCGTGTGCGTCCTGGCCGCAGCTGGGGCGACATCGAACTCGTTGCCAAATATGAGTTCCTCGATATGAACGACTACCAAGGCCGTGGCGACCAAGCCATCTATGGCGGTTCTGCCGAACTCTACGGCGCTGGTCTCAACTTCTACTTCTCCAAGAATGTGAAGATCGCCCTCAACTACCAATATGTCAACAACGACCGTTATGCCAACGGCAAGGGCAAGCTCTATGTCGGTCTCGATGCCGATGGCAACCCGACCAAGGACTTCACCAAGGTCACGGCCGCCGATGGCAAAGCTGGTGTGAACTACCACATGCTGCTGGCCCGTTTCCAGGTCGCTTTCTAAACCAATCTATTGTCTAACTTTTTAAAATTGAGAATAATATGAAAAAGATAATGTTTGTGGCTTTGGCCCTTTTGATGGGTCTTGCCTCTTGTGTCAAGGATAAGCAATATCCGGGCATCACCATTTCTAATGTTACTTACAATCCTACCGCTGTCCAAGAAGATGATGAAGTTACAGTGACCGCTACGATTACCAGTTTCCAAAAAATCCGCGAAGCAAAAGTGGTTTATACTATCGACGGTGAAAGCTTGACATTGGCAATGACTGAAGGTACCGATAACCTCTATAAAGCTGTTATCCCCGCCTTTGCCGATGGAACGACGGTCAGTTTTTATGTCGAAGCCGATAATAATGAGGTTACGGCTGCTTCTCCCGTTATGGAATATACCGTGGGTGCAGTTGCCGTCGACTACAGCGTGCTCCGCCTCAACGAACTGAACGGTAATGACAAGTTCATCGAAATCTACAATGCTGGTGCCGATGCCATCAACCTGAATGGCGTTTACATCGAGAAGGATGGTGCCCAAAACTGGCTGGCCGACAACACGGTGAAAATTGATGCTGGTGGTTATGTGTTGCTATACAGCGAAGATGTTACCATAGAGGGTGCTGCTCAAGCCGGCTATCCTGAGAGCCTTACTTTCCACAGCGGCCTCTCCGCCAAGAAGAATGTCCGCATACAGCTCTTCACCCCTGCTGGTGTCTCTATCGATGACTTCAACCTGACCAACATCGAAGCCAACGATCCAGCTTACATCCCGGCTCCTGCTTCCTACAGCCGTAATGCCGATGGCAAATGGTACTATGCCGATGCCACTCCGGGTGCTGTCAATGTTGACGGCACAGTTGCTCTTCTCGGTCTCGAAGGCGGCGTGACGCCTGAGCCTCCGACTCCCGAAGAACCCGACTACACCAACCTTGTCCTCAATGAACTGAATGGCGACACCAAGTTCATCGAGATTTATAACAAGGGTAATGTTGACCTGTCATTGGAAGGCATGTACATTATGAAGGACGACTATGTCGCTGGTGCCACCTGGACTGGTGATGCCACTGTTGTTGCTCCTGCTGGCGGCTATGTGCTGCTTTACAGCGAGGATGTGCAAGCCGACATGCCTGACTATCCCGAGGCTCTGATTTTCCACAGTGGTTTCTCAGCAAAGAAGTCCGTACGTATAACCCTCTTCATGCCTGATGGCACTGTGAGAGATGAGTTCACAAGAGAGAGTTCAGCTGCTCCTGGTGAATGGGGAGTAGGTTTGTCCAACGTGGCTCCCAAGTCCTACGCCCGCACACCCGACGGTAGCGACTGGAAGCTGGCCGATGCCACGCCTGGCGAAGCCAATCCCGCCACTGGTGATGACATCCCGCAGGAATAAGTGATTTCCGTCATTGCGAGGAGGAACGACGAAGCAATCCAGGCTATGAAATAGTTTCTACTTTGGATTGCTTCGTGCCTCGCAATGATGTCAACAACAACAGTTCAACACTTAAACAATCAACAATTCAACATCATAAACGATGGCAAAAGAAGAAATGAAAATCGGCGAAGTGTCGAAGCCGAGATTTGAGTTCCGCTCCTTCGGACAGTGCTTCTGCGAGGCCCACAAACGCATGGCCCGCCTGTCGATGCCCGTACCCGAGAAGGTTTGGGAGCGCCTCAGCGACGAGATCTATATCATCTCCCGCAAAAACGACATCAACAACACCAAGATACGCGACGGCAAGATGGACATCAAGACCTTCGTGCAGAGCGTCGACGGCCTTGAACAGTGGAATCCTCTGATGAAAGGTGAGTTCCCCATCAGCCGTGAGGTGCTCGAGAAGGAAGTGTTCCCCGCCTTCATGGTCGAGATGCCCAAGCTGACCAAGGACACTTATACCTATGACGAGTTCATCGCCATGGTGAAGGCCAACCCCGACCTGGCTGCTGTGCGCGTCCACAAGCGCCGCTTCGGCTACATGGTCAACGACACCATCTGCGAGTTTGGCGAGGTGCTCATCAATGGCGCCAAGGTGGTGACCATCAACTCCGAGTCGACCGAGATCGAAGACATCAAGAAGACCATCAAGGATTGTGGCCTCGAAGGTGTCGAAAACATCAACTATTTACAGGCGATCAAGCGCGTCATCGGCATGTCCGACAAACCGCTTGCAAACGAATAAACGATTATGGCACAAGAGATTGAAAAAAAGTTTTTGGTAAAGGGTAACTTCAAGGCCGAGGCTTTCAAGGCCACGCGCATCACCCAAGGCTACCTCTCCAGCGTACCCGAGCGCACTGTTCGCGTGCGTGTGAAGGGCGACAAGGGCTTCATCACCATCAAGGGCATCGGCAACGCCTCTGGCGCCGCCCGCTTCGAGTGGGAGAAGGAAATACCTGTCGAGGAGGTGCAACAGCTCCTTGAAATCTGCGAACCTGGTGTCATCGACAAGACCCGCTATCTCGTCAAGAACACCGATGGCAAGCACACTTGGGAAGTCGACGAGTTTTATGGCGACAACGACGGCCTCATCGTCGCTGAAGTCGAGCTGAGAACGAGTCCTTCGACAAGCCTGCCTGGCTCGGCGAAGAGGTCACCGGCGACCCCAAGTACTTCAACTCCATGTTGATGAAGAATCCTTATAAGAATTGGAAATAAATTGTTAAATTGTAGAGACGTAGCGCGCTACGTCTCTACTAATTTTATTACCCATGAGCACATTCGACCCTTTGGACATGAACAACTACAAAGTGGAAAAACTGCCCAAGATGCAGAAATCCAACTTTGAGATTTGGATGGCTCGCCTCGGCGGCCCCTTGGCCATCATCGCCTTCGTTGTGATTTATTGGTGCTGCCACATCGGTTTCATCGACAACCTGAATACCGAGATGCTGACTGAGAAGGCCTTGAAGCGTTGCAACGACATCGGCTTCGAAGAGTTCATCCGCACCAACTACGCCATGCTCGCCATCTTCGTTGCGGGTCTCATCCTCTGGATGACGGAGGCCATCCCCAACTACCTGACTTCGCTGTTCATCATCCTCGGTATCGTGCTCTGTAATGTCACCACACAAAAGGAGGCCTTGGCCCAACTCGGTCACCCTGTGATGTGGCTGAATATCCTTTCCTTTGTT
>CACXXW010000116.1 GCA_902771635.1 uncultured Bacteroidia bacterium | reverse complement strand
CGACAACACCTACCTGCTCGCCGTCAACACCGAAAACAAGGAATACCTGCTCGCAAAGAAATACAACATCATCTTTGAGGCGATGATAGACGAACTCATAGGCACTTCTCATGACAAAATCCCGCCCGGATTGGCCGACCAAGACGACGGAAAACAGGTGGACCACATGTACACTGACTTGGCGCTCACTTCGTCTCAAAACCGAGAAGTGTAGAAGAAGGGCGACAGATGAAAAGTGAGACCGACAAAAGATTCAAAGACATAAGGCTGCGCCCCGATTCGCCCAACGAGGGTTATGACATCATTCCCAACTTCTTCCTGTCCGCTTTTGTTGACGACCAACCAACCTACGACCGTGGCACTGATACCGAAGGGAACGACCTGAATGTCAAACCTCGTGAAGAGACCTATATCTCCACCCAATTCGACAATCGCCTCTTCGACCGCGACACTTTGCTGTTGATGTATTATGACATCAATTTCCTATTCGTTGTTCGAATGTACGCGCGAAACAAAGAATCGGAGAAGGCCCAATGGAAAGCACATGTCAGAACCATCTTTAGGAAGAAAATCCAAGAAGTATTGGTATCCAAGTTCCAATTCTATGCCTTTGCTCCCAAGCCATCCACCTACGCCAAAGGCTATATGGACAAAAACCTGAATAAACTGATTGGCAAGGTATTCAGTCCGTTTGCCAACGAAGAGGTATTTGTGCTGGCATTGGAAAACACTGAAAACGAACAGAAAAGGCAAGAAAACGAAACGCTATTGTTAGAACTCAAAGAGCATTTCTTTGTGACAAAGCCTGGAGATTTCGCTTTAGGTCAAGACCCGATGGCGACATTGAAGAACATGGGGTACACAAAGGGTGCTGAAAAGCCAAGCGAGAAAACAGAATTGATGTTGCTTGCATCCATTCAAGCCAAAGTAAACCCCGACACCGCAGCACTAAAAAATGGGACAGCAACCTCTTTTGTCTCTGGTCATACACCCAACCAAGCGATAGATTTGCAAAGATTAAAGTATTTTGCTCCTGTTATTAATCATGAAGTTGAGGGAGCTTATGAGATTGTATCCATTGGTGTCACCTATGTTGACGATCCGAAACACCCGATGCGCTTGTTGTTTAAGTTGAGCAACTATCGCAAATTTCGTAAAGTTTTTGTTTATGGCGTTGATGCTGCAGCCTCCACGGGAATTACTATCAATGCATCCCAACTCTCAAAATACCTTGAAGAAAACCCTTCACAAAAAAGCTTCATCTTTGCTTTTGAAAACACTTAAATCAAATCCACAATCTCTTACCTCAAAACCATCACCTCCCAAACACCCCTCTAAAAAACTCCACCGTCTCAGCAACCACCTGCTTGCGGCGGCGGGTGATGGTGTGGTTTTCGCCTTCCACCACTTTTAGGGTGGCATGAGAGCCGTAGGCTTCCAGATAACGTTCGCTGCACCACATCGGCACGATGCCGTCGCGGTCGCCATGAAGGAGAAGCACAGGACCTTGGTAGGCTGCCGCAGTGCCATAGATGTCGAGCTGCTGCGTGGTGACAAGGTACTCGCGACCCAACTTATACAACCCCCAACAGCGGATGTATTCCGGCGGGTCCTTAGGGTCAAATGTCGCATTGAAGAACTTGCCGCCTTGACAGGCCTCCTTGATGACCGAGCCAGGAGCAATCAGCACTACACCCGATGGAACTTTGCTTTGGCTGGCCAGACGTCCCGCTACCATCGAGGCGATGACACCGCCTTGCGAGTGGCCTAGCAAGCCCACGCCATTCACATAAGGCAGGCTCTGAACATAATCCCAGACGGCGCGCGCGTCGGCCAGTTCCTTTTCGATGGTCATGTACTGCTTGCGGCCATCGCTTTTGCCGTGTCCGCCAAAGTCGAAGCGGATGGAGGCGATGCCGGCTTTGGCAAGACCCTTTGCAAGCTGCGGCATGGGAATATAGTCCTTGCTGGAGAAGATGCCGTGCATCAAGATCACCATCGGACATTGGTCTTTTGTTGGGTCAAACCCATCGGGCAAAGTAACTTTGTAGGCTATCTCGCCTTGAGGACCTCGAATGGAGGCTTTTTGCGCTTGGCAACCCGATAGAAACACTAGGTTAAGTACTATCAGAAGTAGAAAAGTAAAGAATTGTCTCATAAGTAGATAACGCTGATTACTGCGGTTTATTGTGTATTACAGCATTACCGATGAATGGAATATTTGTACTTTTGCATCATTATGTGCAATTTGATGAAACCCAAACTTGTCATCTTCGACCTCGACGGCACGCTGCTCGACACCATTGACGACCTCAAGGAGGCCGTCAACCACGCCATGAGCTTGAGAGGTTTCCCGACCTTTACGCGCGATGAAGTCATGGCCATGGTCGGGCATGGTGCACGCAACCTGATGCGGAAAGCTTTGCCCATCGGCCACAAGGACGATGACATGGTGGATGCCGCCTACAACGACTTCAGAGCCTACTACATTACCCACATCGATATTTACACTAAACCCTTTCCTGGCATACACGACCTCTTGACACAACTGCACCAAGAAGGTGTGATGCTGGCCGTGGCCTCCAACAAGTTCCAAGAGGGCACCGAACACCTCATCAAGGAGTTCTTCCCCGAGATTCCCTTTGTAGCCGTCTTGGGCGGTCGCCCCGACTTCCCCCTCAAGCCCGACCCCGAGGTTGTCGACGAGGTGCTACGCAAAGCGGGCATCGAAAAAGAAGATACCGTTATGATTGGCGACTCCGACACCGACATGGAGACTGCTGCTAACGGCGGCATCACAGGCATTGCCGTGAACTGGGGGTATCGTGATATGAGTAGCATCGAAAACTTAAAGGTCGCCAATTCCGTTGAAGAGCTCTTCTTTTTCCTAAAAATCCACTAAATCACTTGACATTTAAGAATTATTCCCTATTTTTGCACTCGAATTTGATTGAAAATCAAAAGTTATACTTGTGATTTTAAATAAAAATCAATAGTAGAAACCATCAAATTAAAGGGTGATGTTAAGTCGCATTTTACAGATTTCAAGTGAATTGGATGACAGCATATTCTTATTTGGCGCTCGCCAAACTGGGAAATCAACCATCCTTCGCCAACAATTCCCAAAAGCCATCTACATCGACCTGCTTGACACGGAGGTCAAAAACCGTTTGTCACGCCGACCTGTTTTGCTCTATGAAACGCTTAAAGACAAGCCAGAGAATACGCTGGTTATTATCGACGAAATACCCGAAGTGCCCGAGTTATTAAACGAAGTGCATCGGCTCATTTCCGAGCGTCACATTATCTTCATCCTTTGTGGCTCTAGTGCTCGCAAGTTAAAGCGCAAAGGCAAGAACACTTTGGGGGGCAGGGCACTACCAGTTTATTTGTATCCTTTTGTCAGTGCCGAGATTCCCAATTTTGATATCGACCATGCCGTCTCGTATGGCATGATACCCTCACATTACCTCGCCAAAAATCCCCAACGGCGTTTGGCGGCCTACATTGAAGTCTATCTTAAGGAAGAGATCAAAGAAGAGGCCTTGGTACGCAACCTTGATGCCTTCCAACGTTTTCTGGAAGCCGCAGCCCTAACGGATGGTGAGATGGTCAACAATAACAATATCGCTCAGGATTGTGGCGTCAGCGCCACGACTGTCAGTGCTTATTTTGACATTTTGGAAGATACGCTCATCGGCTATCGCATCCCAGCCTTTACCAAGGTGATAAAGCGACGTCTGGTACAGGCTCCTCGCTTCTATTATTTCGATATTGGCGTTGCCAACCATTTACTTCATCGCAAAGAACTCGTTCGCGGTACGACCGACTATGGACACGCTTTCGAGCATCTGGTCGTTCAAGAAATTTATGCTTGGATGCACTACACTCACTCGGAAGAAACGTTATCCTATTGGCGAACCTATACAGGTATTGAAGTGGATGTTGTGATTGGTGATGCTCGTGTAGCGATTGAGATAAAATCCGCAGAAGAGGTGATGAATCGCCACTTGAAAGGCCTTAAAGCTTTTGGAGAAGAGCATCCGCAATCACGTCGTATCATCGTCTCTTTGGACAAGTTCAACCGTCACATGGGCGACATTGAATGTTTGTATGTTCTAGATTTCTTCAAACTGCTTTGGTCTGAAGGGATATAACCTCTTTTTGCATGATTAACCATCACTCAATAGAACAATGACCGACCGTCTCACACCCGAACAACGCCACCGCGTGATGTCGCGCATCCACGGCAAAGGCACCAAGCCCGAGCTGAAGGTCAGGCAATGGCTGTGGCAACACGGCTACCGCTATCGTCTCAATGTGAAAAGCGTGCCAGGCAAACCGGATATCGTCATGCGGCGGTATCGGACGGCAATTTTTGTGAATGGGTGTTTTTGGCACGGCCACCATGTAGAGACGCAAAATCTTGCGTCTCTACCAGAAATCACCAATTCATCTTGCTGTAAGATTCCGCAGACGAACCGTGAATTCTGGGTAAACAAGATCAAAAGGAACCAAGAACGTGACCAGCAGAACTACCAAGTGCTGCACGACAACGGCTGGCAGGTCATCGTGGTGTGGGAATGCCAACTGACGCCCAAACGCATCGAGGAGACCATGCTTCGTGTGGAACTGCTACTGAATGAGCATTTCTTGGCCTTGCACCAACCGAAGGTGGTACCTTACAATGTTCAAGAGACGCCTACTTCTATTGCAGCGGAAGAAGAGCATTACGAAAAGAGGTGAAAATTAAAATATCTTACTATCTTTGCAGTCTTAAACCAATTAAAACGCATTAAAAATGAAGAAGATTATTACCGCAATAGCGATGCTTTTGTTTGCTGGCATGGCAGCAATGGCTCAAGAAACCACCTATGCCAAGAGCGACTTCGTCCCTGGCGATGAGATTATTTTCGACGACAACTTTGAAGGGGAGAAACTAGGCGAGTTCCCGCTGAGGTGGGATTTGCTGGACGGCTATGCGGAGATGGCACAGCAACAGGGGCGCAACGTGATTGCCTTCACCGACAACGGTCTAGGGCAAGTAATGCCGCTGATGAAAAAGAAGTGGGACTGGCTGCCAGAGGTATTTACGGTGGAGTTCGACCTCTACGTGGCTCCGATGAATACAGGGGACGAGGAGGAGACAACGCTCGATATGGGCATTTATTTCGGCGACCGCGGTGACGACAGCTACTACAATGCATCAAGTTACGTAAAATTCTGGTATAGGGAAGACGGTTCGTGCAACCTGACGTGGAGCCTGCTGAAACCGGACGGGGACAACCAGTCGAGTGGAGAAAAGATGCTGGGACTGAACTCGGGCAACAGCGACTACCTGGAGAAGGACAACCCCGTGGTTGCCGGCGAGTGGAACCACTTCGCCTTCTCGTTCAACCAGCGGGCTTTCAAGGGCTATGTGAATGGCGTGCGTATGATTAACGTGCCGGCCATGAAGGCCCCTGGCTATTTATTCTTTGCCAGCGGTGCGTTCTATCGCTACACGGGGTTGAGCAATGTGCGCATCGCCCAAGGTGCCGTGCCGCTCTATGACCGCCTCACTACCGACGGCAAGATTGTGACCTACGCCATCACCTTCGAGACTGGCAAGGCCGACCTGAAGCCGGAATCCGTCATCGAAATCAATCGTGTGGCCCAACTGATGCAAGAGCATCCCGAGCTTGAGTTCGAGGTGCAAGGCCATTGCGACAACACCGGCACTGATGCCGTGAACGACCCACTGAGCCAACAGAGGGCAGAGGCTATCGTGAACGCCCTCGTGAAGCAAGGTATCGCACAATCGCGCCTCACTCCTGTGGGCAAGGGTTCACATTCCCCCATTGCCTCTAACGACTCAGCAGAAGGTCGCGCCAAGAACCGTCGTGTGGAGTTCGTGAAGAAATAATACGTCAAATCAGCATTCTTGTGTTTTTCCTATATTCAGCATAGCCTGGCTTGTTTTGGAGCTGGCGCCGTTCCATCATGGGAATGCTAATGAACAGGAAGAGTGCCGTCATGGCGACAGGGGCGAGAATCAGCCAATCCAAACCGTAGATGGAGGCATACATCGTCCAAACGCCCCACCACATCGAGATTTCGCCGTCGCGAAAACGATGTATTTGGGTGTCGGCAACCAGCTGCAATGTGGCTGCTGAAATGCATATAGCAAAGCCGAGCCAAGTCAACATGTTGGCCGCTTCCGCCGACTCAAACAAGTTGAATCCAGGAAGCATGGCTGCAAATACCAGAACCGTAGGCATCATGTTCAGGCCAAAGAAATTGATGATTTGGAAAATGAAAGGCGACTGCGTTTCGCGGTAACGGGTGTAGCGCCAATCCTCGTGGTCAAGGCCCTTAAAGGTATAAGCCCAATTGCCCGTCAAACGGATGCCCCAATACCAGACGGCAATGAGCAGTAAGACTACCGGTAAGGTGAATGCCGACTTATAAAATGCCCAAGCGGTGAACATCATGGGTGGGGCCACGCTCCAATAAGGGTCGTAAACCGATACGTTCTTATGGATAAGTCCAAAAAACCACACAATAATCGTGGCTACCACATCGGCCAGAAATAATGCCCACAATTCCGACATGGCATTATTTGAAACCTTGAACACAAGAAATCCCAACGCTGTGGCTATCAGATAAATGATGCCAATTTGTACAATGCCTTTTGCTTTCATTTCATAATAAACTCTAAAGTTCCGCCCGCCATAATCTGTTGGTGGGTAATGGTGTAATCCTTAATTGGCTTCCCGTTCAGTTTCACACTCTTGACATGGATGCGTTCAGGCGTCTTGTTCTTAGCGTTAATGACGAAATCCTTGCCATTCTCAAGATGCAAAGTAGCCTTAGTAAATAAAGGCGTACCAATGACGTATTCTGCCGACCCCGCATGGAAGGGATAGAAACCGAGGCTTGAGAAGATGTACCAAGCCGACATCTGGCCACAATCGTCGTTGCCGGCATAGCCGCAAGGTGTGGCACGGTAAAACTCGCTCCTCACCTGCTCCACCAACTCCTGTGTGCGTTCAGGCTTGCCCGCAAAATTGTAGAGATAGACGATATGATGACTCGGCTCGTTACCATGAGCATATTGTCCGATGAAGCCGCTCGCATTGCCGTTGACTTCACCCGAAGTGTCAGTGAGGCTGAAGTTCTCGTCGAGTTTCTTCAGGAAGCCTTTCTTGCCACCGAAGAGGTCGATGAGTCCTTGCGGATCTTGGGGCACAAACCACATGTATTGCCAAGCATTGCCTTCCACGAAGCAAGGTTGCTCATACGACAAGGGATCGAAGCCTTCCATCCAATTGCCCTTCTCATCTTTGGGACGGAAGAAGCCCGTTTCTGGGTCGAAGAGGTTTTTGTAGAACATACTACGGCGATAGAAGCGCTCGTAGTCGTCCATTTTTCCGAGTTTCTTGGCCACCAACGCCACGCAAGCGTCATCGAAAGCCTGCTCCATGGTGATGCTGACGCTCTCATCTTGCAAAGTTTGAGGCATGTAACCATATTTTTCCCAAATCTCAAATGGTGAGTTGAAGTGGCTTCGAGTGCTACTCTCGACCATGGCTTGATACGCAGCTTCCACATCGATGCCTGGAATCTCGGCCATGATAGCATCGGCGAGCACGGGGATGGCGTGGTTGCCAATCATGCAGTAGTTGTCTTGTCCCCAAAGGTCCCAAATGGGCAGGTAACCGTAGGTTTGGTGGTGCAGCACCATATCTCTCACAAACTGCGCAGCAATGTCGGGCGCGATGAGCGTATACAGCGGATGTGCAGCGCGGAAGGTATCCCACAAACTAAATGTGCTGTGATACGTTTGTCCCTTAGGCATCTGCTTGATCTCGAAGTTGGTGTCCATGTAACGGCCATCCACATCGCTCATCGTGTTGGGCTGCATCAACACATGGTAGAGTCCCGTGTAGAAGATGGTTTTCTGTTCCTCGGTGCCTTCAATGTCGATGCGACTGAGTTCGCGCTGCCAGGTGTCGTGGGCGGCTTTGACATAGCCGTCAAAATCCCAGCTTTGGGCTTCCGCCAGCATATTTTTCCTTGCGCCTTCATTATCCACAGGCGAGATGGCGACTTTTATCATCAACTCTTGACCATCGGCGGGGTCGAAGTTCAATGCCGCCCTCAGTGTTCTGCCATTCACCACATCGCTGCTGCCGACATTCAGTCCGCCATTCATCAGCAGATGCTGATTGAATGGCCTAGAAAACTCGGCGCGAAAATACACTTTGCGCATCTTGGCCCAACCTGTGACGACGGCGATAGCCTTCGATGGTGTGGTCATCGACGAGGCGAATCTGTGCCTGAATCACGTCATAGGTGCGGCGTTTCGAGTAATAGGCCTCGCCACGGAAGGTACCTCGATCGAGGTCGAGGACGACGCTCTGCGGCTGGTCCTCTGGGAAAGTATAGCGATGGATGCCCGTGCGCGTGGTGGCCGAAAGCTCCACATTGACATTACTCTCCTGCAACAACACCTGATAATATCCCGGACGAGCAGATTCTTTGTTATGGCTATAATGTTGCCCGAAGTCGGCGGCCTTCAACTGTTCGGGAGTCACTGCACTGCACAAGGGCATAAGACTCA
>CACXXW010000115.1 GCA_902771635.1 uncultured Bacteroidia bacterium | reverse complement strand
CGGGCGTGATTGATGCGGATGGTAACGCCGTCTTGATGGGCCGATTTGGTCGCCGCCGCGATTGGAACACACAACTCATCAAAGTATATCCTGATGGCACCTATGAACGTCGCGTATGTGAAGATTTGCCAAAAATGCTGCTGACGCATGATATGGTTCAGCTTAGCAATGGCAATTATTTCACAGTGGCACAGTTTCAGCCAGACACCACAATGATTAATTATGGAGGTAGCGAACTATGGGCGATTGTTTTTGATGGTAATCTTGAAATCGTAGATACAAAAATATATACCCAGAACTCTTTGGAAAGGATAAGTCGGCCGTGTCTTCTATACGACAATGGTCAGGTGATTGCCTGCGGTTATTATTATGAAAGCTCGAATAGAGCATTCCCTTATATGTATAGGTTTGACGAAAATGCTGACACCTTGGCGTGCCGCTATGTGGTGCCTAAGTACTACAATGCCAATGACCCCGAGTTTCGGCTGCAAGGTTTTATGTGCCATAACATTCTCAAGAATCCGTCGGGAAATGGTTATGTTTTTCTCTGTAATGGGCCTGGAGGTGGAATTGGAACGGCGGTTTATGACGATAACTTTCAGTATGTGAAGGCTTACCGTTACATTTTGGGCACTCCTGGTGCGGCTGACATGGACAGCTACGCTTTGGGTGACCGAGGTTATTCCGACTATTTCCTTTCGGAAGACAGGTTGCTGTTTTTTGGAGCAAGAAATCCTTGGAAAGAAGGAGGCGACAAGTATCTGTTGACCCTTGGTGACCTTGACCTCAGTTGGACGGTAGGACCAGGCCAACAGGGCTATAATGTGGACTGTGGCCGAGTTAATCATTATGAAGTGGGTTTCCTTCACGAGGAGGGAAGAAACGAAGAGCCATCGGGATATGGTTGCAAATGCATGGCCACGGTGAACGACACGACCATGTATGGCTGTTACATGACTATGTACTACCCAGGGGATAACAAACAGACTGGCTTGTGCCTTTTTGACCGCGACATGGAAATCCTTGGCGGTCGCTTCTTCGATGAGGATGAATACTATAAGTATTGGCCGCAATTTGTCCTTCCTTATCCTGATGGAGGCTGTTTGTTGGTCATGGACGGTGGAGAAGCTTTGTCGCCATACGTGGCCAGCAAAGTGTTGAGGCTGACTCGCGAGGAGATGAACCCAATACCCACTTCTGTCAAGGAGATGCCTATGACGGAAATTCAAGGCAAGGCGTATCCTAATCCGGCAAAGGATGTTCTGAACATTGACCTAAGTGGAGTGGAAAACATTGATGGTTGTCGCATCAGCATTACGGATGCCCTTGGCCGTCCTTGCTTGGATAGGTTTGTCCGAGGAAAAGGGAATGTGCTTACTGTGGGCGTTTCGGGGCTTAAAGCGGGAGTGTATGTTTATCGGGTGTATGGTGAGGATGGAGAAATGTTAGGTGGAAAATGGATAAAGGAATAACAAATCAAAAATCAACAGAATATGAAAGACTTAAAGATTTACACCCTGCTTGCGCTCCTGCTGATGGCGGGAGTCACTATGCACGCCCAGCAATGGGAGTTTGATTTTGGCGACCAGAACGACATCAACCAGTATTCACGCATTGATGCGGGTGTGATTGATGCGGATGGCAATGCCGTTTTGATAGGGCGATTCGGCCGTCGTCACGATTGGAATACATCGCTCTTCAAAGTGCATCCTGACGGCAACTACGAGCACCACATTTGTGAGGATTTGCCGAAAATGCTGCTGACGCATGATATAGTTCAGCTTGACAATGGCAATTACTTCACAGTGGCACAACTTCAACCAGACTCAACATTGATCAATTATGGAGGCAGTGAACTCTGGGCGATTGTTTTTGATGGCAATCTTGAAATAGTCGAGTCAAAGGTTTATACCCATAACTCTCCGGAGTTGAAAAGTTGGCCATCTCTTCTTCATGATAACGGCCAGGTGATTGCCTGCGGTTATTATTATGAAAGCTCAAATAGGGTATTCCCTTACATGTACAGGTTTGACCAAAACGCCGACACCTTGGCGTGCCGCTATGTGGTGCCAAAGTATTACGATGCCGAAGATCCCGAGTTTCGACTGCATGGATTTTATTGTCATAGTATTTTCAAGAATCCATCAGGAAACGGCTATATCTTTCTCTGTAATGGCCCTGGGGGTGGTATAGGCACGGCATTCTATGACGAAGACTTTCAGTATGTGAAGGCTTATCGCTATATTTTGGGTACTCCCGGAGCGGCTGACATGGATGGCTTCGCTTTGGGTGACCGAGGTTATTCCGACTATTTCCTTTCGGATGACAGGTTGCTGTTCTTTGGTGCAAGATGCCCTTGGAAGCAAGGCATTGACGAGCATCTGTTGACGATTGGTGACCTTGATCTTAGTTGGACCGTTGGACCTGGCCAACATGGCTATAATGTGGACTGTGGTCGGGTTAATCATTATGAAGTTGGTTTCCTTCACGAGGGGAGAAGAAATGAAGAACCTTCTGGCCATGGTAGTAGATGTATGGCCACGGTGAACGACACGACCATGTACGGCTGTTACATGACTTGGTATGACCTTGGTGGCGACTTGCAAACAGGATTGTGCCTTTTTGACCGCGACATGGAAATTCTTGGCGGCCGTTTCTTTGACGAGGATCAGTACTATGACTATTTCCCCATATTCGTTTTACCCTACAACGATGGTGGTTGTCTTTTGGCCATGAATGGAGGTGCAAATTGTATGAGTTCATATTCTGCAAGTAAGGTTATGAAACTGACCCGCGAAGAGATGAACCCCATACCCACTTCGGTCAAGGAGATGCCTGTGACGGAGATTCAAGGCAAGGCGTATCCTAATCCGGCAAAGGATGTTCTGAACATTGACCTTAGCGGGGTGGAAAACATTGATGGCTGCCGCATCAGCATTACGGATGCTCTTGGCCGTCCTTGCGTAGACAGGTTTATCCGTGGCGAGGGGAATGTGCTTACTATAGGCGTTTCTGGATTGAAAGCTGGGGTGTATTTCTATCGAGTTTACAATGCTGAAAAAGAGATGATTGGGGGAAAGTTTGTGAAGGAGTGATTTTTTTCGGTATGCGCGCTGACGTGCTAACGTACTAACGAAGAGGCCCTCACCCCGGCCCTCTCCCGAAGGAGAGGGAGGAGGACTCCCCCTGACCCCCTCTCAGAGAGGGAAGAGACTGATAAGACTTATAAAATCCAATAGAACAATGAAAACAATGAGAATTTATGCACTGCTTGCGTTGATGATGATGGGAGGGGTACGAATGCAAGCTCAGGTCTTGCAGGAGTACTTTTCCCTTGGCTCAGACATGTTTTTCGGCGACGCAGTCTTCGCCAACCAAGATACCATGATGGTTCGGCTTGGGATACGACATCATGAGAATGGAAACTGGTGGGCCGACCAACATCTGTTGCTATTGGACGGAAACGGTGACATAGTGGATTCCACCTATCTTTTTACGAACAATCCAAGCATTGGGCGAAGGACAAAGCCTTGTAGTATTCAACAATTTGCTGACGGCTCTTTTGGGATGCTCGTAATGAAATTCTCCGACGACACACTGCGGCTTCAGAAAATTGGCATTTCCAATGGTTTGTCGCTGTCATATCTTGACTATGATTGGCAATGCACGGATTATTACACAAGTGACAACCTTTTTGAGGAACGGTTTGTGGCCAACAAAGACGGCAGCATATTCTACGCCTATCCATCTCAAAGTCTGACGCAATGCCAAACCACTCCTTGGACAACTGGATTCAGGCTGATGAAATTCGGTGCTGATGGCCAACTGCTTCTTGAAAGGACATTTGAAAACATTCCTTTTGGCGGCCTTATGTTCCGTGCGTTTGAACTGTTTCCTACCCCCGATTCGCTCGGTTGCAGGATGGTTATGCGAAACCTGACAGAGAACCCCGCAATGTACGATTGCTACACTTTGGATGCCGACCTCAACATAGTAGAGCATTTGGAGAACATAGATCAACTTTCATTTCCCCGTTTATGTGGCAAGGAAGCCTTCTTCAAACTGAACCCTTACAATGGAAAAACCTATTCCATCGATTGCGAGACATATATGGCACCTGGTGGCATACTTGAGCACGATGAAGATATATTGATGAGCGTGTTCGATGCCGAGCATTTCGAGCAGCTTGCCTACACATGGGGCATCACTTCAAGTGTTCCAACTGCGGCTGGCTACAAAAACTCTATTGCTTTTGATTCAGAAGGTGGCATTTACATGGCTGGAGGCATGGACAAGATTTTATCCATACCGACAAGTGTCTATGTAGCCTATCTGGATGAGAACCTTAACAAACTCAATGAAATCTATTATACAGATGATTTCTACTGGCTGTACCCTGACAAAGGAATCTGTTTAAGTCCAAATGGAGACCTTTTTCTGCTTTGCACAAGAATGGATGAGGTAGAGGACGTTGGTGCCATTTACAAAATTCCCAAAGAAACTTTTGACGGCATCGAGGAAGCCCATGATGCTGGCTTCGCTGTGGCGGTGGCCTATCCTAATCCGGGGAAGGATGTGCTGAACATCAGGACGGGATTGAAGGATGCGCGGGTGGAAGTCTATGATATGAATGGGAGGCTTATACACAGACAAGATATTACGGAAAATGTGACGGGGATTGATGCTGGAGGATGGGCTGAAGGGGTTTATGTTTGGAAGGTGATGGCCAATGGCATTGAAGCGGAGAGTGGGAAGTGGATTAAGGAGTAAGTTATCGTTATGCGTGCTTACGTGCTTACGTGCTAACGAAGGGGACTTATAGGACTGATAAGACTAATAAAAACCAATAGGACAATGAGAACAATTAGAATTTATGCGCTGCTTGCGCTCCTTCTGATGGCGGGAAGCGGGATGTTGATGGCCCAAGATGTTTACGAAATGGAGGAGTTCATCGTGTCGGATGATTTGGTGGTTCTGATGAACTATTCGGGTGACAACGAGATTACTGCAATGACCTCATCAATGCAAGGCATTGCCATCAAAAAGTATAATGATGATGGATTGTTGCTGGATTCCATTTTGCTTTGGCCAAGAAATGAAGCCATACTCGATTTTGAAATGTTCACTAACAAAGATGGACAAACACTTGTCTATTATCTGGAAAAACAGCTTGACGGTGACACGGCCACTTTCAATAAAGTGACCATTGGGGACGACATGATACCTGTTTTTGAACAATATGATTGGTATGGGTTTGATTGTCCTGAGACTGTTGTTGATTCAAAGGAAGTCCATGTGCTTGTCAATAAAGACGGAGGGTGCTTTCTCTCCTACAGTACGGTACAAGACAGCATCCGCATTGTAAGGTTCGACGCTGCCGGAGAGGTGGCGGCTGAACGCACAGTGAAACGCCATCCTCAACAGGTGAACTATCATGGCTGCATACCCACTTCTGATTCCATGGGAATCCATATTGTCAAGTGGCGCACGGACACCACTGCCTTTTGCGTTTTTGGTTGCTATACATTCGATTCTTCTCTGAATCTCGTGAACCGAGTGGATGATGTAGATGCCGTTTCTAGACCCATTTATTGTAGTTCTTACACCGACTATCATTACAATCCCAACATTGGTAAAACTTATTCTATTTCCAGCTATATCGACCCAATCCATCCCGATGATGGCCAGAACATCATCACGAGCATGTTTGATCAGGACATGAATCAAATGGATTATACATGGGGAATGATTTCTCCGTATGCGGATATGGGAGGAGGAGAGCATACGGTGGATTTCGATTCGGAAAACAGGGTGTATGTGGCAGGGGTTATGGATGTAATGACCAATCCATACATTGCCTGTTTAGACGAGAATTTGAACAAGTTGGGTGAGATTCATTTTGTACATCCCAAGCTGACGCAATTGCCCATTACCGTGATGGCTTTCCCTGATGGGGGCTGCCTTGTGTCATGTAACACTTTTAATAATGAGACAGGAGAATTCAAGGCTATTGTTTACAAAGTTACCATTTCCGATTTGTTGGATGTTGAGGA
>CACXXW010000114.1 GCA_902771635.1 uncultured Bacteroidia bacterium | reverse complement strand
GCGGTCTAAGCGCTGCGTGTAGCTGTTGTTGGCAGGCAAGATGGTGTTCTGGCCATCGGATTCCACCATGTATTGGCTGCACAGTTGCTTGACTTGTGCGTCACTGATGGTCAAGGCTTGCACGGCGGCAGTCCCCGCGTTGATGGCGGAGTTTTGGTCTACGATTTTCAAGGTTGAGCAACTGGTCATCATCATGACGGCCAAAGCTCCGAGTAATGCTAATTTCTTCATATTGAATAAGTTTTTGATCATATTCCGTTTTGTCACCGCAAAAATAATGCATAAAAGGGAAAAATTTTCAAAAAAAGTTCAATTTTTTCTTGCATGTTCCAAAATTAATGTATTTTTGCCACATCAAAATAATATCAAAATAATATCACCTATGGAAACGAAAGAATTTGAATTTAAAGGTTTTGCGATGAACGGTTTCATCGCATTGTTTATTGAACTCGCTATTATTGCCCTGAGCATTTGGGGTATTGTCGCATTTGCATTGGGCGTTTTTTCAACGCCTTTCCTTTCCGTCATCGGCTTTTTGTTGGCCTGCATTTGGCCCGTCGGCTTCCGTAAGTTGGAGCCTAACGAGGCTATGGTGATGCTGTTTTTCGGCAGGTACAAAGGCACTTTCACCAAGACGGGCTTTCACTGGGTCAATCCCTTCATGACTTCCAAAAAGGTCTCGTTGCGTGCTCGTAACCTCAACCCTGACAACATCAAGGTGAACGACAAGACGGGTAACCCGATTATGATTGGCCAAATCTTGGTGTGGAAGCTGAAGGACACCTACAAGGCCATGTTCGAGATTGACTCGCAAACCATGGCGGGCGGCGCGGCTGGTAGCACCGCTACGGTGTCGGTCTCCAACCGCATGAAGGCCTTTGAGAGCTTCATCAAGGTGCAGAGTGATGCCGCCTTGCGTGAGGTGGCGGGCATGTACGCCTATGATGAAAACGAGGCTGAAAAGGACGAACTTACCCTTCGTGCCGGTGGCAAGGAAATCAACGATGTGTTGCTGGCCAAGCTGAATGAGCGTCTGGCCATGTCGGGTCTGGAAGTGCTTGAAGCACGCATCAACTATTTGGCTTATTCGCCTGAGATTGCCGCCGTGATGCTGCGTCGTCAGCAGGCTGCCGCCATTATCTCGGCCCGTGAGAAGATTGTGGAAGGCGCCGTCTCGATGGTCAAGATGGCTTTGGACAAGTTGAAGGATGAAGGTGTTGTCGAACTCGACGAGGAACGCAAGGCCGCCATGGTGAGCAATTTGATGGTGGTGCTTTGCGCTGATGAATCGGCACAACCAGTGGTGAACACGGGAAGCCTGTATTGAGCTGATAGTTAACAGTTAGGAGTTGTAAGGCTATCACACTGTGGTAGCCGCTCTCCTACGCGAAATATAGAAGAAACAATGGAAATATTCTTAATAATATTCGCCCTCATCATGGTTTGGTTTGCCATTCGGTTGAAACGGCATCCTGAAAAAGACGAAAAAATGAAAAAGGTGATGGCAGAACAGCGAGGCACTGAATACGAAAAAAGAATGCAGAAATTCCTTATGGTCAATTACTTGACTGCTGCTCTCGCTTTGACGATGGCGGCGTTGATTCAAATCATTTTTGGCCTGAATGAAGGTATTTTGATGTGGATTATGGGTTGTGTCCTTCCCTTGGTGTTTGTCATCATCAAATGGCGTTTTATTGGTGAGCTGAGTAAATTTGAGAAGGTATTTATTACAGTTTGGCTTGTGGCTTGGCTTGTGATTGGGTTCATTGTCTATTATATTTGTTGTGTCTTAATTTGAAATAAACTATTAAGGTTAGTCAAATCTTTGTATTCGCCCTTGCGGTTTGGTTTGCCATTCGGTTGAAATGGCATCCTGAAAAAGACGGAAACATGAAAAAGGGGCTTGCGTTAAGTGTGACTTATTTAATTGTAAACTAAATAGGAAAGAATTATGTTTTGGACAGATTTAATGATGGGCGCGATTTTGATGCTCACGGGCTGGATGGTCTATAAGTTTCCGAAGTTGATTTCGGGCGTAAACACTATGTCGAAGGAGCGTTTGTCCAAGGTCGATCTTGACGGCTTGAGGCGTGTTGTGCGCAATGCGCTGCTCATCAGTGGCGCCGTGATGCTGCTTTTGGGAGGTTTGTCAACCTTGGTGCATATTCCAGAAGGCATTCATTTTGCGCTGATGATGGCTGTGATTTTTGCCATGGTAGTTGCCGTCATTTTATTATCGCGGAGATACGATGCAGGAATGCAGGGTGAAGCGGGCAGGAAGGAGAGGCGTAAAAGCCGAATTGCACTTATCGTGGTCGCGGTGATTCTTTTGTCTACGGTCATCTTCTATTTTGTCGGCACCAAACCTGCTACGGTTGAAGTGTCAGAGGATTACATCACGGCCAAAGGTGGCGGATACAGTGCCTCGATTGCCATGAACGACATTACCGAGGTCAATGTGTTGACCGATTGGCCTGATTTTCCCATCCGTACTAACGGCGTTGCCACCGATGATGTTGGCATCGGGCATTTCCGCAAGAAAGGGGGCGAAAGATGCATGTTATTTGTCTGCACCGATGGCGGTCCCTTGCTCGAAGTGCGCACTGCGGATGGCAAATTGTATTACCTCAACTGCGCTACGGAAGAGGAAACGCTTGAAATGATTGCAAAAGTGAAATCGGTAATCCGTTCGAGACAAACCACTGGGTACAACGACACTCATACCCTATGCCCTCATGGCGGAGAGACATCCGCCATCTCCCAAGCGCGGAGACGAATCCCTAATGCTTGGGAGATTGCGGGTCAAGCCCGCAATGAGGGCTACGGGGTGAACCTTGTTGTTTCGCGTCATTGCGAGGCATCATTCCGTGAAAACGGAAGAAGCAATCCAGATCATGAGCCTGTTTCCTGGATTGCTTCGTCGTGCCTCCTCGCAATGACGCAAAGCGTGTCTAATAAAACCATTATCCTATGAAAAAAGCAATCAGATACTCAATAGCCGTTTGCCTCTTCAGTTGGGCCATATTTGCCGTTGCCCACTGGGGCTTCGGCATTGGAGCGGACACCCCTACGGGACTCATGGTCTTCTCCGCAGTGTATATGTTTTTCCCGCTCATCACAGCCTTGGTGTTGCAAGCCATCGACAAGGAGAAGTTCAACCACACGGGTTTGGTCAACTTTAAGGTATCCTGGACTTGGGTGGTAGCTTGGCTCTTGCCTGTGGCGATGACATTGCTCTGCATTCCCATCAATGGTTTGATGCCAGGTGTGGAGCTGCAATACAACTCCGAGCAGCTCATCAATCAGTATCATGTTCCCGAGGAACAACAGGAGATGGTGCGTGAGCAGTTGGGTAATATGCCCAGTTATTTGATGTTGATTTCAGTTGTTTTCGGTGGCTTGTTGGCAGGTATCAGCGTCAACGCCATCGCTGCCTTTGGCGAGGAATACGGCTGGCGTAATTACCTCGTTGGTGCCTTGCGCGAGTTGAAGTTCTGGAAAGCCGCCTTGTTCATCGGCATCGTGTGGGGTATCTGGCATTCCCCACTCATCCTGATGGGCCACAACTACCCGAACGAGCCGTATTGGGGCGTGCTGCTCATGGTGATGATGTGCATCCTGCTGGGTATCGTAGAATTGTATTTCGTGCTGAAATCCAAGTCCATGATTGTGGCAGCCATCCTGCACGGCACTATCAACGCCGTTTCGGGTACGACCATTTATTTCACCTTGGGTGGCAACGACTTCCTGAACGGCATGGCAGGCCTGTCGGGCTTCATTGTCATGGCGGTGACTATCCTGAGCATCTGGGTTTTTGACAAGTACATTTCCAAGGACGACATCCTCTCGATGACCTTGGGCGAAGCATTGGAGAGATAAGCCATGGCAAAGGAGAAAGAAAATAGTACGAATACCAAGACCTTCCTGCTCCGCGTCGATGCCGAGACGATGGAAGCGGTGGAAAAATGGGCTGCCGACGAGTTCCGCTCCGTCAACGGGCAGCTGCAGTGGATTATCGCCGAGGCGTTGAAGAAGTCGGGGCGAAAAAAGAAATGAAGAGATGTTTTTTAGAAGCAAATCTTACATAAATCTATCGTAAATAGGGTTCACCTTGCGGAGAACTTGAGGATTAACCTTGTTAAAATAACGCATTATGGACAAAGAAACTTGGATCATCATTCTCGTGGTATTCCTTTACCTCCTGCAAGCTGTAGCGGGTGGCTTGATTGCCCGCAACCGTTGTAAATCTTTTTGGATTTGGTTCGGCGTGTGTTTCATGATGGTTTTTTCGATAGGTTTCATCGCCATGCTGCTTTATACGAGCGACGACAATCCTATGACCCCGTAATCATTAGTTAGTAGTTGGCAATTCGTGTAATCCGCTGCGAAGCAGCAAAATTTAAAAAATTCGTTTCATTCGTGACATTCGTAGTTATAATTGTAATCTGTAAAATCCGTGTAATCTGTAGTTTATGAAAAACAAAATCTTATTCTTACTGTTATTTGCCGTCCTGCAATCCCAAGCCCAAATCGAGGGCTATTGGAAAGGTGAGATGGACCTAGGTGTACAAAAGTTAGAGACAGCTTTCGACATCAAAGCCATCGAAAATGGCTATTCTGCCACTTTTGATGTGCCTGCACAAGGCGCGTATGATATTCCCGTGGACGAAACAACTTTCCAAGACGGACATTTGGAATTGAAAATGAACGCCATGGGTGCCGCTTATTTAGGTGTGTTGAAAGACTCGACCATAGAAGGGGAGTTCACTCAACACGGCATGACCTTTCCGCTCAACCTTGCCAAGGCAGAGAAAAAAGAACAGAAAAAGGCCAGACCTCAAGACCCACAACCTCCATTCAATTATCATATCGAGGAAGTGACCTTTGTCAATGAAAAAGAAGGCAATACATTGGTTGGCACTTTGACCATCCCTGAAGGCAAAGGTCCGTTTCCAGCTATGGTGCTTGTCTCGGGCAGTGGACAGCAGGACCGTGACGAGGAGTTGATGAACCATCGTCCCTTCTGGGTCATCGCTGACTATTGTGCTCTTCATGGCATTGCCGTGTTGCGTTACGACGACCGTGGTGTAGGCGGCTCTGAGGGTGAAGTGAAAAATGCCACCTCCATGGACTTCTCCTATGATGCCGAGGCCGCCTTCGACTATCTCCGTAACCGAAAGGAAATCAATGCTACGAAGGTCGGTATCTTGGGGCATAGTGAAGGTGGCATCATCAACTTTATGGTGTCAGCGCGTCGGCCCGAAGTGGCTTTTCTGATCTCTTTGGCAGGGCCCTCGGTGAATGGCATAGAGGTACTCAAAGAGCAGCAGAAGGCTATACTTAGGGCTTCGGGTATGCCGGAAGAAGCTGTTCAATTCAACAGTAATACAAATGCTCAGATGTTTGATATCATTGAAGCCTCAAGCAGTAGGGAAGAGGCCGACAGCTTGCTGCGCCAACTGCTGAAAGGCTGGGGCTACAACGAGGAGCTGACCGAGCAGACCGTGTCACAAATGGCATCACCGTGGATGTATTATTTCCTAAAGTACGACCCCACGGAGGCCATCATCAAGACGAATTGTCCGGCTTTGTTGCTCAATGGCTCAAAGGACTTGCAAGTGATAGCCTCACAGAATCTTCCTGCATACGAGAAAATCATCGCCGAACATGGCAAGACCAATCTTACCCTTCATGAGCTGCCCAATTTGAACCACCTTTTCCAACATTGTGAGTCAGGTTCGCCCAACGAATATTTCGAGATTGAGGAGACCATTTCGCCCGAGGTGTTGGAGATGATTGTGGGGTTTGTGAAAAAGATTGAAAAATAATTCGTTAGGATGTATTTTGTATGGAAATAATTCCTATCTTTGCAGCCCAATTCAAGCCGCGCTCCAGACGGATTGCAAAATCAGCGGTTTGAGTTGTAAATCAAAAGTTTAACCTCCTCGTAGGTGGATGTCTGGAACGCTTGCGGGTACAATTTTTATCAATTTATTTACATGGAAGAAAACGAAAACATCATCAACGAGGCTATGCCAGCAGAAGAAAAGCCAGTTGAAAAGAAAGTCAGAACTCCAAGACCGAAACCGGTTCCCGCCGCAGA
>CACXXW010000113.1 GCA_902771635.1 uncultured Bacteroidia bacterium | reverse complement strand
ATTCGTGACTACGACGTGTTTGTTGACAGCGTGATGGAATTCAAAGTCGTGAAGATCAACCAAGAGTTCAAGAACGTGGTTGTGTCTCACAAAGCCCTCATCGAGGACGAGCTCGAAGCCCAGAAGGCCGAGATCATCAGCAAGCTCGAGAAGGGTCAGATCCTCGAAGGCGTGGTCAAGAACATCACCAGCTACGGTGTGTTCATCGACCTCGGTGGCGTCGACGGTCTCATCCACATCACCGACCTCAGCTGGGGCCGCATCACGCACCCCGAAGAGGTGGTCAAGTTGGACGAGAAGATCAAGGTCGTCATCCTCGACTTCGACGACAACAAGAAACGTATTGCCTTGGGTCTCAAGCAGCTCACTCCTCATCCGTGGGATGCTCTCGACGAGAACCTCAAGGTGGGCGACACTGTCAAGGGTAAGGTCGTCGTCATCGCCGACTACGGTGCGTTCGTTGAGATCGCTCCTGGCGTTGAAGGCCTCATCCACGTGTCCGAGATGTCATGGAGCCAACACCTCCGCAGCGCCCAGGACTTCCTGAAGGTGGGCGACGAGGTGGAAGCCAAGGTCTTGACCCTCGACCGCGAGGAGCGCAAGATGAGCCTCGGCATGAAGCAGCTGATGCCCCTTCACCAACTTCGGTATCTTCGTCGAACTCGAAGAAGGCGTCGATGGCCTGATCCACATCAGCGACCTCAGCTGGTCGAAGAAGATCAAGCACCCGGCTGAATTCACCAAGGTTGGCGAGACCATCGATGTCGTCGTTCTCGACGTCGACCAGGAGAACCGCCGCCTCAGCCTCGGCCACAAGCAACTCGAAGAGAATCCTTGGGATGTGTTTGAAACCGTCTTCACCGTCGGTTCCATGCACCAAGGCACCGTCATCAGCGCTACCGACAAGGGCGCCGTCGTTTCACTGCCTTACGGCGTGGAAGGCTTCTGCCCCAGCCGCTACATGAAGAAGGAAGACGGTACTCCCGCCAAGGTAGACGACAGCCTCGAGTTCAAGGTTCTTGAGTTCAACAAGGAAAGCAAGAAGATCATCCTCGCCCTGCCTAAGGTAGAGGAAGAGAAGGAAGCTCCTGCCAAGAGCGCAGAGGAAAAGGCCGCCGAAAAGGCAGCCAAGCAAGCCAAGCGCACTGTGAAGGAAATCAATGACAACATTGAGCACAGTACCCTCGGCGACCTCGAAGTCCTTGCCGGTCTGAAAGAAAACCTTGAGAAGCAAGAGAAAGCCCAGAAAGGCGAATAATCGTTTCACTTGCTGAAAAACGCCAAACGGCCGCTCTCGGATGAGGGCGGCCGTTTTTTTTGCATCTTTAATGTCTTTATCGCTTCGAGTCGTTGCGAAAAAAACGACAAAACATAAAAAAAACTTTGATTATTTGTTTTTCGTGTTTAATTTTGAAGCGTCTTTTCTTTCAACAATTACAAACCAACTAAAAACAACATACCATGAAAAGAATTCTACAACACCAAAAAGCCATCTTCGCCCTCCTCCTTGCCTTCTGCCTGGGCTTGGGAACGGCGTATGCGTCCGACTTCTCAGCGGTTAGCCCCTCAGGGCATACGCTGTATTATCGCATCACTGATGCCACCAACCATTATGTGGAACTGACTTATCCAGGAACGCTTAGTGAACCTTGGGGAGGATTTGTCCAACCAACGGGAAACGTCACCCTGCCATCCACGGTCACCAATAATGGAACCACCTATACGGTGAAAGCAATAGGCATATATGCTTTCTTCCGTTGCAGTGGTATGACAGGTTCGCTGACCATCCCGAATACCGTGACCTCGATAGGTGAATTTGCTTTCCAGGTTTGCAGCGGCTTGAATGGTTCATTGAACCTTGGTAATTCAGTGACCGAGATAGGCCCCTATGCGTTTATGGACTGTGGTTTCACTGGTTCGCTGACCCTTCCAAACACCTTGACCTCAATAGGTGAGATTGCCTTTGCTTATTGCGAAGGATTCACGGGCTCGCTGAACATTCCAAATTCCGTGACCACGATAGGTAAAGCCGCTTTTTTTGATTGCACTGGCTTCAACGGCATATTGACCATTGGCACAGGCGTGACCTCAATAGGCAATGAAGCTTTCAAGAATTGCACAGGATTTATACATGTGAAATACAATGCCACCAATTGCAATAATGTCGCCCTTAACAATAATGGTACTTACGAATCACCTTTTGAAAATTGCGGATGCACGCTCACCATCGGCGATAATGTTCAAAGAATACCTGCTTATATGTTTTACGATTGCAGTGGTCTCACAGGCTCGTTGACCATTCCGAATTCAGTGACTTCGATAGGTAGTTGGGCTTTCGGCAATTGTGGCTTCACGGGCTTGTTGACTCTCCCGAATTCTATTACCACGATAGAGTATGGTACTTTCTATGGATGTCAAGGTTTCACGGGATCGCTTACCATCCCGAATACAGTGATCACTATAGGCGGTCAGGCGTTCGATGGATGCAGTGGCTTCTCAGGATCGCTGATAATCCCGAATTCTGTGACTTCAATTGGATTTCGCTCTTTTAGTGCATGCAATGGCTTCACAGGCTCGTTGATTATCCCGAGTTCCGTGACAACGATTGCAAGCCATGCTTTCGAAGGATGCTTCCGCTTTACAAGTTCGTTAACCATCCCGAACTCTGTGACCTCAATAGGTGATGATGCTTTCTATTTTTGCATTGGCCTCAACGGCTCGTTGACGATTGGTGCTTCTGTGACTTCGATTGGCAATAGGGCTTTTCAGAATTGCGATAACTTGAGTTCTATTATGGTATATCCTGAGACACCGCCTACTTTGGGCTTGAATGTGTTCCCGGATGTGCTAAATACCATTCCCGTGAGAGTACCTTGCGGTAAATTAAGCGCCTATCAGAACGCCTCGGGCTGGAATGAATTCACAAATATTCAGGAGTTTTGCGACCCTTTGACCTACGAAATTAATCCCGATGGTGTTTCCATCACCGTGACAGGTCATGTGGATGGCACTAATGCCACAGGTGATCTTTTCATTCCCGAGACCAAAGTTATTGACGGCGTCGCATACACTGTGACCGCGATTGGCAACGATGCCTTCAGCAGTTGCTCTGGACTGACTGGTAGCCTGATCATACCCAACACCGTGACCTCGATTGGTGATTTTGCGTTTAGCAGTTGCACGGGCCTGACGGGTAGCCTGATTCTTCCTAACACTTTGACCTACATTGGAGCATACGCTTTCCAGGACTGCCCTGGCTTCACAGGCGACCTGACACTACCCAATACGCTGACTACACTTGGCAATGGAGCTTTCTACTTATGCAACGGCTTCAACGGCAACTTGACTTTGCCTAACTCCATCACCACTATTGGCAAGGACACATTTGCTGATTGTAAGTTTATTGGCTCGCTCACCATCCCCAATACCGTGACAAGCATCGGCAATTACGCTTTCCATCTATGTACTGGCTTCACCGGTTCGCTTACCATCCCCAATTCCGTGACCTCTATTGGCTATTTGGCTTTCTATGGTTGCTCTGGCTTCGATGGCACGCTGACCATCGGCACTTCCGTGGCTTCAATGGGAGAAAGTGCTTTCAAAAACAGTGGCTTCACGCATATCAATTACAATGCCGTCAATTGCGCTGGTTACAACCAGTATGAAGATGTTCAACCTTTTCAAGGCATGAATGCCACCCTCACTATTGGCAACACTGTTCAGACCATCCCTACATTGATGTTTAGTGAATGCCCTGACCTTCACGGGACACTTTACATTCCGAGTTCCGTGACTTCGATAAACTATGGCGCTTTCTATGAATGCACGGGGTTCACGGGCTCACTGAACATTCCCAATTCGGTTACTTCGATTGGCGGTAATGCATTCTATCATTGCACAGGCTTCACTGGCACTTTGACCCTCTCGAATTCTTTGACCACGATTGAAGATTATACTTTCCGTAATTGTGAATACTTCTCTGGAACACTGACTATCCCGAATTCAGTGGCCGCCATTGGTAAAGAGGCTTTCCAAGGTTGCAAACACTTCACTGGTAACTTGACGATTCCAAATTCCGTGACCACGATAGGCAGTCAGGCCTTCTTCCATTGTGATGGCTTGTCGGGCAATCTGACCATCGGCCACTCTGTGAGCTCAATAGGCTATAATGCTTTCCGTGACTGCGCTGGATTGACGCACTTGTATTTCAATGCCATCAATTGTGCAGACTTTGAATATGAATACGCTGATTTTCCACCCTTCCAAAACTTCACCGGTACACTCAGTTTTGGCGATCAGGTGCAAAGAATTCCCGGGTATATGTTCTATAATTGCACCGGCTTCACAGGTTCGTTAGTCATTCCGAGTTCAGTGACTTCGATAGGCAACAGTGCTTTCTATAGATGCACTGGCTTTAATTCTCTTTATCTTGGCTATTCTTTAACATATATTGGCATATATGCTTTCTATAATTGCTCAGGCCTCACAAACGCACTGACCATACCTGAATCCGTGGCGACATTAGACACATACGCTTTCGCTAATTGCTATGGACTACAGTCTGTTGACATCGGCCCTAATGTGAGCATCATCAATTATGGTGCTTTCTATAGGTGCGAGAGCCTGTCTTCCATAACAGCCCGTCCTGTGACGCCACCCGCATCGGGAACGCCCAACCTTGGTACAGAGATATTCCAAAACGTGCCGACTACGATTCCAGTATATGTGCCTTGCGGTTCCCTTAGCGCCTATCAATCGGCCTCGAGTTGGAGTAGTTTCACCAATATGCAATGCTCGCCATGGACGGTGACCCTTTCGGCCAATCCGTGGGATGGAGGCACTGTGAGCGGCGAAGGTACCTATGCAGATGGAGCCTCATGCACCGTTACAGCCACCCCGAACGACAACTACCTCTTCATGCATTGGAGGAAGAACGGAGAAGTGGTTAGCAGCAACGCCAGTTATAGCTTTTACGTAAATGGAGATACCGAGCTTGAAGCCGTCTTTATGCCTTTGGACAATGCTGGTACCATCATCGGCAGTGGCGAGATTACCGAACTTACTCTTCCCAGCTATTCATACTACAAATACGGCTTGTCGCAACAGATTTATACTGCCAGCGAATTGGGTGGGAGCTTCACCATCAACAGCATTTCCTTCTTCAATGCCGGAAATGAAGAAACCCGGCGCTACGATGTATACCTTGTCCATACCAGCAAGTCGTCTTTCAGCAGCAACACCGATTGGATTCCTGTCTATCAGGCCGACTGTGTGTATACAGGCCTCGTAACCATGAGGAAAGGCATGTGGACCACTATCGTTTTGGACACGCCTTTCAACTATAATGGCACTTCCAACTTGGCCCTCATCATGGATGATAACACTGGCGATTTTACCTATTCGCCCCACATGGCTTGTCGCGTGTATAATGCTCCTCAGAGCAATCAAGCCATGCGTATTTACAGCGACAACACCAACTACGCTGCCAACAATCCCTCGTCATACACAGGTACGCGCCTGTCGGTGAAGAACCAGATCATGTTCAACAGACCCGTGTATACCATCACCGCAACTCCGAATAATGCGTCGATGGGAACAGTGACTGGAGGTGGACAATATGGTTACGGCGACCTTTGCCGACTGGAGGCCACGGCCAACTCTGGCTATACCTTCTTGGATTGGATGGATATTATTGGTGTGGCCGCCTCGGATGAAGCGGAATATGAATTCTTTGTGACAGGCGACAGGACACTGAGGGCAAATTTCTTTGAAGGTACCGATGTCTGCAACCTCACGCTTAACCTTGGAAGCTATGACTACAATTGGGGCGGCGATTATCTGGAAGTGCATTTTGGGGACGGAATGAGCCACCTGTTTGGTGTATTGAATGGCGAGTCGACTTCCTCCTTCACACTTCCATTTGTCAACGGGAGTCATGTCGAATTGAACATGCAGATTGGAACATTCTCTGACCAATACCACTTCGAGGTGCGCTATGCCAATGGTAATTTGGCATGCACAAGTGATGCCATTATCGGTGAATCTTCCTACGAGTTCGACTTGGATTGCGATGAAATGCCTGCCAACTGGGCTTATCTTGGCGATGGAGACAATATATCTGATGTTTTTCTGCCCAGCTATTCGTATTATAAACATGGGTTGTCACAACAAATCTATACTGCTGAAGAGATTGGCTCGGCAGGCAACATCACCAGCATCGCCTTCTATAACCAAGGAGAAAACAACACGAAAACCCGTACATACGACATCTATCTGAAGCCGACCAATAAATTTGAGTTTTTCAGCAATACCGATTGGATTAATGTATCAGAAGACGATAAGGTGTTCAGTGGTGAAGTGACCATGACTACTAACGAATGGACATTCATCACCTTTGACAAACCGTTTGTCTACGATGGCACCTCCAACCTCGCCTTGATTGTAGACGACAACACGGGGTCGTATACCTCTGCACCCCACATGTCCTGCCGCACCTATTATTACAATGGTGACAACCAAGCCATCTATGTCTACAACGACGGTACCAACTACAACCCCAACAGCCCGTCAGCCTACAACGGTATGTTGATGAACGAGAAGAATCAGGTCTACTTTGGTTTTGCAAATATCGACTGCTGGCCTCCTGTCAATCTGACCGCCACCGACATCACTACCAATTCGGCCACCCTCCACTGGGAGGGCTATCAGGACAGCTACAACGTGCGCTACAGAGTTGCTCCTCCTTTCTATGAAGATTTCCGACTGGACCTTCATAAGCATGAATACGGCAAATGACATCGGACCGAATGCTAATACTGCTGGGCTCAATTCCAATCCCAATGCTGTACACAGCGGCTCGTATAGCTTCAGATTCTCGTCCTACTATAGTGCAGAGGATTACAACCAATACCTTGTTTCTCCCATATTGGACGTGACGGGTGAACTGAAATTTTACTATAAACAGTCTAACGACGTTAACACTGAAACGTTCAAAGTGGGTTATTCAACCACCTCCAACGTCTTGGATGCTTTCTTCTGGACTGATCTTACGCTCACCTCATCGTGGCAGGATTATACGCTACAACTTCCCTCCAACGTGAAATACATCGCCTTCCATTACTATGGAGACTATGCCTGGTATGTCTATTTGGACGACATCACCATCGGTGGCAATGGTATTCCAATGGGCGATTGGGAAACTGTGAACAATGTTGCCGGCACCACGATTGAAATCTCAGGCCTCGATCCCTCAACCAATTACGTATGGCAGGTGCAGGGCAACAACACCAGCTGCAACGATGACGGTACCACTCGGTGGAGCAAAAAGGCCACCTTCACCACCCAATGCGATGCTATCATTGTCGATGCAGAGAACCCGTTCTTCGAGGATTTCGAGAGTGAAGACTTTGCGCCCAACTGTTGGGAAACCTACTCAACGAACTCGCGTCAATGGACAAGAAGCACATCCGATGCCCATTCCGGTTCGGCAAGCGCCTATAGCAACTTTTTTGGCGACGTCTATTTGGTGATGCCCGACCTTGAGCTTTCGGCCAATGCTTCGGCGGCGCAACTTTCCTTCTGGTCGTCTGATTCTTATCCTTATGACTTTGCACCGGGCAACAACACTGTCGTGCTGCTCAACGGCAACACGGAGACGGTGCTTTGGTCGGCTGAAACGGTAAGCGAAGAGTGGACGGAGACCACCACAGACCATCACGCTTGCCTTCAAGTATGCGGGCAACGACGGCAACGGCTGGTATGTTGACGATGTGGAGGTTTCGGCAATTTCCCCCATCTTCATCGTCGATGGTAACTGGAACGACGCCAACTGTTGGAACACAGGTAGCGTTCCTGCCGCGGGCAGCGATGTCATCATCCGCGCCGATGCCGTCGTTCCTGCGGGTTACACCGCAGAGGCCAACATGGTGAGCCTCGATGGAGGCAGCATCACCGTGGCCGATGGAGGTCAACTGAGACACAACACCTCTGACCTTGTGGTGACGATGCAGAAGAACATTGAGGGTTACGACGATGTGAACGGCAAAGGCAACTATTATCTGTTGGCATTCCCCTTCTTTGGTATGGTCGAAGTTCCATCAGCCATGACCGCTAACGAAGGGAGCGACTTCTACGACTTCGACCCGAACTTCCAGGATGCTGAATGGCGCAACGACAAGCAGACACCTATCAACTATGTCTATCGTTATGCTGGATACCTTTATGCCAGTCCCGAGTCCTTTGTACTTTCGGTGACAGGCTCCACTTATGCACTCAATACTGAAACGTCGTGGGACCATGTCGTCGAGTACACCGAGGGCTCGGCCAACCCCTACAATGGTTGGGAGCTGTTGGGCAACCCCTTCACCTACAATGCCTATGTCTATGCTGAGAATGGTGATGAGTTGGTGCCAATGGAAGTCATGATATATGACGAGAACGGCGACTTGCAGACCATCACCTGCGGACCTGTCGCCCCGATGCAAGGCTTCTTCGTGCATGTGACGGAGACGACCACGGTCTGCTTCCGCGGCACGGCCCTCCATGAGGACGACTACATCGACCTCGGCCTGCCTAGCGGCACCTTGTGGGCCACCTGCAATGTGGGTGGGTGCCAATGCCCCTGAGGAATACGGCGACTACTTCGCCTGGGGCGAGACCATGCCGAAGGATGTCTACAAATGGGACACCTACCAATATGGTGATGGCAGCACATTCACTAAATACAGTGGAAGCGATGGCTTGACCACCTTGTTGCCCGAGGACGATGCGGCCACGGCCAACTGGGGCAGCAGTTGGCGCATGCCCACCGTGGAGGATTGGGAGGAACTCTACAACAACACGACTGTTACATGGACAACCCAGAATGGCGTGAATGGACAACTCTTCACTGGCTCGAACGGCAACAGTCTCTTCCTGCCTGCCGCTGGCTACCGCTACCTTAGCGATCTCTACGACGCAGGCAGCAGCGGCTACTATTGGTCGAGTTCGCTTGTCACGGGCAATCCGGACATCGCGTGGGACCTCTACTTCGGTTTGGGCGATTGCGCCGTGAACGGCTGCTACCGCTACTATGGTCCATCTGTCCGAGCAGTGCGCGTTGGGTCGCAGAACTAACCTTTGTTCCGTCACAAGCAAGACGGGCCAGGGGCGTGAAAGCCGCTGGGCGGGGCGCGCACTGAGCCCCGCCTGGCGGGTTTCACACGGCGCAGATTCACAGAACATAGTGGACTCTCAGACTTTTTTTCGACAAAAATAACCATAGTAGAATTTTTTTCCCTAATTTTGAAGCGTCTATATCTATAAATCCTACTGCTATGAAAAAACTTCTCCTTTTGCTTCTCCTTTGCACAGTCGGAGTGACGCATCTGGTAGCGCTATCCTTCGATGAGGGGATCCTCAATTACACCGTCAATGCCGATGGGACGACCGTGACGGTGAAACTCAAATCGGGCGCTACCTCCTCGGGCTCGCTTTCCATCCCCAGCACCGTGACCTATAACGACATCACCTACACTGTGACCGCTATAGCCAATTTCGCTTTCTATAATGGCAACGGCTTCACAGGCACGTTGACCCTCCCGAACACCTTGGTTACGATAGGCAACTATGCCTTTGGATCATGCACCCATTTCGTGGGTTCGCTGACCATTCCCAATTCCGTGACCACGATAGGCAACAGTGCTTTCAGTTATTGCTCCTCATTCACCTGCTCGCTGACCATCGGCAGTTCCGTGTCCTCAATAGGCACTTCGGCTTTCAAGAACTGCACCAGCCTAACTTCCATAATGGTATATCCCGAGTCGGTGCCTACCATGGGTACAGACGTATTCCTTAATGTGCCAACGGACATTCCGGTGACGGTGCCATGCGCCTCATTGGGGGACTATCAATCTGCCTCGGGCTGGAGTGCCTTCACCAACATGCACTGCATGGAAACGCTCACTATGTATGACGGCACGACCACCAAAAACACAGTCCCCGCCTACATCTTCTATTTCGACGAGTTCACCAGGAGCCAGTTTGTCATCCCCGCCGACGACTTGGTAGAAATGCTAGGCTCATCTATCACAAGCATGACGTTCTACACCAACTATACCAATATTCCTTACAACACAGTTAGCCCTGCGGATGTCTACCTGAAGGAGGTGGATTACACCTCGATTAGTGCCTTTGAGTCCAAGTCTTCTGCCACCAGCGTCTATAGTGGCTATTTCGACATCGTGAGCACAGATAACGGTGGTAAAATGACCATCAATTTCAACACACCCTACACCTACCAAGGCGGCAATCTCTTAGTGGGCATAGAGAACACCGTTAACGTGGATTATAAAAACATTTATTTCTATGGTCAAACGGTGAATGGAGCATCCATTTCTGGTTCAAATACCACTAGCTTGGATGACGTGCAGCCCACCCAGCGGAACTTCATCCCCAAGACCACTTTCGGCTTCACTCCCGCTTGTGAGCCCAAAAGTTTGCCCTACGCATACGGCTTCGAAGACCCCGATGAATTCGACTGCTGGACCATGCTGGATTGCGAGAGCTCTTCAGGCATCAGCGATTGGGATGCCCACGAAGGCAACTATTCTTTCCGGTTCCGTTATAACACCAATCCGCCCCAATACCTCATTTCACCCAAGTTTGAGGGAACCACGAGCATGCACTTGTCGTTTTACTACAAGAACTTTTCGGACAGCTGGCCTGAGACTTTCCAAGTGGGTTACTCCACAACCACAAAATCGCCTAATGCTTTCATCTGGGGCGAGGAAGTGACCGCCAATGACCAAACTTGGCATCCTTATGAAGCGTTCTTCCCCATAGGCACGAAATATGTCGCTGTCAAACTCACTTCTTACGACGAGTATTATCTTTACCTCGATAACTTCAACTTCGAACCAGACCTTTCGAATACCTTCCTCACCGACGGCTACTGGAACGATGGCAGCAACTGGAATATCGGCGAAGTGCCCGAAGAAGGCAGCGATGTCATCATCCGCGCCGATGCCGTCATCCCCTCAGGTTATACTGCATACGCATGGAATGTTACCCTCAACGGCGGCAGCATCACCGTTGAAGACGGCGGCCAACTTTGGCATCGTACAAGCGGCCTTGTGGTTACCATGAAGAAAAACATCGTAGGCTACGGCAACGCGAACAACCAGGACCACTATTACCTGCTCGCCTCCCCGTTCATTGAGGACATACCTGTACCGACAGCAATGACCTCCCCAGGCTGCGACCTGTATATGTTCGACGAGAACGAGCCGAATGCCGAGTGGCGCAACAGCAATCAAGATCCCATCGACGAGCTTGTACAGCCATATGGCTATCTTTTTGCCAGCCCCAATGACCTGGAGCTATCGCTGACGGGCAGTACAATGATGTCAGGCTCATATAATCTCCCCAATGTGTCTTATTATGAGAATCCAAACAACAACTTCAACGGATGGTACCTCTTGGGTAATTTCCTCACCTGCGACGTTTATATCTACAGGCAAGACGATGACGGCGAATACATACCGATGGAGCTCATGGTCTACAACGAAGAGGGTGAAAAGGTGACGCTTTCGGCTGGGCCTATTTCGCCAATGAGTGCCTTCTTTGTAAAACTGACGGAAACGACAACGATCAAATACTACTATTATCCCATATCCTCGGCAAGGCCGGCTGGCGCCCTCAAAGGCAAGTTTACCGTGAATAGCAATGGCGACCAAGTGCGGTTCTCGCAAGGCAACCTGCAATACATCGGTAGTGCCAGCACACCATACTGGAAGTTTGCCGACAAACAGTGGGAGACATTGGGCAACAATGGACAAGGCAGTACGAGCCAATACGTCGACCGCGACCTCTTTGGCTGGGGAACAAGCGGCTATGACCACGGCGCCGTTTGTTACCAACCTTGGAGCACGAGCCAAACAAACAGCGACTACCTTGTCTATAATAACCGTTTCTCTGACCTCAATTCCTCGACAGGCAAGGCCGACTGGGGTTACAACGCAATACGTAACGGCGGCAACCAAGAAAACAGCGGATGGCGCACACTGACCAA
>CACXXW010000112.1 GCA_902771635.1 uncultured Bacteroidia bacterium | reverse complement strand
TATTGCTCTGTGAGCCACGATTTTGCTCTTTCGATGATTTTAGGGTCCATATTGTTGATATTATGTTGATGTTTGTTCTGTCTTGATGCGCAGGGACTCGCGTCGCCTGCTTACTATTTCTTCCTTTCATTGTGCTCTTGTCGCCCTTTCAGGGCTTGGCTTCCGCGTCGCTTCTCGCCTCCCCCCTTTTAAGGGGGGCAGGGGGGATTAAACAACTTTCTTCCTTTTTAGTTCTTCAATGCATCTCACCAAGCTCTCCCTCCACTCCGGAATCTCAATCCCTGCAAACTCCTTAATCTTGCTCAAGTCCAACACGCTGTATGCAGGCCGCTTGGCCTTAGTGGGATATTGGTCAGTCGTTATCGGGTTCACTTTGCAGGCCTTTCCACCGATTTCCATGATGGCGGTGGCAAAGTCGTACCAGGTGATCTGTCCTTCGTTGGTGAAGTGGAAGGTCTCGTGGACTTCGTTCTTGCCATTCTTGTCAAGCAAGGCCATCAACGCCACGGCTAAGTCGTGCGCCCAAGTGGGACAGCCTTTTTGGTCGGCCACCACATTGATTTCATCTTTTGTGTCGCCCAGCATGAGCATGGTCTTCACAAAGTTCTTGCCTACGGAGGAGTAGAGCCATGCCGTGCGAATAATCATATAGTTGCAGCCACTCTCACGGATGAGCCGTTCACCATCGGCTTTGGTGCTGCCATACACCGACTGCGGGTTAATGGGGTCGTCTACCTTATATGGCGTGTTGGCATCACCACCGAAGACGTAGTCGGTGGAGACGTGGAGGAGCAAGGCATTGTGTCTTAAACAGGTGTCTGACAAAACTTTGGGTGCAAAGGAATTGATCAAAGTGGCCAGCTCAGGCTCATCTTCAGCCTTGTCGACGGCGGTATAAGCGGCACAATTGATGCAGGCATCAATTTGGTTGGCAACAAAACATTGCTCCACGGCTTCTTTGTTGCAGATATCCAAAGTATCTACATCGGTGAAAAACCATTGGTGTTCAGCACTTGCCAGTTTCTGTAGTTCTGTTCCCAATTGGCCTTTGCAGCCTGTGACTAATATGTTCATTTTTCAATTGGTTTAAAAGGTGTGTACGAATGCGATGCCCACCGACTCCTTGAGTTGGAGCTTGGGCACGTTGTCGACCACAGTCTCCACACCTTCAATGGTTTCATAGACGGGGAAGGTGGTGTTGTGGTCGTATTTCAGGTGGACGAACAGTATCGTTCGGATGTATTTGGTAATGACAAAGTCGAAGGTGTTTTCCCAGTTGACATCAAGGCGAAGTTGGTCATCATCGCGGCGCTCTATATAATTATAAAAGGTGTTGAGCATCGTGGTGTAGGTGATGCTTTTGCCGATGGGTCGCTTGTAGTTGATAATGGCATTCACGCCGATGGCAGGGGCGATGTTCTCTCCTGGAATCCAGATGCTGTCCTGGTCATAATAGCCTTTCTTGACGCCGAAGCTACCTTTATCGGCCAGTTCTTGGTTCATCACGAAAGTGACCTTACCGGCCAGGGGACTCATGTAAATTTGGAAACGCCCATCCTTGGTCTTGTAGGAATAACCTGCTGAAACAGTTAAATAGGCAGGGGCGAGAAAGCTGGAAATCACGGTGGAGTCGTTGGGGTACTTGTAGCCATTGGCAAACTGCGTGTTGAAAGTGGAGACCATGGTGATGTTCCATTGGGTCTTGCTGTTGAGAGAGAGCGAATAGGTGAGGTCGATTTTGTCGTCCTGCTTCTCTAGGCGCTTATCGGCGAAGCGTGAGATTCCAAAAGCGAAGGTTCCTGTGAGTTTTTGCTCGAAGGCTTTCTTGTGGTCGAGAAGGGTGAAGTTAGCGAAGGCCTTTCCTGCCCAAGTGTTTTCACCGCCAGCCGCCCAGTTGGATAGTGCCAACTGGTTGATGTTCAATCCGTAGCTGCCATGGAATGAGAGCCGCTCGTAGAGGATGTCGATGATGTTCTCTTTGGGTCGAGGCCCGTCGGGGCGCTTGGGCGTGAGTGAGTCGATGTGGCGGTTGATAGCCACCAATTCGTTGTCGATGGCTACACGCTCGTTCATGGCCTCTTCCAAGTGCCGGTTCATAACGTTAATGGTGTGCTGGATTTGCTCAACGTCATTGTCGACGGCGTATTGCTGAAGGACCAGCGACTGCTTGATTCGGACCAAGTCAAGGGTGTTTTGGCAGATAGAGTCGATTTGTGGTGTGATAAAAGAATATCGTTCTTGTCCAAAAAGTGAACAAGAGAACGATATTGATGTGAAAATCATGAAGATACGGTATAGTAGCCTAAACTGTAATCTCATCTGGACACGATTCGTTGTTTCCAATCGCAAAATTATGCGATTTTTATGAGAAAACGCAAATTTAGGCAAATTTATTACGCTTCGTCCAACGGAATCTTGTGGTTGGTCTGGTAGAGGTGCTTCTTGACGTTTTCGTACTGGTAAGAAACCTTGGTCCACATCTCCACGGTTTTCTTGAGGCCTAAAATGCGGCGTTGGGCGATGCGCATTTCTTCACCAAGGCTGTGGTAGATGGATCCAGAGACGCCCACATAGAATGGACGTGAGCATTCCGAGGCGATGCGCATAGCTTTATAGATGCAAGAACCAAACCATGTGATGTGTTCGTAGCTGTTGTCGGAAAGGTTCTTGGTGCCCATGACATGACCATGGTCAAGACCCATCGAAAACTCCAGACCTTGAATGTCTGAGAACGATTGCTTGAAGTCTTCACTCAAAGCATGTGCGATTCTCAGCGCTCCTTTGACTGCAACCTCCATCGACTCATCGCGACCAGGATAAACAATGAGGAATGCTTTAGGAGAGAAACAATTGACAAAAGCCTCATCCTCTTCCGTAACAGCGGAAAGCACTTCCTTGAACATGGTATAGGTTTGGGCGACTTTGCGTCTGCCGTTTTCTTTAAGTAAATAGGGAAGGTTCTTAATCTCAAAATAGATTATAGTGCCTTCCATATAAATGCCGGTACATCCGAGGTCGATCTTTGAAACGTTTTTTATGTCTTTCGTCTCGATGTAGTCAAACTCCGAATCAGCATAAGCCATGAGCTTAGTGCTCAATTCTTCTTTCCAACTCATTTTTCTGAGGTTTTAAATATGAGACTCTCTAACACGGCTTATTCCATGTTCGTGTAGACGGCTTGGATGTCTTCGTCCTCGTCGAGTTTGTCGAGGAATTTTTCGATTTCCACCATTTGCTCGTCAGTGAAGCTTACGGTCTGGTTGGGGAAACGCTGCAGGTTGGCCTTCACGATGTTGATCTTGCGCTCTTCGAGGGCATCGTGCATAGTGCCATAGTCTGTCCAAGCGGTGTAGACGGTGGTCGTGGTGGTGCCTTCCTCTTCGTCGGTCTCGGTGACGATTTCATCCAGACCGTAGTCGATGAGCTCAAGCTCCAGTTCGTCTTTGTCCATGCCGGCAGGCATCTCAATCTCGAAGACGGCCTTGCGTGTGAACATGAATTCCAGCGAGCCAATGGGCAGGAACGAGCCGCCGCACTTGTTGAAGTACGACTTCACGTTGGCCACGGTACGTGTGGTGTTGTCGGTGGCGCATTCCACCATGCACTGGATGCCGAAGGGGCCTTTGCCTTCGTAGGTGATTTCCACGAGGTTGGCAGCGTCCTTGTCGGTGGCGCGCTTGATGGCGGCATCGATGTTATCCTTAGGCATGTTCTCAGCCTTGGCGTTCTGGATAGCCTGACGCAGTTTGGGGTTCATGTCGGGGTCAGGACCGCCTTCCTTGGCAGCGATGGTAATCAGTTTTCCGAGTTTGGGGAATACTCTTGACATGTGTCCCCATCTTTTCATCTTGGCCGCTTTGCGGTATTCAAATGCTCTTCCCATATTTAGAATTTTTGATATTTTACTTTTTAGGGCGCAAAGATAGTAAATCATCAGAAATTAACGGCTTTTCTTGACCAAAAATCTTCATTTTGCCGAAATCCACTATTTTTGCATGGCAAATTAACAAGTTATGAGAGTGTTGGTAATTACCAAAACCGATGCTTGCTGTGGCCCGATGGCAGCAGCCTTCCTGCGCGATTACTCGCCTTCTATAGAAGTGGTGTCGGCAGGAAAAAAAACATCGGAATCAATTGATTCGATGTTGGTTACGGTGATGAAAGAATGTTTGATAGATCTTTCAGGCTATGAACCGAAGGCGGTCTCTGAATTAGATGAGACCGCTTTCAATCAGGTGTATGAATGCCCTGATTTGCCCTGTCCCGCAACGATGGAAGAATGCCGCGTTTTGAGAGATTACATCAAGAACGAGGCGTATCTGTTCTTCAAACAAATCCGACTCTAAACTGTCTCTAAACTATTTATATACCTCATTCTCATCAATCAAATTATTCAACAACGCATACACCGTGAGACCAGAAACGGATTTGATGCCGGTCTTGCGCGTGATGTTCTTGCGGTGAGAGATGACAGTGTGGATGGAGATGTTCATTTGGTCTGCAATCTCCTTGTTCATCATGCCTTTGGCCACAGCCACCAGCACGTCGATTTCGCGTTTCGATAGTTCCACATCGTCGTTGGTTTCCTTCTTGTCATTGTTTTTTACGATTTGCCCTATCTTGTTGATGATTTTCGGTTTCGAGTCATTGATTTCGATGACGGCATCGTAAGACTTCAGTAGGGACGGATCGATGTAGGTGGTGACTATAGCGATGACGCTGAGTTGCGGGTGTTCTTTGACAAGTTGTGAAGGCAAGTTGCGCTCTGAATGTCCCAGAAGTATCGGGTTGATGATGAGCATGTTGGCATCGCAGGCGAGTATTTTTTCGCCAAGTTGTTCGGGGTTGTCGAGGCGCGCCACGACATCGCATCCCGACATGCCTTGAAGGATGTCATAAAGTCCAGTGGTGATGATCTCCGATGCCTCGCAGATGATGATTCGGTTACTCATGGCTTGGCGTTTTCAAGGGATTCGACGAAGGGGATGAGGATGTGCTCTTCGATGCGCGAGTGGGTGGTGAGGTCGGCTGAGAGTTCCATGATGTCGGTGGCGATGCAGATGCGCTCTGAAGGCAGGATGTCGCCTGGCAAATATTTAATGAGGATGTTGGTCATGTCTTCAAGGGCATCCTCGATGTTGCTGTGGTTGTGGCGGAACTGATCGATGCGGTAGTCCGTTTTTTCGCCTTTGCGCAGTGATGTGATATAGGGGAACACCACTTCTTCCTCGTATTTGAAATGCTTCACCATCTCTCGCTTATATTCGTTGTAGAAATGGTCGAGCATGTTGCCGTATTTGGCTCCGGCGGCTTCGATAATGCGGTTGAGGTGCATCTCGATATGTGGGAAATGCTCGTCTAAATAGGCGCGGTGCGAGGCATTGAGGTAGGAGAGGAGCGAGGTGAGGTCAGCATCATCAGGATGTGACATGCGAGTGGGCGTGTCAGGGTCGAAGTGTAATGCGCATACTTGCATGAAGAGTCGGGTGCTGACATGGTTCTGTCGGCACACCTCATCCACGCTGCGATCACCGAATCCGAGTTGGATGCCGAAGCGGGGCAGGAGAGGCAACAGCTTTGGGTTGGTTGCAATCAGTTCATAGAGTTTTGACTTTTCTGAATAGGTAAGAAAGGTGTTCATATTTCAATTGTTTTTCAATCGGCAAAAATAAAAAAAACCGCCCGAAATGGAGCGGTTTTTCTTTTTTCTGAAATATTCCGATTAGGCTTCGGCAGGAGCTTCAGCTTCGGCGGCCGGGGCTTCCTCAGCGGGAGCTTCCTCGGCAGCGGCCTCAGCGGCGGCTTCGGCTTCAGCAGCCTTCTTGGCTTCCATTTCAGCGAGTCTCTTCTTGGCGAGCTCGGCGGCGCGGGCCTCGTTGACTTGCTTCTCGGCTTCCAGACGGGTCTTCTTCTCGCCACGGGCCTTCTCTTCGTCAGCCTTCACGATGTTGGCGTTGCGGGCTTCCTTCTCCTTCATCCAGTTCTGGAACTTGATTTCAGCTTGCTCTTCAGTCATAGCGCCTTTCTGGACACCACGCATCAGATGATACTTCATCATGACGCCGGTCTTGCTGAGCAGCGAACGAGCAGTGTCGGTGGGCTGAGCGCCAACGCTGTACCAATACAAGGCTCTGTCAAACTTGATGTTGATCTGAGCGGGGTTGGTGAGCGGGTTGTAGGTGCCTAATTTCTCAATGAATTTACCATCACGTGGCGAGCGAGAGTCGGCAACTACGATGTGATAGAAGGGTTGACCCTTCTTGCCATGTCTTTGCAATCTAATTTTTGCAGGCATAATTTAATGTTTTAAGTTG
>CACXXW010000111.1 GCA_902771635.1 uncultured Bacteroidia bacterium | reverse complement strand
GTCCAACTCTCCTCGCTGCCCGTTGTCGACCATCCAAGAAGGGCTGAATTCGTTGTGATTTCAGTGGCACTCAGACCCGCAGGACGAGCACAGCCTCCAGCTGAGGCAAACTCTATATCATCGACGAAAATGTAATAGCCACCGTTGCAGTGACCCAGGAATGATATCTGGAAGGTCGAGCTCAAGTCATCTATCGTAAACGAGGCATCGAAAGTATTCGACCAGTCACTGATGCTATAAGTGGCAAGTTGGTGCCAGTTGTCGGAGGGCGAGGTGCGATAACTCACCGTGAGCTCATCGTAGGGAGGATACAAAGCCATCATGGCGTATGCGAAGCTCAAGGTAGCACTGTTGCTACCCGTCAAATCAAAAGTAGGCGATACCAGTCGAGCCTCTTGATCCGCACTGGCATTTTGGAAAGCCACCACATTGGAACCTGTACCTTGCATCACCGCCCAAGTGGCAGAACTTGTCGTCTCCACCGTCCAGCATTCCATCTCACCTGATTGGAAGTCTTCGAGGTAGGATTGGCCTGGGGCGATGGGAATGGTGCATTGTGCAGCCGCAATAGCGGCATTAAGGAAGAGAGCCATTACAGTGGCAAATAGTGCTTTTGAGAAGTAGTGTTTGTTTTTCATAGTGTTTTTATTTTTGATAATGAATAATTTACGAGGCAAAGATATGTATTTATGTTGAATCGTTGAATGTTTAATTAACTACGTTGAAATTCCCGATTCGGCGAAGCCAATCTTCGATTTGTTGAATTGAGCTATTAGCTTTCAGCTATCAGCACCGTATGACCAAGTTGAAAGCTGACGGCTGATAGCTTATTATCTTCTCCCAAAATAATACTGTCCCTTCCCCACCGTCGCCTTGCCATATTGGATGGCGTTCACGGGACAATGGTGGTAACAACTCATGCACATGGTGCAGTTACCGTTCCATTTCGGGTGACCGTCTTCGAGGGTGACGTTCTTTAACGGACACGCCTCCACGCATTTGCCACAGTGGATGCAGACATCGGTAGTATAATATTTCTTGTCGTTGGTAGCCATCTTGCTGAAGCCGGGGTTGATTAACCGACTCTTGAACCAAGCTGCACCGCCTTTTGTCATTTTGGAAAAACTTTCCTTGTTTTGAATTCTCGGGATATACTCAGCCAAGGTTACGTCAACAGCTGAGATTTTGCGTTTGGCGTTCTCATCCGTGTCAAGCTTGAAACCGGGCATGCCAATAAAGGTCTCAGGCATCTGAAGGCTGATGCAAGCATCGAGTTTCCATCCCTTTTGTTCCATAGCCTTGCGAAAGATGTCCTCGGCGAGGCCACATTCATCACCGCAGGTGCAGGCAAAATAGGTATAAGGCAAGGTCCCTGAGCCCGCGGTCCCTGAGGCCACTCGAAGGGTCGAAGGGCCGACTTTGATGGATAACTTCTTCACAAAATCAGTTACCAGCTTAGGAGGTCCCCAGGCATAGATGGGAAACACGAAGCCAAGTCTTTCGCCTTCGGCCAATTCGTATTCATAATGGTTTTCGCGAGCCGCTTCAGGAATAAAGATTAATGAGTCGTTGAGACCTGTGGCGATTGCTTCCGCCACATGTTTGCTGTTGCCGCAGCCTGAGAAGTAAAAGATCATAATGCTTAGTTTTAATTAGAACATACAAGCCCAGCCAAACTTTCTGGAGATTTCTCGTAACAAATTCAAGTCACCCACTGGGATAGTAATTGACACAGTTTCTTTTTGTTTATTACGCTCCTCAATATTTGCTGAATCGATATCATATTGCGTTTGCAAGTTCATCCAAATCTCAGCAGGAATACCCATAGCCTTTTCCAATGCCATGGCTACGGAAAGCGAAATCGAACGTTTTCCATTGATAGTTTCACTAAGGACAGAAGGTTTGATACCAGTCAATTCCGATAGTTGTTTCTGGGTCATGTTTCGCTCTTTCAACTCATCCTTAATCATTTCTCCAGGATGAGTCGCGACAAAAGGGGTTATTTTATTATTATTCATAGTGCTTTGAAATTTCAATTATTAATGCGTTTACAACGATTCCGTTTCCATCAGGTGAACTCTCAAAATGCAATCTATATTGGGTATTTATCCACACCGCTTCCACTCCCTTCAAGTCTCCTTTTTTTTCTCATAATGCAGCGATTTGATCAAATACAAATCTTCAACACGCGTCGCGGCCTTAATATAATTCACCGTTTTGACGTATTGCTTCACTACATCTAGAGACAACTTCTTATATTTTCGTTCTTTAGTTGAACCTGTCGTGTAAAGTTCTTCTAATGCATTATCGTCAAATGATATGTTCATTTATTCCAATATTACACGGCAAAAATAATACTATTTTGCGAATAATTATCAAATTTGCGAATTTTTTCTTCGTGTAAAGTATTATTGTACTTTTGCATCCGCAAAAACAAAAAATCAAATGCCCAAAGACTCGCTCAACCATTCCATACTACGTTTAGCCATCCCCAACATCATCAGCAACATCACCGTGCCGTTATTGGGCTTCGTTGATATGATGCTGATGGGGCATCAGGATTCGGTGGCCTACATCGGGGCCATCGGATTGGGTGGTACCATCTTCAGTGTGATGTACTCCATCTTCAGCTTCATGCGGGCGGGCACCACGGGCTTCACGGCACAGGCCTACGGGGCCAACGACCGCGCTGAAATTGCCTATTCACTTTATCGCTCGCTCTGCATTGCCCTGCTTGCCACCGTTTTGGTGCTTTCATTGCAAAGTCCAGTGGAATGGCTCAGCATGAAGTTGCTTAACGGCAGTGAGGAAGTCTTGGCTTATACTTCAACTTATTTCCGCGTGCGCATCTGGGCAGCACCAGCGGTGCTTTGCCTCTATGCCTTCAATGGGTGGTACATCGGCATGCAAAACACCACCATCCCGATGATCATCGCCATCCTGACCAATGTGGTGAACATTGTTTTGAGCGTCATCTTCGTCAATGCCCTGGGCATGGGCGTCACCGGAGTAGCCTTAGGCACTGTCATCGCGCAATATTGCGGTCTGCTGACTGCCATCATTTTCCTGTTTGCCAAGTTCCGCTATCACCTCATCCCCATCCGGAGGGTTATACTACTGCAAGCCGACAAACTGAAGCGTTTCTTCAAGGTGAACGCTGACTTCATGATTCGCAGCATTCTTCTTGTGTTGAGCATCGCCTTCTTCAACAACCAATCGGCCAAACTCGGCGACGACATGCTGGCTGTCAACATGATCCTGATGCAGTTCTTCTACATCTTCTCCTACTTCACCGATGGCTTTGCCTATGCAGGCGAGGCCTTGGTGGGCCGTTTCACGGGTGCGCATGACCCGAAACAGCTCCGCCAAACTGTCAAGCTGCTGTTTCTTTGGGGCTTCCTCATCGCCTTGCCTTTCACCGTGCTTTATGCCCTTTTCCCCGATTGGTTCATCCGTCTTGTCAGTGACCAGCCCGACATCATTCCGATGGCGCAGCCTTACCACATCTATTTGGCCGCCATCCCGCTCATCACCTTTACCGCCTTCCTTTGGGACGGTGTATACATCGGTGCCACGGCAGCACGAGCCATCCGTAACACTATGCTTATCTCAGCCATTGGCGTGTTCCTGCCCGCCACCTTATTATTAATGCCTCGCTTCGGCAACCATGGATTGTGGATTGCCTTCTTGCTCTTCATGGTAGCGCGCGGCCTTTCCATGACCTTAATGGCGAAAAAGGCGGTGTTTTTGGAAACAAATGCTCTGCATTCAACGTAGTTAAATCTTAAACAAATCTAATATAAATCTTTTTTTCTGCTTTGCACTAGCCCTTGTCGGGTTTTCTGGCGGATTGCAATCCGTCGCAATGAACCTGCGGATCTGTAATCCGCGTTTTTTTCCTATCTTTGCACCAAATCTGAAACTCCTATGGAAGAAATCCTCACTTTCCTCGACGACGTCCTTCATAACAACAACCGCCCTTGGTTTCAGGAGCACAAGAAGCAGTACCAAACGGCACAGGCCAATTTCAACGCCTTGGCAGAACAAATCATTGCCGGCGTGCAGAAGTTTGACGACAACTGCAAAGGCCTGACCCTGAAGGACTGCACTTACCGATTCTACCGCGACACCCGTTTTTCGCCCGACAAGCGACCTTACAAAACTCATTTCGGCGTGTTTGTCTGTCCTGAAGGAAAGAAGTCGATGCTGAGCGGTTACTACTTCCATTTGGAGGCCAAAGAGTCGGAATACCTCGGCCACAACATGCTCTGCACGGGAATGTACATGCCCGACACGGCCATGCTGAAGACCATCCGGGACGAAATCCTCTTCAACGGCGAACCTTTGGTGGAGGCCATTGCCAAAGCAAAAGGTTTTATCTTAGACACCAGCCACGCCATGAAGCGCGTGCCCAACGGCTATCCCAAAGACCACCCACAGGCCGAGCTCTTCAAACAACGCGACTGGCTCTTGGTGCAAGACCTCCTCGACACACGCCTCTCCGACCCGCATCTTATTGATTGGGTATTAAGTGAATTCAAGAAGACCAAGGACTTCTGCCAATGGCTGAATAGGACGGTGAAAGGGGAATGACACAAAATACCATTCACACGATGAGGCAACTGATGTTTGCAGCAGCACTCCTGCTGGGTTTGAGCTTATCGATGGTTTCGTGCGACAGCAAGCAACAACCCGTGAGCGAAAACCCGAAAGCCGATATCGTTGAAGAAGACGTGCCTCAGATAGAGGAGGAAGCCGTCGACACGATTTCATGGACGTACGATCATGCTGAGGACACGGTGATGATTGGGACTTATGTGTTCGCTTCGCAGCCCGTTCCAGAAGAAGTGGAAACACGCATGAGAGGTCGTTCGTTTCCCGACAGATTTGCTCTGCATCTTCAAGACTTTGTTTTCACAGGCTTATCCCATTTACAGCATGCACCTAGTGGATGATTTTGATGCCGATGACGAGGCCTCGATGCAAGCCAACAACACCTCCTGTTTCAACTACCGATACATCACAGGTACCAGAATCCTTTCGCGACACGCCTATGGCATGGCTGTCGACATCAATCCTTTGCAAAACCCCTGCGTAAGAGGCAAACTGATCCAACCGTCGACGGCAGAAGATTACGTGGATAGAAGTAAGGATTTCCCGCACAAAATCGACAAAGACGACTACTGCAAAAAAGTCTTCACCTCATATAGATTCCGCTGGGGCGGCAACTGGCGCAGGATGAAGGACTACCAGCATTTTGAGAGGTAATTTCTTCCCTTTTTTGGTTGAAACTCTTAAACGGACAGGCGAGGAAAACACGTAAAAAAAAGAGACGTAGCGCGCTACGTCTCTACAATGACAAACCATCCCTATCAAATCACGCCAGCTCAAACTGCTCCAAGAACTTCATGTCGTTCTCGAAGAACAGGCGCAGGTCGTTGATGCCGTATTTCAGCATGGCGATACGTTCCACACCCATGCCGAAGGCGAAACCGGTGTATTTCTCTGGGTCAATGCCGCTGGCGATGAGGATGTTGGGGTCGCACATGCCACAGCCCAAGATTTCAACCCAACCCGTGTGCTTGCAGATGTTGCAGCCTTTGCCGCCGCAGATATTGCACGAGATGTCCATCTCCGCCGAGGTCTCAGTGAAGGGGAAATAGGACGGACGGAAACGCACCTTAGTGCCCTCGCCGAAGAACTCCTGCACGAAGTGGTACAAGGTCTGCTTCAGGTCAGCGAAAGAAACGCCTTCATCGATATACAAGCCCTCAATCTGGTGGAAGATGCAGTGGGCGCGGGCCGAGATAGCCTCGTTGCGGAACACGCGACCAGGGGCGATGATGCGGATGGGGGGCTGGTGAGTTTCCATCACGCGGACCTGTACACTCGAAGTATGGGTGCGCAGCAATACATCCGAAGCCTTGTTGACATTGGGCTCCTTGCTGATGAAGAAGGTGTCCTGCATGTCGCGGGCGGGATGGTCGAGCGGGAAGTTCAAGGCCGAGAACACGTGGTAGTCATCCTCAATCTCTGGGCCTTCGGCAATGGTGAAGCCGAGGTGCGAGAAGATCTCGTTGATGTCGCGGCGTACAATGGACAATGGGTGACGGGCACCCTTCATGTCGGCGGCAGGCATGCTCATGTCGAAGCCGGCATCATTGCTATGCTGGCTCTCAAACTTTTGCAGTTGCTCTTCCACCTTGTCCTGCACGACATTCTTCAATTCATTGAGCTTCATACCCATCTCCTTGCGGAGCTCGGGAGCCACGGTCTTGAAATCAGCAAACAAGGCAGGGATGACGCCTTTCTTACTCAAATAAGTGATGCGGAAGTTCTCCAAAGCCTCTTTGCTATCGGCTTGGAAGTCACGCACTTGGGACAGTATCTCTTCAATTCTTTCTTTCATGGGATTTTATTGATTAATGGCAGCAACTTTTCTCACTGCTTTTTTGGCAATTTTTTTCACAGCCTTTTTCAATCGTGACGGAAATGATGGTTACAGGCTCGACAGGCACATCCATACGGCCGGTCTTCACAGCGGCAATCTTGTCGACAACCTCAAGGCCTTCGGTCACCTCGCCGAACACGGTGTAGTCGCCATCAAGATGCGGGGTACCACCCACGGTCTTGTAGGCTTGACGTTGTTTGGCTGACAAGACTTTGCCGGAACGGTTTTCAAACATATCCAACCATTTGTCATCATACACCTTGCCTTGCACGATGTAGAACTGCGAACCGCTGGAGGCTTTCTTAGGATTCACTTGGTCGGGCTGACGAGCAGCAGCAAGCGCACCTTTCTTATGGAAATGGTTGTCCTTAAACTCGGCAGGAACAGTGTAGCCTGGGTCGAGGCGACCATCGGCATTTTGTCCACCTTGGATCATAAACTGGTTGATAACGCGATGGAAGGGCGAACCATTGTACCAGCCATCGTTTACCAATTTGATGAAGTTGTCGCGGTGCTGCGGGGTGTCGTTATAAAGCTTGGCCTTAATCGTTCCCATGCTTGTCTTGATGACAACCACGGTCTCCTTTTCTGTTGCTTTTTGTGCCGTGCAGGTCAGGCCTGCGATAATCAAAACAGCTAAGATCAGTTTTTTCATATTTCTAAGTATTTAAGATTCAAAATTTAAGATTCAAAATTCCTCATTCAGCATTCAACATTCAAATTCCTCATTCATTCACGATGGAATACGTAACTTCGAGCCTCATTTTCTCACCATTTGTGGCTTCGGGGCCGTTGATGACATATCGTGTCGCGTTGTAGGCTGCACCATTGATGCCCAAACTGAGGCCTAAGTTTTCTTTCTTGTTCATGATCATGTTTTGCAAATACTCCGTGATGCGGAAACTCACCGAATGCTTGCTTGAGTTGTAGGCGCCATCAAAGAAAGTACCGCCTTCGAAATAGTCGGGCAAGAGATAGGTGGAGGTATCGCTATTGAAACCCAAAAGAATCAAGTTGCTCGGAGCTTTATACACAGAGTCCATCAAAGTCATCGAAGCGGGCAGAACGAGCTTGGCCTCGTTGACCACGAGACGGCAACCCTCCAACGTGTCGGCCCAATGACAGATATTAGGGAATAACACCTTAGCTTTCACTCCACCCATGGACTGCAAGTAAAGGGTCGACTGACCCAATGCCGTCTGGTCATCCAACAGCTGGTTCACAAACTCGGGACTACCTTGCGAATAGTCATGATCGAAATGGTTGAAATAAGTATCGGATGAGGTCACATAGAAGTTGTAGCGCTTGGGCTTCTCGGGAGTGGCCGCATTGTGATAGTAGAGCTGCAACAGCGTATAAGTATTGTTGGTCAGGTTGATGGAGCTAATGGCACCATTCATACCCACAGGAGCGCAAGTCACGTAAAGGCCTTTGAAGTATTGCTTGAAGAGGTCGGGGCGAGAATAGGCCGCGGTGTCAAGGTTGACAAGGTAATTGCCCAACTCCTGACTCAACGGAATGCGGATGATGGGCTGGGTTATTGTATCAGTGCCAATGATATGCACTTTAGTCCTCGGATGAGGTCTAAATTGATACCCGTTGGCATGGTCGACATTGCCCGTAGCCACCGTGGAATGGTTGTAATAGGTGGTCTCATACGAAAGCGTGTCGGTCAGTTCGTAGGCATGTGCCGTCTGCATCATCGTGGTGTCGCCATAATAGCCAATGAGGCAGAGTTGCAGCACCAACGAGTCGACCACAGGGTTGCTACCGAAACTCTGTCCAGCCACCGAGGGGCGGAACTGGGTATAGAATCCAGCCTCTGTATTGCCGAAGACGGGGTCGTGCATGGCACCCAACAAGGCGTTGATTGCATTGTCTGTCGCCACAGAGTCTAGAAATGAATGGCAGATGATTTCGGTGGTGTCAGTATGATAGATGGCGATGTAATTGTCATCAGAAATAAGGTTGTTGCCGATGGTTTCAGGCGACTTCTTGCACGAGGCAAAAGCCAACATACCAATCATTAACGCCAAGCCAATCAGAGCAGTTGAATGATGTGTTTTCATCAGGTCGAAAATTAGTTGAGGTATTCTTGTGAGATAACTCAAAAACGCTGTCCTTATTGTTTTTGAAGGAGAAGGTCGTAAAACTCGTTGCAAGCCTGAGCGTAGTGCACCTGCTCCGGATAGGTAAGCACGGGCTTCTTGATGGTTTGCAGATAGGCGGCAATCTCGGGATGCAGGTTCTCCGTGCAGACCACAATGCCGTCGGAATAGTCGATGGCGGCCTTGGTGAGGTTGACGTAGTTGCCTTCCTTGAAATACTTGAGGTCCTTGGCCGTCATGCCCGGCAACTTCATCATCTTGTCGAACCCAGGCTTGAAATCTTCCTTGAAGCCGTCATCGTAGATGGAGTAAACAATCTTCGTCTCGTTGAAAAGCGGGTTGTCCTTGACGTTCATGGCACGCTTGATGTAGACCGGCATCAAGGCCGAAATCCAACCGTGGCAGTGAATGACATCGGGCGACCAGTTGAGTTTCTTCACCGTCTCGATGACGCCACGCGTGAAGAACACGCAGCGATAGTCGTTGTCATCGCTAAACACGCCCTTTTCGTCATACATCAAGTACTTTTTCTTCGTAAAGAAGTCATCGTTGTCAATGAAATAGATCTGCATCCTTGCCTTCTGGATGGAGGCCACCTTGATAATCAGCGGGTGGTCCGTGTCGTTGATGATGAGGTTCATACCCGAAAGGCGGATCACCTCGTGAAGTTGGTTGCGGCGCTCGTTGATGACACCGTAGCGAGGCATGAAGATGCGGATTTCCTTCCCGCTTTCTTGAGTGGCCTGTGGCAGGTAGCGACCGATGAGGCTCATCGGGGTCTCCGGCAGATAGGGTGCGATTTCCTGATGGACAAATAGTACTCGTGTCTTGCTAGTCATGGACGTTAGTTTGCTTTGGAATAACGCAACAAAAAAATCAAATTTATTGATTTACAATCTTTTCAACTATGGCTACTGGCAGATGGCTTATGGCTCGCTCAACAAATAGTGCAGCCCTCATACCTTGAGTGAAGCGTGCCATAAACCAAAAGCCATAGGCCATCAGCCCACAATAATACAATTGACTACGTCGAAATCGAAGATTGGCTAACGCCGAATCGGAGATTTCAACGAAGTTAATTATCATTTCAACAATTCAACAATTCAACAATCAACAATTCAACAATCAACAATATTCCATATCTTTGCAAAATCAAACGCAGCCCGCTACCCATCCAAGTCAACCCGAACGCTTTGGAGCGCATGAAGCGCAACCAGCAACAGCTGATGCCGCTGGAATGGTATGTCGACGGCATCCTCAAAGGCGACCGCGTGGCACTCAGCAAAGCCATTACCTTGGTGGAGAGCGCCCTGCCCAAACATCAGGACTTGGCGCAACAGATCATAGCAGCCTGTCTTCCCCATGCGGGAAAGGCTCTTCGTTTGGGCATCACTGGAGTTCCGGGCGCGGGCAAGAGCACTTTCATTGAAGCTTTGGGCGTGCATTTGTGCAACAAAGGACAGAAGCTGGCTGTGTTGGCCATCGACCCCTCGAGCCAACGCTCCAAGGGCAGTATCTTGGGCGACAAGACCCGCATGGAGACCCTTTCAGTGCATCCCAATGCTTACATCCGTCCCTCGGCCTCAGCAGGAACTTTGGGCGGCGTTGCGCGTAAAACAAGGGAAACAATAATTCTTTGTGAAGCAGCGGGATACGATACCATTTTTGTGGAGACAGTGGGCGTAGGACAATCCGAGACGGCGGTGCATTCCATGGTCGATTTCTTCTTGCTCATATTAATCAGTGGCGCCGGCGATGAGTTACAAGGCATCAAGCGTGGCATCATGGAGATGGCTGACGGCATCGCGGTGAACAAGGCCGATGGCGACAACGTGATGCGTGCCAACCGTGCCGCCGCCGAATGCAGAAATGCTCTGCACCTCTTCCCCTTGCCCGAATCGGGACAAGAGACCAAGGTGCTGACCTGCTCCGCCTTGACGGGTTTCCAAATCGACGAGGTGTGGCAGATGGTGGCCGACCACGTGCAAGCCATCCGCGACAGATGGACAGCGCCTTGAAAAACGATTTCTACCAGAACCAACTGGTTTCCGACTTGCTTCCTTTAGTCGAAGCCGATGTGCGCGGCCAGCGCATGAGCGCATACATTGGAGCGCAGAAACTGTTGGATGCTTATTTCAATATGTTGAAACGGGAATAATTTGTCGGAAACTCGATTTTCACACCTACTTTCCGACAAATTTTGATGCATATTTTTGTCGGAAACTCGAATTGTTTTGGAGAAACGGACAAAAGAAATTAAATAACTTATCCAAATTATATAAAATTTTATAGATTTGGCTGTATAATATCAAATAACTTGTCCAAATCATGCAAAATTTTGTAGATTTGGCTATGATATTTTGCGAATAGTTCATATCTTTGCAGCGGAAATTCCAAGTTACAAACCTACATGAGAAACAATAGAATCATCGGGCGAGAATACGAACAACGGCTTTTTGAGTCGATTTGCGAAGAGCGGGAGGCCAAAATGGTAGCCGTGTATGGCCGTCGTCGCGTGGGGAAGACATTCCTCATCAAGGAGTTTTTCCACAACGAGTTCGACTTTGTGTTTACGGGCAGCTACGAAACCCCAACCTCCGTACAACTTGCACTATTCCACCAAGAACTGCAAAAACATACGAAACAAGAATTGCCGATACCTAAAAACTGGTTTGAGGCTTTCGACCGACTGAGAGTGTATTTAGGCAGTTTGTCAAAGGAGCGCATTGTCCTCTTTTTCGACGAACTGCCGTGGATGGACACGCCCAAGTCGAGCTTTCTAACAGCGTTCAGCTATTTTTGGAACAATTGGGCCTCCACACGCGATGGGCTGAAACTTTTCATCTGCGGCAGTTCCACCTCTTGGATGATGGACAAAATCATTGGAGCCAAGGGAGGACTTTACAATCGTTGCTCGCACACCATTTACTTGTCGCCATTCACCTTAAATGAAGTGGAACAACAAATCCAGCATAGAGGCATCGTTTGGACACGCTATCAAATCGCCGAGGCATACATGATTTTCGGAGGCATACCTTATTACATCGACATGCTTGACAAAAGCCAGCCCTTCGCGCAAAATATCGACAATCTCTTTTTCCGACAAGGCGCACCCCTGCGTATGGAATACGAGTTCTTGTTCCGCTCGCTTTTCAAAGAGGCCACACTGCATCGGCAAATCATAGAAGTTCTGTCAAGTAGCGGGAAAGGCCTAACCCTTCAGGAAATCAAGGACAAATTGGGGTTGTCTTCGGGCGGAACAATAACCAAAGTGTTGAAAGACTTGCAGTTGTGCGACTTTATCCGTGCTTACAAATCCATCGGGAAGCAAACAAAAGGCATGATGTATCAGCTGACCGACCTTTTCACGCTGTTTCATCTTCGGTTTTTGGTGAAGCAAACTGGGCAAGACCCACACTATTGGACCAACCTCGACGAAGCCTTGCACGATGCATGGGCAGGCTATGCTTTCGAAATGGTCTGTCTGCACCATCTTCCACAAATCAAGAAGAAATTAGGCATTACCGGCGTTTTGACCAATGCCTACAGTTGGTCGACCAAACCTTTGAAAGACAAGGACGGCGGCGAATGGAAAGGAGCGCAAATTGACCTCCTTTTGGATCGTGCAGACCAAGTCATCAACGTCTGCGAGATGAAATACAGCAAACATCCCTACGCCATCAGCGAGGCTTACGACAAACGTTTACAAGAGCGACTGTTCACTTTCAAGCACCACACAAAATGCAAGTCAGCTTTGCATATCACCTTTGTCACCACTTTCGGCTTAGCCAGGAATATGTACAGCAACCGAGTGCAGTCGGAAGTGCTACTTGATGACCTGTTTGGGTGATAATTTAGAATGCTTTTGTCAGATTCAAATTGCTTGCGGTTTTAATCAACTAGAAGCAGTTCTTGCGAAACTATAGTTTCTTATTTATTCATTTGAATCATCTATGACGATAAAGCAAATGTCGCCAAAATGCCGCTTTCCAACTTCCTCGCCTTTAAGAATGGGGGGCATTGATATCAACCCCTTAAACTCGAGTATTTCAAGCAAATCCCACATTACTTCATGGTAAAACACGATTTGTCCCACTCTTTCCGAGGAAAGATTGTAAGCAGAATACCAAGTTTTACAGTAATTCTTTATGGCATTGCTTAACTTATTGGTAATGCTCTTGCAAAGAATATCGATGTCGTCATTGCTGTTTCGGTGCATTATTGGGATTAAAATATCTCCGTTTTCGTCCACGAGTCCCCAACCTGCAATAGCATCTATTACATCTTGGTTTTCGATACGATTTCCTCCCGACTTTATTACCTCATTTGCAAACGACATTAGTTTATTTGAATTAAGCCAATACCCGAGGCTGTCAGTCCAATTCTGTTCCACTGGACCATAACCATTAGTCCCAACTTTAACATGATTGCGGGCGTCGAACATTGCCCAATACGCCCCACTCCACGATCCATGATCTTCGCAGCCCGTTGGCGAGGCTAATCGCTCATTGTCCCAAATATAAGTGTCAAGAAGATATGAGAAAACAAGGCTATATGTTTGTTGGGAATAGCCCGATTTTTCAAGGTCGGTAATAAATCGCGAGATTTCCGGCTCTATTGCTGGGAATATGCTATCGGCAAACTCTTTGGATTGTTTACGGATAGCCTCCGTTTCATACTTGCCAAAGATTGGCATAGAGGTTGAATATATGCCGTTATCAAAAGAAAGCAAATCTCCTACTTCAAGCAGCCTTAACTGACTCTTGTTATAAGCTATACCAAGTGAGTCTAATTTTGTAGCAGGCCCAGGCTCCACAAATGCACAAAGGATATCCCAATTATTATCAGTAAGATATTGCGACGGGTGAAATTTATTATAAGAGCAAAAGGCCGTCCTGTCAAAAAATCTATAGGGGCGTCCTATGATAGAACTATCTTTTTGGTTTTGGGATGTAGGCAACTCTTTGAAGGAGTGGCCGTTGCTGATGACCTTTTGCGTTGTTTGTGCCAGTCCTGTTATTGTGACAAGGGCAAGCATCATCGTAATAATACTTTTCTTGTTCATATTCTTTGTCTTTTGCAATTTTGCCCGCAAAGTTACAGGAAACCGCACGAAAAAGTCCTCGGCAAATCCCAGCAATTGGGAGTCAAGAGTGAAAGTCTGAAAATAGTTTCAGAGTTTTGCTATTGCTTGGTCTCGAAAGTGATTCCTTTGCGTATTTTGGAGAGCATCTGTGGGGTGATGCAAAGGAACGAGGCGATGTCTTGCAAGTCGAGCAAATGAACGATGCCAGGACAGCGTTGAAGTAGCATTTTGTAACGCTGGCGGGGTGTGGCGCGGAAGAAATCGAGGTAACGGCCTTTTATTTGCCAAAGGAAATATTCGCCGATGATACTGCGCAGCTCCATCCTTTCGCTGTTCTCATCGAACCATTTCAGCAGTTGCTCACAACTCACGCGGAACACGCGGCTGGGCGCCATCGCCTCGATAGTGTTCTGCGCCGGACGCCCATTGAGACCTGCGGGATAGTCGCCCACAAACTCGCCATCAAACGAAATCCATGTGATATGCTCCCGCTCGTCGTCAATGCCCCGCACTGTATACTTGAAGCATCCTTCGGCTACGAAACCGAACCACTTCGACGGCTCGCCCTCGCGCTCCATCTGTTCACCCTTGCGGTAAACGACCGCTTCGCCCTCCTGCTTGCAGAACTCCCGCAGCACCTGGAGGTTAATACTATCGTTGCTGAATTTAAGTTCCATCGCTTTCTCGTGGTTTTATGACAGAAAAAAATGCGTATTACAATTCTAAGACATTTCACTGTCATTCAGCCATCTTCCGATATTCCTCCGCCCTATCCACATCATCATTAATAAGGTACAACTCATAGAGGTTCCGACAAACCTCCTTGCGGACATTTTCCTGTGCCTCAGTGAGCGGCCCTTCGCCCAATTTGGACAACACGCGTTCATATTCCGCTATCAGTTCAGGGCCTTCCTCGCCTTTGGCTTCCATGGTCTTGGCGTTGTTGAAGGCAATCATCCAGTCTCTTAATGCCATAATTCTTGCTTTTGTTAGCGCAAAAGTAGGAAAAAACAGCGTAATCAAAGGAAAAAACAGCATTTATTCTTCTTTTGAACAAGGATGACGGAATAATTACTATCTTTGCGCAAAATATAAATAATGCGACAACAGAACTACAGATTGCACAGATTAAACAGAATATAGAGACGTAATTTTTGGACGCTAGCGTCGAATTAGTACAGATGCCTCCGTCGTTTAAGGTGGAAAATCTGTATCAATTTGGATGCTTGCATCCTCATAATTATCAATTGTATCCGTAAAATCCGTATAATCTGTAGTTAAGACGTAATTTTGAATTATAAATCTTTAAATCAATAAATCGTAATGGACCAAAGAATTGCCATGAACCCCAATCGTCTGGTGCAGTACCTTCAGAAGCCTGCAGCAGAATTCACTCGCGCCGACATCATCCGTTATTGCGAGGAAAACCAAATCGAATTCGTCAACTTCCACTATTGTGGCTGGGACGGCAAGCTGAAGACCCTCAACTTCGTAATCCACAGCCTCGAACACCTCGAGAACATCCTCACCGCCGGTGAGCGCGTCGATGGTTCGAGCCTCTTCCCCTTCATCGAAGCCGGTAAGAGCGACCTCTATGTGGTGCCGAAGTACCGTACGGCCTTCCTCAACCCCTTCTCAGAGATCCCGACCTTGGACATCCTCTGTTCGTTCTACAACCGTGACGGCGAACCTTTCGAAAGCTCACCCGAGCACATCCTCCACAAAGCCCACGAAGTGTTCAAAAAGACCACTGGTTTGCAGATGGAAACCATGGGCGAGTTGGAATACTACATCATCGCCGATGATGAGGAAATCTACGAGGTGCCCGACCAACGTGGCTACCACGAGAGCGCCCCGTTCAACAAGTTCACCGAGTACCGCGTCGAAGCCATGCGCCTCATCGCCCAGGCTGGCGGCTTGATCAAATACGGTCACTCCGAAGTGGGTAACTTCACCCTCGATGGTAAGATCTACGAGCAGAACGAAATCGAGTTCCTGCCCACCAACATCGAAGATGCAGCCGACCAACTCGTGGTCGCCAAGTGGATCATGCGCCAGCTGGCCTACGAATACGGCGTCACCTTGACCTTCGCCCCGAAGATCACTGTGGGCAAAGCTGGCTCGGGAATGCACGTTCACTGCAAGTTCACCAAGGACGGCAAGAGCGTCATGGTCAACAAGGGCGAACTCAGCGACTTCGGCAAGAAAGCCATCGCCGGTTACATGGATGCCGGTACCTCGCTGCCTGCCTTCGGTAACCCCAACCCGCTGTCGTTCCTCCGTCTGGTGCCCCATCAGGAGGCCCCGACTTCCCTGTGCTGGTCCTACTCCAACCGCAGCGCCTTGGTGCGCGTGCCGCTGGGCTGGATCAACAACGGTAAGGACATGGCTGCTAGCGCCAACCCGCTTGAGAAGAAGTCGAACAAGGACTTCAGCAACAAGCAGACCTTCGAATGGCGTGCCTCCGATGGCTGCGCCGACATGTACCTGCTGATGGCTGCCCTCTGCGCTGCTGCCCGTCACGGCTTCGAGATGCCCAACGCCCTCGAAGTGGCCGAGAAGACCTATGTCGGCCTCGGTGTGAACATCCATGACGACAAGAACAAGCAGCTGCAGGAGAGCCTCGAGCAACTGCCCGACAGCTGCGTGGCCGCCGCCAAGGAATTGGAGAAAGACCGCGAGATCTACACCGCCAAGGGTGTGTTCTCCGATGCCATCATCGACTACATGATCAAATTCCTCACCGACTTCAACGATGCCCATTTGCGCAAGGATTTGGGCAACGACACGAAGAAAATCCTGAAACTGGTGAAGGATAATATTCACGTGGGTTAATTCAACGGTTTGTCTGGTAGAGACGTAGCGCGCTACGTCTCTACAAACCGACCATAATAATAATGCCATGACAAAGGACAAGATATTCAATTGGAGATTTTGCCTTTGTTGTGGCATTTTCATTTGGTTTGTCCTCAACCTGCTGCAGGGCATCTTCACCGAAATCCAGGAGGATGAGGCCTATTATGCTCTTTATGGCGAACACCTCGCCTGGGGGTATTACGACCACCCACCCATGGTGGGACTGATGACCTTTTTGAGCAGCATTTTCTTCTCAGGCACTTTAGGTGTAAGGTTCTTTACCATCATTGCGTCTTGTTTGTCATTGTGGGTGGTGTGGTTGATAGCTATTGGCCGGCCCTTCGACGGGCTCAGGGACCTTAACCTTACATCCACCATAAAAGCAAAGGTCGTTGAGCCTGTCGAAATCGAGATTCGACGTAGTCAAACGCCGACTTGGAAGACGGTCTTCTTGTTTTTCGTTTTGACATGCTCCATCGTGATGTTCAACATCTA
>CACXXW010000110.1 GCA_902771635.1 uncultured Bacteroidia bacterium | reverse complement strand
CTCCACCATCTTTGCCATCACCTATTGTGCCGAAAGGATGTATACAGGCATCTATCAGGCCAATGTGATCCTTGTGGACAAGCATCTCAACCTTTTGGGACGCAAGGCCTTCAGGGATGACGAGTTCCTGTTTCGCCCAGGACAGCCCGCAGCATTCAACGACGGCGGATGCCTTGTGCCGATGCTCACGCGGAGAGGGACGAATGAGCCTGGTGACCCGGAGTTTCGGGGGATGGTGATGAAGTTCCGAAGGGAGGACATCGAAATCACCTGGGACGTGGTGCAGGAAAGCGGGACAAGGGAGCGGCTTTTGCCCTATCCCAACCCCACTGGAGGCTATATCAACATTCCGCTCCCGGAAGCCGTTGCCGACAACGCCCGCATCCTGCTGTTCGACGCGAGAGGAGTGAAATGCCTCGATAGTGCCGTCGGCCAGGAGGGCAACCTGATCAGGCTCGACACGGGCAACCTTGCACAAGGGCTATATGTGTACCGCATCGTCGCAGGAAGCCGCACGGTGGCCGAAGGAAAATTTGTGAAGGATTGAGAAACAACTAAACAAATCCAGTTCTGGCGGATCTGCAATCCGCCAGTATCGAATATCAGCATTTGCAATGCGTGAAAAAGGCTTGCTCAATTGGATAAAAAACATTAATTTTGCCACCGAAACATGAAAAAACATGAGAGCCAACGTTAACATAGGGGATTTCAAATCCCCAAGTTCAGCCCCAGCGGATTGCAAATCCGCTGGAACGGGGAGGCATGAAAGAAGCGCAGGATTTTTTGGATAGGATCAAGAAATAATGGTCAAATTTCATTTGTTAAACATAAAATCTAAACAGCCATGAAGAAAATAGCATTACTTTTCGTTGGACTTGCAGCTTTGCTCTATGGCACTAAAGCATTTCCTCAGCAGCCCGATTTCCTCTTCGAACAACAATATCCTTTCGAGTGGTCGTACGCGGGCACGCATTCCCTTGAAATATGCAATGAGAAGGGTGGTACGGAGTGCTATTTTGTAACTGCTTGCGACCTTAACACTATTGGATATACGACTGGAGGTAAGGATCTAATGATAAGGGATGATATTCAACCAGCCAAAGTACTGAAATTATCGCCCGAAGGCGAGTTGCTTGGCGAAATGGCAATGAGCGAAGAAGGCAGGTACTCATCCATCATCAGGCTCTATCACGACCCGTCCAATCCCAAGTTTTGTCTTGCTGTTGGGACAGTTTTGGACAGCACCTTAAGTTGTGTCAAACCTTACTTGGCCAAATTTGACACCAACTTGAATATGGTTTGGTCGAGGATAATATACCTTCCCGAAGATTACTGTAATTTATTGGGCGGAAGAAGCTTTATGGACAGTCATGGTGACATTGTCTTCTGCTCGTGGCCCTTCCATTTTGATCCAAATGGCTATTCCGAATGGTCCAATATGTTGTATCTTCGTCTTTCGTCCGACGGGGAATTGTTAGCAATGGGCGATTCGCCATACTACAGTAACTTGTATTGTTTAGCTCAGGGCGACTTGTTTGAGTATACAGATGGCACTGGCGACTATGGGCAGGCCTTTGTAGGCCAGCCTGAAGGATATAACGACCCCCCGGTCTTTATTGTTAGGATGAACAGAGACTTTACGGATTTCCAAACAAGAGATTTGGTTGAGAACATAACCCTAGATTTAACGGACGGTATCATGATTGGAGACTATTATGCTGAATCGTTCGCGGTTTCGTTGCATGACGGAACAAAATACTTGAGTACCAGAGGAGTGCGTTGGGATGGTTGGAGTCCTGGTTTATATGATGAAGTGATTGTCTCCATGAAATTAGACCAAAACGACAGTATCGTTGCTTTTTCGTTTATTCCTCATGACAACGACAGTGTTCGAACATTAGCTTTCTGCCACGGAATGGATGCATCAGACAATGGAGATTTTTTCCTCTGCAATGGTGTTTATGACCTAGGGGCATGGCAGTATGGCGAGATAGACGGAATGAATCGTTTTACTGTGACTAAAACTGATGCCAATACCAACATCATTTGGTCTCGGTCTTATGAGGACGGACAGCATGTGTTTCAGCCATGCTCAGTAATGGCAACAAGCGATGAAGGTTGCTTGGTCACGGGGCGTTATTGGACACTGGACCAAACTGAGGCTAAATTATTTGTCCTCAAGTTTTTCGCTGACGGGTCTCTTTCTGTCTCGGAAAAGGAATCGTTTGTGCGGCCGTACACCTATTATCCCAACCCCGTAAAAGAACAGCTTCTCATACAGTTCTCCCCAGATGTTCAGCCCAAGCAAATCGAACTCTACGACCTGCAAGGCCGGCTAGTGCGCTCGCAAGGCAATGCCTTCGAGAGCATCGACATGGGCCAATTGCCCGCTGGAACCTACACCCTGCGCGTCACTTTGAAGGATGGGAAGAGTTATACGGATAAGGTGGTGAAGGAGTGATGATGGGGATTGCAAATCCCCATACTCAGCTCCAGCGGATTACAAATCCGCTGGAACAGCAAGGAAGAATTCGTTGAAGAGAAATAAGTAATGCCGCCAAAAAGGCGGCATTACTTATATCATTTACGAAAGATTTGTGTCAGATTTGCTTCCTTTACACTACGCCTTCACCAACGCCGCAGCCCCCAGAATAGCTGCATCATTATCAGGCAATTCGGAGACGCGAACGTCAACGCTGCCGTCGTAAACGAAACACAGATGCTTCTTGAACGACTCGCGGGCAGGTTTCAGCAACACTTCGCCAGCCTTCACGGGACCACCCATCAGGAAGATGGCCTCGGGGCCGCTGAAGGCCACGGCATTGGCCATGGCGATGCCCAGCCAATAGCCCGTCTTTTCAAAGACCTTGATGGCCAAAGGGTCGCCATATTTGGCTGCATCACCCACCATCTTGCTCGTCAGTTCCTCGGGCGACACTTGTGATAGCGCACCAACATAATCGGGGGTGCCTTGTATCATCTCGAGTGCGGTGCGGCAGATGCCCGTAGCGGAAGTATAGGTCTCCAGACAGCCTTTGCGTCCGCAGCCGCAAGGACGGCCTTCAGGAATGAGGATGGCGTGGCCGAGTTCACCGGCGCCGCCCGTCTTTCCGTGTACCAGCTTGCCGTCAACGACAATGCCGCTACCCACGCCCGTGCCGAGGGTGAACATCACGAAATGCTTCATGCCTTTGGCACCGCCGTAGACAAGTTCGCCGTAAGCCGCGGCATTGGCATCGTTGGAGACGACGACAGGCACGTCGATATGCGAGTGGAATTCCGAGCCAAGATTGACGATACCCTTGAAGTTGAGGTTGGTGGCGTTCTCAATGCAGCCCGTGTAGTAGTTGCCTGCCGGTGCCGCAATGCCGATGCCGTCGATGGCGTCAACGTGGTTTTCGGCCATCAAATATTTGATTTGTTCGCAGATGTCCGCCACATATAGTGAGGCATCGAAATATTTGTTGGTGGGAAGGTTTTTCTTGGTCATCACACGGCCGTCGTCGCGCACCAGTCCAATGTCGGTGTTGGTGCCACCAATGTCGATTCCTATGGAATAAGTGTTCATAATCGTAGATTTTTTGAATGGGCGAAATTAGTGTTTTTTGTTGAATTGATAAGAAAAAAGAGAGAATCTTCATAAAAAGACCTAATTTTGCAACCGTAAGCCAAGACAAATATGCTCTTCCATTCTATTCAGTTCGCGCTGTTTCTTCCGATAGTTTTTTTACTCTATTGGTTTGTCTTCGACTACATCATCAGAAAATCCAAATGGCAACTGCATCTCCAAAATGCCTTTGTTATAGCAGCCAGCTATGTATTCTATGGTTGGTGGGACTGGCGTTTTTTGTTGCTCATTGCTTTAACTTCTTTTTGTTCGTGGGGTAGCGGCTTGCTCATTGGGAAAGCCGAATCGAAGCAAAAAGCCAAAACCTGGATGTGGCTAAATATCATACTCAATGTAGGCATTTTAGCCTTGTTCAAGTACTACGATTTCTTCATCACCGAATTTGCCAGATTATTCCACTTTTCCGCCGATGGCTTGTTGCTAAAAGTAATCCTTCCTGTGGGCATTTCATTCTATACTTTCCAAGCTCTTTCTTATTCCATTGATGTGTACAGAGGTAAGCTTGAGCCGACCAAGGATATTGTTGCCTTTTTCGCTTTTATCTCGTTCTTCCCTCAATTGGTTGCCGGTCCCATTGAGCGGGCTACAAACTTGTTGCCTCAGTTTCAGAACAAGCGAAAGTTCAATTACGATACAGCCATGGAGGGCATGCGCCAGATTTTGTGGGGCTTGTTCAAAAAACTGTTGATTGCCAACAATTGTGCTTATGCGGTGGACTCAGTATTCTATTTGCATAGTCGTACAACAATACCTGGAAGCGACCTTCTACTGGCGGCTATTTTGTTTTCGTTTCAGATTTATGCTGATTTTTCGGGTTATTCCGACATTGCAATTGGAACGGCCAAACTGTTTGGCATCAAATTGAGCAGAAATTTCAACAATCCTTATTTCAGTCGAAATGTTTCTGAATTTTGGAGAAGATGGCACATTTCATTGATGAGTTGGTTCCGCGATTATGTTTATATTCCTCTTGGCGGTAATCAGAGAAGCAAACTTAGAACCATTATTAATGTATTTGTTGTTTTTCTACTAAGCGGTATGTGGCATGGCGCCAATTGGACCTTTATAGTCTGGGGGTTATACCATGCAGCGTTGTTTTTACCAACTGTGTTAATGGGTAGGAAATCACAATCTGATATTGTGACAAAAGGTCGCATCCTCCCCTCGTTGAAAGAAATGGGTCAAATGTTTTTTACGTTTTGTTTGGTTTTATTCGGTTGGATACTCTTTCGTTCGGAGAGTATTTCTGATTTTGTTCAATATTGCGAAGAAATGTGTCAAATGGGCACACTGCGTGCTTGTTACCGTCTTTTCATCCAGTCAGATATATGGCCAAAGATGGTCTTTATCATCATTATGCTTGTGGTAGAATGGCTACAGAGAGACAAGGAGCACGGTTTGGTTTTGGATAAAATGAAACCTTGGCTTAGATGGGTTATCTGCTTTATGATAGTATTGATGATTTCTTGTTTTACCGACAACGAAATCGGGTCGTTTATTTATTTTCAATTCTAATTGGCTATGAAACGGTTTGCGCTAAAGATTTTTTTGTTTTTGATGTTGGTTGCATTGGTTGTGTGCATACCGAGTGTCATTTTTGAGAGATTGGCGATAAATACTACCAATGTATCACCCTATGCTAGAATCAATGAAGTCAACGACATGAAGGATGTTGATGCAGATTTGATAATCCTTGGTAATTCTAGAGCCGAAATGGGCTACGACGATTCTTTGATGACAAGCCTCTGTGGAATGAAATGCCTTAACCTTGCCTACAGTGGCTATTCTTTTGATTACGAGTACCATATTATGTATGAAAGTTATTTGAAGCATAACAAAAAACCTGAATACATCATTGTGGATGTTAGCCCCATTGTGTTTTTCGACCACAACAAACCTGTATACAACATCCAAATGCTTCCCTATCTTAACCGTTCAGAATTCGAATTTTACATTGAATTGTGCCCGCAATTGACCAAGGTGCACAAAATATTGCCAATCAAATATTTTGGGAAAATGGCTAAAGTGATAAAAGAGATAAATCGCTTGATGTATGCCGAAGAGAAGCACACTGAAAAGAAAAGAAAGGTCCTGTGGAACAAAGAGTTTTATGGGAAGCCTAAACCTTTAGAGAACAACAAAACAATCATCGAACTGTTTGGCCGTTTTCTTGATGATTGCAAGACACAAAACATCCGCGTGATTTTAGTGTGTTCCCCCTTGCACACTAATGACGGATCGAAATATTTCGACATGAAAGGCTTTTGGAATACTGTCATGTGGTGCAACAAAGATACACATTTTCCTATGGCAACCTATCAAGACTATTTTGGCAATGATACACTTTGTTTTTCCGATCCTGGACATCTCAACGAATATGGCAAACAACTATTTACAACTAAGCTCATTCATGATTTAGATTCTGTTGGAATAATAAACGAATAATAAACAATTAAAAACAAATAATAATGAACACCAAACGAACCTTCCTCGCCATCTCCATTCCATGCAGCACGGAGTTTCCGGCCATGGTCGAACGACTGAAGAAAAACCTCCAGCATGAGAAGTATATCAACTATGTGAAAACCAACCAAATCCATCTTACTTTGAAGTTTGTCGGCGACACCCCGGCTGAGGACATCCCCGCTATCATTGAGGCTTGCCAGAAAGTGGCCAACTTCGGCAGCAACAATGTGCCCCGCATCCTTTGGCTCGGCATGAACAACCAACCCAAGGCCTTGTTCGACCTCGAAGCCGACCTCTTGGATGCCTTCGACGACTTGGGCTACCTCCGCGACCGTCAAAACTTCGTGCCGCACCTCACCGTTTGCCGCATCAAGCAGCTGGTCGACAAACAGTTCTTCCTACAGATATGTAACGGTATCGAGCAGAAGACCTACCTCCATGCCGATGTAAAAGAATTAATATACTTCCAAAGCTTCCTGCAACCCACGGGGCCAATCTACAAAGTCCTGAAGAAAATCCCGTTGGGCTAAATTGACACCAATTTTGCCAAAAACACCCCGTGCAACGAAAAAAAGCACTACTTTTGCAATTTATTAGCATTAATTGGAGTTATAGGAAAAAATTCGATAAAAAT
>CACXXW010000109.1 GCA_902771635.1 uncultured Bacteroidia bacterium | reverse complement strand
GGCGCAGCCGCTACCGCCGAAGCAGTAGCCCAACCCACAGAATTCAAACTTTCAATCCTCGAACTCGCCACCAAAGGCGGTTGGATCATGATTTTATTGGCCGTTTTGTCCATCATTGCGGTGTACATCTTCATCGAAAGGTTCATCACCGTTTCGCGTGCCACCAAATACGACAACGGTTTCATGGAACGCATTCGCGAATATATGAAGGATGGCAAACTCGATTCTGCGAAAGCCTTGTGCAGAGGCAACTCCACTCCTATCTCACGCATGATTGAGAAGGGTCTTTCCCGCATCGGTAGACCTTTGGGCGACATCAACTCGGCCATCGAGAATGTCGGCAATTTGGAAGTTGCCAAACTGGAACGCGGCGTCAGCATCTTAGCCATGATTGCCAGTGCCGCCCCGATGATCGGTTTCTTGGGCACAGTGACGGGTATGATTCGTGCCTTCTACAACATGTCGATGGCGGGCAACAATATCGATATTGAGCTGCTCTCCTCGGGCATCTACGAAGCCATGGTGACTACCGTCGGCGGTCTGATTGTAGGTATCGTTGCCTACTTCTTCCACGCCATCATCTCCAACAAAATCCAGAAAGTCGTCAACCTGCTTGAAGGAAAGGCGACAGAATTTATGGACGTCTTGAACGAACCCGCCTAAAATCAGCGCATTATGGCCATCAAATCAAGAAACAAAGTCGAACCCACATTCAACTCCTCGATGCTGACTTCGACTTTGGTCGCCCCGAACGCCATTAAGCTTATGCTGCCCTCGAGCAGCAGCAAGACCATGGCCAAGCAGACCATCACCGTCTACATCAACGAACAGTACCAGTATTTCGTTAATGAGACTGTAGCCGATGAAACCCAACTCATGGACCTTATCAACACCCAAATCGGCAACGACAGCCAAGCCACAGTGGTGCTTCGTTCTGACAAAAGCGTCCCTGTGCAATACATCGTCAACGTAATTGATGCCGTCAATGAAATCAATAATGCCACGGGCAATAATCACAAGGTGATTTTAGCCACGGCGCCAAAGAAATAGGAGACTTCAGCATGAGTAATGAGAAGAAAGACAAGGGCATAGCCATAGCAGGCACCATAGTGGTACACGCCTTGGTGTTATTAGTGCTCTTCCTGATGGCTTTCAGAACGCCTCTCCCGCTACCAGGCGAGGAAGGCGTCGAGGTCGACTTAGGCATGATGGACCAAGGCATGGGCAACATCCAGCCCGAGAAGCCTGCCATTCCCATGGCTGCACAGCCTCAACAACAGCAAAACAAGAGCAAGGAAGACATCGTCACCCAAAACGACGAGGAAGCCCCTGCCATCGAAAAGCCGAAAAACACCAAACCCAAACAGGAAACCAAACCCGTTGAAGAACCTAAGCCCACCGTCAACCAAAAAGCTTTGTTCAAAGGTAGTAATAATCCCCAGGCTGGTGGCTCGGAAGGCATCACGGGCCAACCCGGCGACCAAGGTAAACCCAATGGTTTGGCAGGTATTAAACAATATGATGGACCAGGTGGTAGCGGAAACGGAGTAACATACAATTTAGGAGGGCGTGGGCATATACATTTAGAAAACAAAGAACTTGATGACCTTCCTGAAGAAGGTATTATTGTGGTTGACATTTGGGTTGACCCAAATGGAAAGGTAGTTCGCGCAAAAGCGGGAGGCAAAGGAACAGAAGTATCAAATGTCCAAATGTTTAGAATAGCAGAAAAATATGCTCTCGCTTCTACATTCAATAGCATAGCAGATGCTCCTTCTGAGCAACATGGAACTCTCACTTATAACTTCCGCCGTAAATATAACCAATAATTCCCAATAGCTATTGCATTACTATGACCTACCAAGAGACTCTCGAATGGATGTTCAACAAGCTCCCCATGTACCAACGCATTGGAGCCGCTGCCTACAAGGCTGACTTGAACAACACCATACAACTCCTCAATCTATTAGACAACTCTCACATGCTGGCCTCCGTGTTTCAGGAAGCAGGCTATAAAACTGGCCTTTACACCTCGCCACACCTTCGCGACTTCCGCGAACGCATTCGCATCAACGGGGAAATGATTCCCGAGGAGAACGTGGTGCAATTCATCGATACCTATAAGGAGAAATTCGAGGCCATGGAGCTTTCTTTCTTTGAGATGACCGTTGGCATGGCCTTCGACTATTTCTCAAAGGAAAAGATTGACATCGCCATCGTCGAAGTGGGTATGGGCGGTCGATTGGACTCCACCAACCTCATTACACCCGAGTTGAGCGTCATCACCAACATCGACTTCGACCACATGAAGTTTTTGGGCGACACGAGAGCCAAAATCGCGTACGAAAAAGCTGGCATTATCAAGCCCAACATCCCTGTGGTCATTGGCGAGACACATCCCGAGACCGAGCAAGTCTTCATCGACAAGGCCAAGGAAGTCAACAGTCCCATTTACTTCGCCGACCAAATCTTCGACTGCGACAAAATCCATATCGAGTCGAATTCGGAGCAGCAATACGACGTATGGAAAAACAGCGAGCTCTACATGGAAGCGCTCGAACTCCCCCTGATGGGCAACTACCAGCAGAAAAACCTCACCACTGTGATGTGCGCTTTGGATTTGCTGCGGGAAAAGTTTAATCTCTCTGATGATGACATCCGTGATGGTATCGGCAGAGTCATCCGCAACACCCACCTCATGGGGCGCTGGCAGATTCTCAACAAAGACCCGCTGACCATTGCCGACACAGGGCACAATGTGGCTGGCATTACCGAAGTCGTCAAACAACTGGCTGAAATGCAATATGACAAACTCCATTTCGTACTTGGCATGGTCAACGACAAGGACATCGACAGCGTTTTGCAACTCCTTCCCCATGGTGCCGAGTATTATTTCTGCAAAGCCGACATCCCCAGAGGTTTGGATGCCAATATTTTAGCTCAGAAGGCCTTCGACATGGGTTTGCGCGGACAGGTTTTCGAGTCCGTCAGTCACGCCTACCGCTCGGCCGTCAACAATGCCCATTTTGGTGACATAGTGTTCATCGGAGGCAGCAATTTCACCGTGGCCGAAGTCGTATAACGGAATTATTCTTACCTTTGCCGAAAATCTTTGTTGCATGTCAGGCAAAAGGCTTCATATTCTCATCGGAATGCTCATGACAATTCTCATGTCGTCATGCAGCATCAATCGTTTCATCCCCGAAGGCAAAAGTCTGGTTCAAAGCAACAAGATAGTCATTGAAAGCAAAAAAAAGACCGAAATCAGCAAATCAGGACTGTCGAACTACATCACCCTCAAGCCTTATAAAAGCACCTTCCAAACCAAACTTCCCAATTGGATTTACTACAAATCGGTGCAAAGACCCAACAGCAAGACCTGGAAATGGTTGAACGAGAAATTCGGCAGAGAACCCATCTATTATGACCCGATCGAAGCCAACAATTCGGCCAATCAAATGATGCGTTACATTGACAACGTAGGCTATTTCCATTCCAAGGTAACCCACACGGTGAAAGAGCGAGGAAAGCGGGCAAAAATCACCTATCATGTCTACCCCACCGAACCTTATAAGGTCAACAATGTCGAATATGTCATCAACGACTCTTTGATCAGGAGCTACATCATGCGTGATAGCTCCAGATTTGATGTCAATAAAGGGGACATCTATAATGCCTATAAGCTAAATGATGTACGCAATACCATCACCGATAGGATGAAGAACTCAGGGTATTTTTATTTCAGTCGCGATGACATCTTCTTTGAGGTGGATAGCAATTACATGAATCATAGTCTGGCTATCACCATGAAGCTGAAAGACAATAAGTTGTCATACAAAAAATACTACATCAACAAGATCAGCATCTATCCTGACTACTCTGTCTTCAAGTCACATGACCGCCCCGTCGATTCAGTCATGCTCGTTCAAGAGGTTGGAACGAGAAAACGTACGAACCACCTGTATTTCTATTATTTCAACGAGCCTCGGGTGACAGCCCAGTCTTTTTTACGTTCCATCCAAATTTTGGAAGACTTCCCATATAACCAACGCAGCGTAACGAACACCTATAGGGCATTGAGTAACTTCCGCCTTTTCAACAATGTGAATATCGAATTTGACACGGTAAACGTAGAAAACGATTCCCGCAATCGCCTCGACTGCCGTATCACCATGCAACAAAGCGACATTCATTCCTTCACGATACAAGGCGAAAGCACTAACTCTGAGGGCGACTTGGGCATCAAAGGCAGCATGTCGTACTCCAACAAGAACATTTTCCATGGTGCAGAAACGTTCCAAATCAGCCTAAAAGGAGGCTTTGAAGCGCAAAAACTAGTTGGAAATGAAATCACAGAAAGTGGTCAAAGCGTTTTCAACACATGGGAGTTGGGCCTCACTGCGAGCCTTATCTTCCCGAAATTCCTTGGGCCTTTCTCCTCGATCACACTCGCTCGAGATTACCAACCTACCACAACCCTTTCGATAGGCTCCAACATGCAAACGCGCTATTACTATTCACGTTACATCTCTACGGCATCCTATAGCTACGACTGGAAAACCAACTACCGCCTTGCACATACCCTTTCGCCTTTCTATCTCAATAGCGTGAAGATTACCAATGTCAACCCGACCTTCCAAGACTACCTTGACGCGGAGGCCAGCCAAAGAAAGAAGGCCCAATACACCAGCCACCTCCTGCTTGGCACCCGCTATTCCATCATCTACAATACCCAAAGCATCAGCAAGGAAGGCAGTTTCTTCTATATCCGCGCCGATTTTGAGTCGAGCGGCAACTTGATTTCGCTGTTCAAGAAGACCAAACTCATCACTGAAAATAAGGAAGGTTATTACGAGTTGTTTGGCGTACCTTATGCCCAATATGTCAGAGGCAGCTTTGATATCAGGCAGCACCTTGACTTAGGCAACGACTCATGGTTCGTCATGCGTCAGTTTATTGGAATCGGTATACCTTATGGCAACTCGCTAGACTTACCCTTCGAGCGTAGCTTCTATGGCGGTGGCGCCAACGGACTGCGTGGATGGCTCTATCGTACCATAGGCCCTGGTGGTTTTGTTCCTGTTTCAGATTATGTCGAGAAAACAGGCGATATACAATTGGAATTCAATGCCGAATACCGATTCCCCATCTACAACATCTTTAAAGGCGCTGTCTTCGTTGATGCGGGTAACGTTTGGACCTATTATCCCAACGAATTCATGGTCAATAGTGAATTCAACTTCAACACCTTCTACAAACAGATAGCACTCGATGCCGGATTTGGCATCAGGTTGGACGTCTCTTTCCTCCTACTCAGGTTAGACATCGCCTACGCCATGCGCAATCCATATCGCGATCTGGACACAGGCCGTTACTGGCGGTTTGGCAATGGCGACTTCAACAACATCCGATTCCAAGCTGGCATCGGATATCCCTTCTGAACCATGTTAAGCCGAGGTGAGCTATACGGAAAACTGGTGCAATCCTTCGGGTTTGAGCCCACTGAGGGACAAGCCATCGTGCTGTATCATTTGGCAGCCTTTCTACTTTCTCAAAAAGAGAATCCCGCCTACATCCTCAGAGGCTATGCTGGAACAGGCAAAACCTCGTTGGTCAAGACCTTGGTAAGGACCTTGCCTTCCATCGAGATGCGTTTCGTGCTGATGGCACCGACGGGAAGAGCCGCCAAGGTACTTAGTAACTATACGGGACAGAACGCATCGACCATACACCGACGCATTTACCAAACCAAATCCTTCCCTGACGGGAGCTTTAGAATCGCGAGAGCCGAGAACAAATTTAAGAACGCCTTATTTATCGTTGACGAGGCTTCCATGATAGGCGAACAAAGGGAATTTGGTGGCTCCAGCCTGCTCGATGACCTGTTGAGTTATGTCTTCAGCGGCGAAAGCTGCCGATTGCTGTTGATTGGCGACACAGCACAGCTACCTCCCGTTGAAAGTCAAGAAAGTCCGGCTTTGGATTGCAATTATCTCAAATCCCAGTTTCCAATCACGGCAGCCACTTTTGAGTTGACCGAAGTGAAACGTCAGGCATTGGAATCAGGAATCTTATACAATGCTACTGATATTAGGCAGTTGCTCAGTCAAAACCTTTACGAATATGGTCTACCTATTTTCCACTTGGAAGGTTTCAATGACATCAAAAAGATTGAACCTGAGGAGTTTGAGGAAATGCTTCATAATGCCTTTGCCAATATATCTGAGAATGAAGCTGTCGTCGTTTGCAAGTCAAACAAACGCGCTAATATGTTCAACCAAGCCATCCGTGGGCGCATTCTCAACATCGAGGGTGAGATAGCTACCGGCGACAAACTGATGGTGGTCAAGAACAACTATTATTGGGCAGAAGGCAATGAGGCAATGAGTTTCATCGCCAATGGCGACATGGCCGAGATAAGAAAGATCAAGCATTTAGAGGAGATGTACGGATTCCATTTCGCTGATGTAGAGCTGGCTTTCACCGATTATCCTGAGGCACCTAATATGGAGGCCAAGATCCTGCTTGACACCTTGAACAGCAACAGTCCTTCGTTGACGGAAGACGAAAACAGAAAGCTGTATGCCGCCATCGAAGAGGACTATATGGACATCCCAAACCGTAGGGAGCGTTACAAGGAGATGAAGAAGAATCCCTGGTTCAATGCCTTGCAGGTGAAGTTTGCCTATGCCCTCACCTGCCACAAAACCCAAGGCGGGCAATGGAACAGTGTTTTCATCGATTCGTCTTTGAACCAAAAAGAAACGCTTGAGGTGGAAGATCTGAGATGGCTTTACACCGCCTTGACCCGTGCGCAGGAGCGGGTGTATTTCGTGAATTTCAAGGAGGAATTCTTTGGGTAAATCAGTGGTCGTTTTTCTGAGACGCGATATATCGCGTTTCAATGATTAGTTCTTCAACCCCATGCGCACTGCTCGGACAGTTTGTCCATAGTTGCGGATCTCGACAAACGTGCCGTAATTGTCCGAATCGGAGTAGAAATACCAAGCGTAGTCTGTCTGGCTTGTATGGAGCGAACTCGACCAATAGTAGCAGTAACTACCTGCGTAGAAGAGCGTGCCATAGTAGCGGCAGCCTGAAGCGGGCAGGAAGAGACTATTGCCGTTGCTCGCGGTAAAGAGACGGCCGTTCACGCCGTTCTGAGTGGTCAATGTGACGGTCGTGTTGTTTAAGAGTTCCCGCCACTCTGCTTTGGTGGGCATGCGCCAGTCACTGCCCCAGTTGGCCGTGGCAGCGTCATCCTCGGGCAAGAGGGTTGTCAGGTTATCGGTAAAGCCATTATAGCCGTAGCTGGAATTGTTGCAGTACTTGGTCAGCGCGTTTTCACTGCCCATACAATATTGGTAGGTGCTCCAATTGTAGGTGTCCTTCATCTGGGTCTCGCCCCAGGCGAAGTAGTCGCCGTAGTCCTCTGGGGTGTCGGCACCCACGTTACAGGTAGCCCACAACAGGCCGCTCGGCAAGCCAAGGTCGACGTAGGCATGATTGTCACCGCTGATGCCACTTTCGGTAGTGAAACTCTGCTGGTTTCCATAGGCAAGACCATTGTCGGTCACCATGTAGGCCCGCACATAATAGGTGGTGCTCGGGGCTAACCCGTCCAAGGTGACAGTCTGGCTGCCTGCAACGGCTTGGCTATTCATGTGGCTGGCGTCCATGGTAGGCATTTCCTCCATGTCCCAACACACACCACGAACAAAGACGTGGTTGCCCTCTTCGATGGTCACAGTGCTTCCCACTACTGCACTTGTGGTGGTGATTTCGGTAGGTTCCGCTGTCGTCACCATCGACGAGCTCGAGGATTGTGCAAAGGCAAAGTCGACCGCTTCGGTGCGCTTCGAATAATACTTATAGCCCCAGCCAGGCACCAAATTCGCAACGCCTCCCATCCAGAATCCATTGGTATAGAGGGAGGATGAGTTCTGCGACTTGATGATGTCACCTTCCATTGGGATAAAGTCGCCAAAGGCCGTTGTAATGCTCATGACTTCCGAGTTAGGGTAACTAATCCAGTTACATCCAGGCCACAAGGTAATTGTCACCTCTTGAGCCTTAAGGTCCATGCTTGCAACCATCATTGCAGCCAAGCACATTATGTATAAAAAAGATTTTCTCATATTGATTATTTTATGAGCTAAGTTTTTATTCCTACTATAGGAAGGACTTCAGTTTATTGCATCGCAAAAATAGGAATAAATCAATAAAGGAATTATTTTAGGACAAAAAAAATCAATCTATGGAACGTTTCTTTCCTCCCAGTGACGCAAAACGGGAGAAAAGGACACCTCAAAAAACAGAAAACCCCTCACCTGTATCGGTGAAGGGTCTCCGTTGTGGGTGGGCGGCGAACTACTTTCCCACGGTCTCCCGCAGTATCATCGTCGCGGCGGGGCTTAACTTCTCTGTTCGGAAT
>CACXXW010000108.1 GCA_902771635.1 uncultured Bacteroidia bacterium | reverse complement strand
TCCCTTGATGAGGAAATAGGCCAACTTCACGCGCTGCGCCTCGCCGCCCGAGAGCGAACTCGACGACTGCCCGAGCTTCAGATAGCCCAAACCGACTTCTTGTAAAGGCTTCAAGCGGTTAACGATGCGCCCGACGATGGGGGTCTGTCGCTCCGACGAGTGCTCAAAGAAGTCGATGGCCTCCTCGATGCTCATGTTGAGGATATCGGAGATGTGCTTGCCGTCGTATTTGATCTCCAGCACCTCTTCCTTGAAGCGCGTGCCGTGGCAGGCTTCGCAAGGCAAGTAGACATCAGCCATGAACTGCATCTCGATCTTTTGCACGCCCTCGCCCTCGCATTCCTCGCAGCGACCACCCGGCACGTTGAACGAGAAGAAGGCAGGCTTGATGCCACGCAGTTTGGCTAGTTTTTGCTCCGAGAATAGCGTCCGGATTTCATCGTAGGCCTTCAGATAGGTGGCCGGATTGGAACGTGACGACTTGCCGATGGGGTTCTGGTCGATGAACTCGACGGCCTGGATGAGGCGCAGGTCGCCTTCCAAAGCACCGTAGCTGCCGCATTTCTCGGCGTTCTCGCCCAGCTGCCGTTTCATGGCGGGATAGAGCACATCCTTCACCAAGGTAGACTTGCCCGAACCGCTCACGCCCGTGATGACGGTCATCATGTTGAGCGGGAAGCGCACGGTGAGGTTCTTGAGGTTGTTTTGCGTCGCGCCTTTGATGACGATGGCGTTGGCGCCCTTGCGTCGGCGGGTGGGCACGGGGATGCTCATCTTGCCCGTGAGGTATTGCGTCGTAAGGCTCTTCTCGCAGTGGACCAGGTCCTTGATTTCGCCTTCAAACACGACCTCGCCGCCAAAGGCACCTGCCATCGGCCCGATGTCGATGATGTAGTCGGCGGCACGGATGATCTCCTCGTCGTGTTCCACCACGATGACGGTATTGCCGATGTCGCGCAGGCGTTTCAGCACCTTGATGAGTTGCTCGGTGTCGCGGGAATGTAGTCCGATGCTGGGCTCGTCCAAGATATAGGTGGAACCGACCAGACTGCTGCCCAACGATGTCGCGAGGTTGATGCGCTGCGACTCGCCGCCCGAGAGAGTGTTGGAGAGACGGTTTAGGGTCAGGTAACCCAAGCCCACCTCAATGATGAAATCCAGGCGGTTGTTGATTTCCACGAGTAGGCGAGAGGCGATCTTGCTGTCGGTCTCGTCGAGTTTGAGGTGGTCGAAGAAGGCCTTCAGCTCGTCCAAGGGCATCAACACGAGGTCGGTGATGCTCTTGCCGCCCACCTTCACATATTGCGCTTGTCGGCGCAGGCGCGTTCCGTGACATTCGGGGCAGACCGTCTTGCCACGATAGCGCGACAGCATCACGCGGTATTGTATCTTATACGACTGTGTCTCAACATAGTTGAAGAAGTCCACGATGCCTTCGAAGTACTGGTTGCCGGTCCAGAGGAGGCTCACCTGTTCGTCAGTGAGTTCGTAAAACGGCTTGAAGATGGGGATGCCCACCTTGTCGGCCACGCGGATGAGGGCGTCTTTCCACTCGCTCATCTTTTCGCCGCGCCAGCAGGCGATGGCGTTCTCGTAGATGGACAGGCTCTTGTTGGGCACCACCAGGTCGGGGTCGATGCCGATGACGCTGCCGAAGCCTTGACAGGTCGGGCAGGCGCCGTAGGGGTTGTTGAAGGCGAACATATTGGCCGTGGGCGGCTCGAAGGTGATGCCGTCGGCCTCGAAACGCGACGAGAAGTCGGATTCCTTGCGCTCGCCGTCGAGTTCGCTGATTACCTGACAGGTCTCCTTGCCCTCGTAGAAGGCGGTCTGCACCGAGTCGGAGATGCGCCCTATGGCGTCGTCCATGCTCTCGTTGACCTTGATGCGGTCGATGAGTAGCTTCACCTTCTTCTCGCTGACCTTTTTCTTCTGGTCGAGGAAATCCTCGATTTTGATGATCTCGCCGTTATATAATATACGGTAGAAGCCCTGCTGCATGAGGATGTTGAGGTGTTCTTCGAGGCTGCGACCTTCGGGCAGGTGAAGCGGCGCGACGATATAGGCCGTGCTGCCCGTGGGCAGGCCGAGAATATGGTTCACCACATCCATCACCTGGTGTTTCTTGACCAGCTTGCCCGAGGCAGGGGAGTAGGTCTTGCCGATGCGGGCGTAGAGGAGTTTCAGGTATTCGTAAATCTCGGTGCTGGTGCCCACAGTGGAGCGCGGGTTGTGCGAGTTCACCTTCTGCTCGATGGCGATAGCGGGCGAGAGGCCTGTGATGCTCTCCACATCGGGCTTGTTGAGACGGCCCATGAACTGTCGTGCGTAGGAACTCAAGCTCTCCACATAGCGGCGTTGGCCTTCAGCATACAAGGTGTCGAACGCCAAGGATGACTTACCCGATCCCGACAGGCCGGTGATGACCACCAGCTTGTTCTTCGGAATCTGCAAACTGATGCTCTTCAGGTTGTTGACCTTCGCGTTGCGGATGGTGATATAAGAAGTTGTTTGCTCTTTCAAGGTTCGGAAAAATTGAATTTGCAAAGGTAAACATTTCTTTCAATACACGAACCCAAACATCAAAATAGGAATTGTGTTTATTCTATATTTGCACTTTGGAAAGTGAATATTTTATAAAAATTGCACTTTATGGAGTTTAATTACAATAAGCACGGTAACCTAGCATGATTTTGTCCATACATCACAAAACCCATCAAAACACGAATTTTGTTGTCCATAGACAATAAAATAATAAAAAAATCAATTTTTGTTGTCCATAAACAATAAAATTGTATATTTGCAGCGAAAAACTATGCTTATGGACTTGATTTCAAGAAATTACTACGCTGAAAAAGTAGATGGTTGGTTGGGAAAAGGACGTGTTATCGTGCTGGTTGGACAACGTCGCATCGGGAAAAGTTATGTGCTGAAAGACTTTGCGTTGCGGCATAAAAACCAACCTGACGCCAATGTCATCTATATCGACAAAGAAAAAAAAGAGTTCGATGCCATCAAGGATTACACCACCTTGAACGAATACATCGATGCACGGTTCGCCATCGGAAGGCAAAATTATATCCTCATCGACGAGGTACAGGACATTGCCGAATGGGAACGCTCGGTGAGGAGTTACCGCACCGAGGAACGTACCGACGTCATTATCACTGGCAGCAATGCCAAAATGCTTTCTTCCGATTTAAGTACTTTGTTGTCAGGGCGTTATCAAGAAATCCATATCCACGGACTATCCTATTCCGAATTTCTGGTTTTTCATAACTTGGAGGATAACGAAGGCTCCTTATATAAGTATTTAGATTACGGTGGTTTGCCTGGGCTGCGTCAAATCGGATTGGAGAGCGAGGAACGCATCCATGACTATTTGCAAAGTGTGTTGAACACGGTCGTACTGAAGGATATCATCGAACGACACAACATTCGTAACGTGCCGTTTTTAAACAAGTTACTTTTGTTTTTGGCTGACAATACGGGTAAACCTATCTCGGCAAACAACATCAGCAATTACATGAAAAGCCATGGCACGACGGTTTCCTCCAACATCGTCTTGGACTACAGTTCCTTTTTTGAGGAAACTTATCTGCTGAAATGTGTGCTGCGCTACGACATACACGGGAAGAAACTGCTCGAAACGAATGGTAAGTATTATTTCGAGGATATCGGCTTGCGAAATCTGCTTTCTGAAAACATCCAACGCGAGAAAGACATCGAAAAAGTTCTTGAAAATGTGGTGTATCAGCAATTGCTTCGCATGGGTTATGAAGTTAAGGTAGGGCAGTTACAGGCCGGTGAGGTGGATTTTGTCTGCTCGAAAAGGAAACAGCAGGTCTATGTGCAAGTGTGCTATCTGATTGCCACGGAAGAGACGAAGGAACGGGAGTTTGGCGTTTTGAGGCGCATTGCAGACAACCATCCGAAATATGTGATTTCCATGTCTCCTTTGGTGAAACGTGATAACATCGATGGCATTATTCATCTCGGTCTGCATGAGTTTCTGCTGAAAGGATTTTGAGTGGACTCGCTACTCATTTTCCCGAAAATTATTGTCCCAAAACGAAAAAAAAGTACATTTTTTGCTTGCAAATTCAAAAAATCCGTATCTTTGCGGTGTAAAAATTCACTAACTAATCAATAGGAGAGACGCTATCGAAAGATCTATACCCTTTATTAACAAGCACTTACATTGAGTGCACAAAGAAAGGGGGACCTGATGTCCAACATAGTGAAAAGCGACAAAGAGCTGATTGAACGCTACCAAGACGGTGATGTTCACAGTTTTGAATTATTGATTGGTAGATACCAGAAACAAGTTTATTCCTACATACTCACGCTCGTGAAAGACAAGCAGTTGGCTGATGATGTCTTTCAGGATACCTTCGTGAAGGTCATCCAGACCATCAAGTCGAAGGGCTACAAGGACGATGGCCGTTTCGTGCAGTTTGCCATGCGCATCGCCCATAACCTTGTCATCGACCATTTCCGCAAGGAGAACCGCATTCCCACGGTGGAGTCATCGAGCGAAGACTACAACTACATCGACAACGTGCCGATTACCGACCATTCCGTCGAACAGGGCATGATCGTCGACCAGGTCCACAGCGACTTGCACCGCATGATCGCCTTTCTGCCCGACGAGCAGCGCGAGGTGCTCCGCATGCGCATCTTCGACGACATGAGTTTCAAGGACATCGCCGACATCACCAACGTGAGCATCAACACGGCGCTGGGCCGCATGCGCTATGCCTTGATCAACTTGCGTAAGATGATGGTTGCCAATAATATGACTCTTACGTATTGACCCGCGCTACTATGGCCTATGACTATGGCTTATGGCCACTTCAACGGCCGTAAAAGTGGCCATAGTCATAAGCCATCGGCCATAGTCAAAAAAGAAGAACCGAAAAAAAGAGAAAAAAACTTCTCCCTCGTAAAATAATATCGGAAAGGTAGCGTTCTAAGGTAAAGTCAAACCTAAAAAACGCCTATGAGAAATAGCTACACCTCTTACCTTTCATCCGTTGACGACGACATATTAGTATCACAAATCAAAAGCGTTTTCGAGAGAGAGAGCGAGAATAAAAGACCTAGCCGCAACGTCATGCAGTTCCTTTTGGGTTATGCCGCTGCCTACGACACGGTGAACACCGGACTGATGGGGCAGGTCGCCTACATGAACAACTAAGTCATTCGGATGATGAAGACAAAAAGCCGCTGAACATTCAGCGGCTTTTTTTTGTCCAGCCTGCTATGTCATTCCCACGCTGGCAAGTGGGGTAGGATGGAATCTATAGTAGGCAGGGCAAAAACATTGTTTTGACGGTTTTAAAAAGCATAGATTCCATGCCCTCGCACGTCCTACGCAGGAATGACATGTTTTTTAAAACCTGCGGGATAAAACCTTGAACCTAATAGGGTTACACACCTCTTTATAAAATAAATATTAATTTGTTTGGAAAGTGCTGGAAATCTCAGTAAATTTGCAGACTTTTATACAAGTAACAAATTCAAAATCTAAAACATAACACATTATGAACAAGCAGATTACATTAGAGCAAGCCGTCGAGAAGGTTCATGACGGCATGACGATCATGTTCGGCGGTTTCCTCGGTGTTGGAAGCGCCACGCAAATCATTGACGCTATTGTTGCAAAAGGCGTTAAAGACCTCACTATCATTGCCAACGACACGGCTTACGACGAAGTGGCCCACGGCAAACTGGTCAGCAACCACCAGGTGAAGAAGGCCATCGTGTCGCACACCGGCACCAACAAGCAGACTGCCATCCAGAAGAACGAAGGCACCCTTATCGTGGAATACGTCCCCCAAGGCACCCTCGCAGAGCGCATCCGCGCCTATGGTGCAGGTCTCGGTGGCGTGCTGACTCCCACGGGTCTTGGCACCATCATGGCTGACGGCAAGCAGATTGTGAACGTCGATGGCAAGGACTACCTTCTTGAGAAGCCCCTGAAGGCCGACATCGCCTTCCTGCGCGCCAACATCGTCGACGAGTTCGGCAACATGGTGTTCCTTGGCACGACCAACAACTTCAACCCGCTGATGGCCACCGCCGCCGACTATGTCGTGGTCGAAGCCGAGAAGCTGGTGAAGGTCGGCGAGATCAAGCCCGAGTGCGTGCATGCCTCAGGCATTTATGTCGATGCAATTTATGTGGAAAAATAAATGAATGGGGTAGAGACGCAAAATTTTGCGTCTCTACAACAACAATTAAACAATTAAACGATAAACAATCAACAACAATGGAATACAGAACAAAGATCAGACTGCGCATGAGCGCAAAGGATGCCCACTACGGTGGCAATTTGGTTGATTATGCGCGACGGCGACGAAGGCCTCTTCTGCGCATACGACATGATTGAATTCAAGGCCCCTGTCTATGCAGGCGACTTCATCGAAGCCGAAGGCTGGATCGACCGCGAAGGCAACACCTCGCGCCACATGATGTTTGAGGCCCGCAAGGTGGCCGTGGCCCGCCCCGACATTTCACCCTCTGCCGCCGACGAACTGGATGAACCCATCCTCGTTTGCCGTGCTTCGGGTACCTGCGTGACTCCTAAGGATTGCCAAAGAAAGTAAGTGGTTGTTTAATCCCCCCCAGCCCCCTTAAAAGGGGGAGGGGCTTAAACGAATCTTTGAATTTTGAATCTTAAATTTTGAATTTACGAAATGGATAAACTGATCATTACTGCCGCCATCTGCGGCGCAGAAGTCACCAAGGAACAGAATCCCAATGTGCCTTATACCGTTGAGGAAATCGTGCGCGAAGCCAAGTCGGCCGTCGACGCCGGTGCCGCCATCGTGCACCTGCACGTCCGTTGGGACGACGGCACGCCCACCCAGGACCGTGGCCGTTTCCAAGAGTGCGAAGAGGCCATCTTGAAGGTGTGCCCCAATGTCATCCTCATCCCTTCGACCGGCGGTGCCGTCGGCATGACTCCTGACGAGCGTCTCCAATCGACCGACACCAACCCGTTGCCTGAGATGGCTACCCTCGACTGCGGTACCTGCAACTTCGGCGACGAGATCTTCGACAACACCATGCCGACCATGCGCGCCTTCGGCAAACGCATGATGGAACGCGGCATCAAGCCCGAATACGAATGCTTCGAGATGGGTCACCTCGACACCATCCTCAACATGGCCAAGAAGGGTCAGGCCCCTGGCGCTCCCATGCAGTT
>CACXXW010000107.1 GCA_902771635.1 uncultured Bacteroidia bacterium | reverse complement strand
TTCTGAAACCCACAAGATTTTTTCTGCTTTTTTTCAAAAAAATTCTACCTTTGTGCAATCAAATCTATTTGTTATGAAGTTTAAATACCTATTAGTCAGCTTGTTCCTTGTTTTTGGAACGCTTTCGGCTACGGCCCAAGAGAAGAAGAATTTCGATTTGGAAGACCTTTACATGCGCCCCACGTTCTATGCCAAGAGCGTAAGAGGCATGAACTCGATGAAGGACGGAAAGACCTACGGCTCCTTCGAGAAAGGCCAACTCAACATTTACAACTACAAGACAGGAAAGCTTGAAAAGACCTTGTTCGGCATCACAGACCTTACTATGCATCCCGACTCGCTGCCTATCGGCTTGCAAAACTATGAGCTGAGCGAGAATGAGGATAAGATGCTGTGCCTCACGGATATGGAGAGTATCTACCGTCATTCTTTCCACGCCAATTATTACGTCTACGACTTCGCCACAAAGACTTTACAACCTCTTTCGAAGAATGGCAAGCAGCGTCTCGCTACTTTCTCGCCCGATGCTACCAAAGTGGCCTTTATGCGCGACAATAACTTGTTCATCAAGGATTTGAAGACAGGGGAGGAGAAGCAGTTCACGAACGATGGCCTTTACAACCATATCATCAACGGTGCTCCCGACTGGGTCTACGAGGAAGAATTCAGCTTTTCGCAGGGCTTCTACTGGTCGCCTGACAGCAAGAAGATTGCCTTCATGAAGTTTGATGAGTCGAACGTGCGCGAGTTCCAGATGGAGGAGTTCGAAGGTCTTTATCCCGACTGGTACAGCTTCAAGTATCCCAAGGCAGGCGAGGACAATTCCATCGTCGAGATATATGTCTACGACCTCGAAAGCGGTAAGACGGTGAAGATGGATACGGGTAAGGAAACCAACATCTATCTGCCTCGCATCGCTTGGACCAAGGATGCCAATTTGCTGGCCATCCAACGCCTCAACCGTCATCAGAACCATCTTGAAATCTTGGCCGCCGATGCTACCACGGGCAAGAGCCGTGTGTTCTACGATGAGACCAACGACTACTACATCGACATCACCGATGATTGGCATTTCCTCGAGGACGGCAAGCGTTTTCTCATGACCTCGGAGAGAAGTGGCTACAACCACATTTACCTTTGCAACCTCGATGGCACGCAGGCGAAGCAACTCACCAACGGTCCTTGGGATGTGACAAAGGTCTACGGATTCGATGGCAAGGAAGTGTATTTCCAAGCCGCCAAGAATACCCCTGTCGACCGTCAAATCTATGCAGTCAACCTGAAAGGCAAGATGCGTGAGGTGATTGGTCGCGAAGGCACCAACCAAGCCACTTTCAGCAACGACTTCAGCTACCTTATTAATATAAACAGCACCATCAGCCAGCCGCGCCAATTCGAACTTTACACCAATAAGGGTAAACTGGTGCGTGTGCTTGAGGACAACCATGAATTTGCCGAGAAGCTGAAGACCTTCAACCTTGGTGAAAAGAAACTCATGAAGAAACTCATGAAGATCAGTGACCCTGCTTTCACTTTGCCTGATGGCACTCAAGTTGATGTGGACGCTTGGCAAATCCTGCCTCCCGACTTTGATCCTTCGAAGAAATACCCCGTGCTGATTTATGTATATGGTGGCCCTGGCCATCAGACGGTCAACAATTCATGGGCCGACAGCGATTACTGGTGGATGCAGTTGCTGGCGCAGCATGGCATCATCAGCGTGTCCATCAACAACCGTGGTAGCGGCGCTCAGGGTGAAGTCTTCAAGAAGATGACCTATCTGCAACTCGGTAAATATGAAACCGAGGACATGATTACCTTGGCCAAGTATATGGCAAAGCAACCCTACGTGGATGCTGAACGTATTGGTATCTACGGCTGGAGCTACGGTGGCTTCATGGCCGCCAACGGCATCACCAAGGGTGCCGATGTCATCAGTACGGCTGTGTCGGTGGCTCCTGTGACCAACTGGCGCTATTACGACAACGTCTACACCGAGCGTTTCATGCGCACGCCTCAGGAGAACCCCGATGGTTACGACCTCAATTCACCCGTCCACAACACGGCGATGATCAAGGGTAACTACTTGCTTTGCCATGGCAGCGGCGACGACAATGTCCACTACCAGAACGCCATGGAACTTATCAAGGCCATGATTTCTAATGGCAAGCAGTTCGAGTTGATGATTTATCCCAACAAGAACCACGGCATCTACGGTGGCTACGAATATGGCAGCGGCGAGTGCCGCATGCATCTCTTCAACAAGATCGACAACTTCCTGTTTGAACACCTGTTGGGAGAGTAAACATCCGATAATTATTTTCAAATACTAACAATTCAATTAAAACTATTTTAAACAATGAAGAAAGTATTGTTAACCGCCATGGTGACAGCCATGTTGACCTTTGGCAATGTTTTCAACGCTGTGGGTCAACAGTGGACATTAAACACCCGTGTTTGGTCGACCAACTATTTCACTACACTGATCTATGATGCTGCACAGGCCACCACTGTGTTTTTGACTACGGGTAGCGGTACGAAGGAATCGAATGCACTGTCGGCCATCCTGCCCAATTCAGACCTTGTCTTCCCTGTTGGCATACAAAAGGAAGGCTTTGGTGAACATGACATCTGTGGCCCTTATCGTAGTGCTTTCAGGAATCCGTTTAAGTATGTCGGTGACTTTGCCATCGGTCTTGATGCTTCGTGGATGCCCACTGTGGTAGGACTCTATGGTGGTACATTCTTCAAGAGCCAAGAGGTTTGGTTCAAGGATCCGGAAAAGAACCTGCGTGGTTTCTATTTCCAGCCTCGTGGTGGTCTCTGCCTCGGAGGTAAGAAAGGCACTATCGAGGGCGGTGTGTTCTACGATATGGTAGTAGGATGCGGTGGCTCGGTTGAAGACATTAACAAAGACCGGCTCCTCAGTGGCCTTGGCCTTGATTTCGCTCTGAGCTGGAATGTCAATGGGCGTCATAAGACAATGGCTCAATTCTCCATGCCCCTTCACAATTTCTTCAATGAGGAATATGCAGGCCAAGGAGGTATGAAGCGCCGTGTCGGTTACATTATGCTTACCCATAGAATCGTCCTGTGATGACATTGCCCGACAAGAACGACATTTTCATGTTTAGGCAATAAAGCATCTTGTTAGAAGGACAACAAAAAAAAGCGAGCGATGTTTGTCGCTCGCTTTTCGTTTTGCTTGAAAACCTCAAATCATAAGGTATAGCCAAGGCCAACGAAGAGGCCTTTGGTCTTTAAGGTGATGTTGTCGTTTGAGTTGAGGTCGAGAAGGCCGAAACGATAGCCGCCAAACAGGTTGAATTGGCTAAACTTTACATCAGCGCCAAATACGGCATCGAAAGGTGTGATTGTAATGTCGCGGTTAATACTGAAGTCATAGTTGAGCAGGATCGGAACATCGATAAGGGCTTGGGTGCTCTTACCCGTTCCAAATCCAAAGAAGGCGTCTCCACTCTTGGTGTTCATACGGAATTGGGCGCCAGCGGCAACATCAAAGCCTTTAGAAAGGCCAAAGTTCTTGGTGAATCCGATGAAGAAACCTTGATATTCGCTAGTGGAAGTATTGTTACCCACGGTTTGAGAGAACTTTTCAGGAGCATAACCTGCATAAATTGTTGACTGTGCCTGTACATTTCCGGCAACGAACATTGCGGCTACGAGAGCCACGATAGCTAATGCTTTTTTCATTTTGAATTGGTTTTAGTTGTTGATTATTTTGGGTTGTTGAAATTTGTCATTATTATGTTGTTTATAACTTGAAAAATCATCTGTTATTGTGAAGTTGTTCACCAAATTTTATAGATCAACTCAACGCTGACATAACGGCTGTTGGCCTTGTTCGATTTGTAGGAGATGTAATAGGGATTGTAGGTATAGTTGTCTTCTTTGTTCCAGTTGAAGATGTCGAAAGCGTTAAGGAGGAAGGAGAGCCGATTTCCGAAGAAGTCGGCGCGAAGGCCAAAGTCGATGCCGTAGGCAGTTTGTTGGGTGGCAAAGAGCGTTTGCGTGGGTGAATTGTAGTAGGCTGTGGCGTGCAGTTCGAGTTTGTCCCATAGTTTGACCCATGTGCCGAGACGCAAGTTGTAGGCCCACATATTACTGAGAATCAGACTGTCCAAGGTTTTGTTGTAGTAGGTCTCGATGTGTGAGTCATAGATGTTGGCTTCCAATCTGACGTTGAAGGTGGCATTGGGCCGATAGGTGATGTTGAATTCTCCGCCTGTTTCGTAGTATTTGTTAAGGTTGACGGGCATGCTGAAGGGTACCACGCGGTCCCAAAGCGAGTCATAGGCCACGTCGCTCACCATGTTGATGGCGTTGATGGAGTTGTTGTAATAGCCTTTCACACTTATCGAACCCAGTTGGTCGGCATATTTGGCCCACGACAGTTCGAAAACATCTATCAGTGTGGGCTTCAGTGAGGGATTGCCCACCGAGAATGATTCTTCGTCATACATTTTCTTTCTGGTGAAATAGCGTACCCAAGGGTAATAAGTCTTGCGGGTATAGCTGAAACTGAAGTTGTGCATTGACGGTGTTCGGTAGCTGATGTGCAATGAAGGTCTCCAATAGGCATGACGCAAAAGGGTGTCATATACAGGGGTGTCAAGGTAGTGTGACTTGATCCAAGCGTTTTCCCAACTGATGCCAGGCTTGATGGTGATGGAACTCCCGATATGATGCAATACCATTAACGTGGCAGCCGCTTTGTTGGTGCTGAAACGACGGTTTTCGGAACGGTTCCAGTCGGTGACGTAGCCATCTGCTCCTAAGGTGTCGTATATGCCGATGTTGTTGTCGGGCTTCATGTAGTCAGTGAGGCTCAGGTAGATTTCTCCGAAATGCGGGGCCTTTCCTTCCTTTTTTGGAAAACGATAGGGGTGAGTGTATTCCACTTTGGCATCGTAGCCTATGTCTGTGAAGTCATTGGTGCTGATGATATCGCGGTTGAGGTGGGGCTGGTTCTTGAAGGTACGTTGCTCTTTTGCGATGCCTTTGCCGAAATCGTATTCGGAATTCAGGAAGACGCCTAAGGATTGTCCAAGTTGGTCGAAACGATGCTGCCAGCCGATACCTGTGGCACCAACGGAGTAGTTTTGGCGGTTTTCGTTGTGGATGGCATAGTCGTATTCTCCAATGTCGTTGATGTATTCTTTGCGATAGGTGTTGGAGAATGAAGAGGACTGGCTCATGCTTGGGGTGATACCGAAGTACAATGTGAAATCGTTTTGCCGATTAGGGCGGTATTCGGCTTTGAGAAAAGCCTCGACCTCATAATTGAATGAGGTGTCGTTTCTGGAATAGCGCGTGATGCTGGTCGTGTCGAGTCCGCCAGGCAAACCGTTCTCGAAATGGTCGACAAATGAGTAGCTGTAGCCATGAGAATGCTCTTTGACACCAGAGTATCCGCCTTTCAGATTGGCGTTGAACGACCATTTTTTGTTGCTCCAGATGTAGGACAGCCAAGGCGAAACATTGGGGCGAGTGTTGGATTGCAGGCCGATGCTGAGGTGCTGCTCAGAACTGTCGCCAGTATCCGTGATGATGTTGATGACGCCTGTGTCGGAAGTTGAAGTGTATTGTGCCGAGGGATTGGTCATTACTTCGATGCGCTCGATAGAGACGGCTTTCACTTGTTGGAGGTAGTTTTTCAGGCTTTCTTCATCGAAATGTGAAGGGCGCCCGTTGATGAATAGCTCTACATTGTCCACTCCACGCAAGGTGATGTTGCCTTCGGTGTCGACTTTAACGCCTGGAACATTTTGCAGGGCATCTGAGATGGTGCCTTGTCTTGCCTTTGGGTCACGGCTGATGTGGTAGATGGTGGTCTCGCCTTCGTTGACAAAGATGGGGCCAAGTGAAAGGCTGTCAACCGTTTGGGCTTGTGTGCCAAAGGAAAGGGCAAGGAAAAGCAGGGCCAAAATGCTTTTCACTGTGGCCTTATTTGAGGGTTTCTCTTTTGGCTCCACATGAACAGCCACATGGGTCTCTTCGCCGTAGTGTTGACGGAGCAGGTCTTCCACTTCTGAAGCTTTGTCGTGGGCTTCCTTGAGGCTGATGTCGCCGTCCATCAGGATGTGGAGTTCGATGGCATAGTGGTTGCCGATGCGTCGTGTGCGCAAGTCGTGGGGCTCAGCGACACCAGGCACTTCGGCGACCAGTTTTAGGATTTCATTTTCCACTTCATCGGGCAGTGACTGCTCCATTAGGTCACCGATGCCGTTCTTGAGCAGGTCGAAAGCCACCTTGACGATGAAAGCGCCCACAGCCACCGAGGCAACGGGGTCGAGGATGGTCCAACGCTCACCAAGGAAGATGGCACCGCCAATGCCCACGGCTGTACCTATTGACGACAGCGCGTCGCTGCGATGATGCCAGGCGTTGGCCTCCAAAGCCTTAGAGTTCAGCTTTTTCGCCTTGATGATGGAATAGCGGTAAACGGCTTCTTTCAGAACAATCGACACGATGGCAGCCCAGAAAGCCAGCATTCCAGGCGCTTCGAGCACCTCGCCGTTGGCCCAGGCGGCAATCTTGATGGCACCTTTCACAATGATGCTGATGGCGACTGCCATCAAGGCAATGCCGATGATGGTGAGCGCCAAAGTCTCGTATTTGCCGTGCCCATAGTCGTGCGACTTGTCTTGAGGCTTGTTGCTGATCTTGACAAAGACCAACACGATGATGTCCGTCACGAAATCGGAAAGCGAGTGGATAGCGTCGGCAATCATGGCTGAGCTGTGCCCTAATATGCCCGCGATGAACTTGAACAGCAGTAGGATCACGTTCACGGCTCCGCCGACAAGGGTGGTTTTGTATATTTCCCGTTCTCTATTCTCGCTTTTCATAGGAATAGAATCTTGGCGCAAAGATAGGGGTTTTGCGAAAACGTTGTAACGAGAGGGTTGCGGCAACAATAAAAATGCTATCTTTGCCGTCTATTCTTAACCTTAAATATTCGAAAAATGGAAGCAAAAGAACAAGTGCTGCAAGCCATGCGTGAGGCTGGCGCTCCCGTGAATGCCGGTAAAGTGGCCGAAATGACAGGCCTTGACCGTAAAGTGGTCGACAAGGCTTTCGATGCCTTGAAGAAGGAAGGCGCCATTGTGTCGCCCGTCCGCTGCAAGTGGGAGCCAGCAAAATAAACACTCAAAAATGAGAGCAAAGCGTCGTTGGGGCAGAATCATTTTCGTAGCCCTTCTTTTGGTATTGTCTATCGGCGGAGGCACGATAGGCATCTGCAATGGTGTAGTGAAACATCAGGCAAAGGGTAGGGTGTATGCTGAGGTAAGCGAGGTGCCATACCGTAAGGTTGGTTTGGTCTTGGGAACCGTTCCCCTTGTGAATGGCCGCCCGAACAGATATTACCAATACCGTATGGATGCGGCAGCGGGACTTTATTTTGCCCACAAAGTATCCTATTTACTGCTCAGCGGCGACAACCACATAAACCATTACAACGAGCCCGAGTCGATGCGACAGTCGCTCATCGAAAGAGGTGTGCCTGATTCGGTCATCTATCTTGACTGTGCCGGATTCCGAACGTTTGATTCCATGGTGCGCGCCAAGAAGGTCTTTGCCCAGGACTCGGTAACGGTGGTCTCGCAGCAATGGCACAACGAACGCGCCATTTACGTCGCCGAGCATTTTGACCTTGATGCCATCGCTTTTTGTGCCCAGGACTACACTGCGGGCAGAAAGATATATCTGAAGAACCACCTCCGCGAGGCCTTAGCCAAGGTGAAGGTGGTCCTTGATTTGTTGGTCAACAAACAACCGCATTTCTTGGGCGAGATTGAGCCTATACCGAGTGCTCAGCCTTGCCGCTGTCCTTAGGTTGTCACATCTGTTTAAGTTGCTCCACAAATTCATCGATGCGGTGCATTTCCGCGGGGATGTCGATTTCTTGTGGGCAGTGCTCAGTGCATTGGTTGCAGCCGATGCAATGGCTGGCTTGCCGCAATCCAGGAATGTTGCGATCATAGCCGATAAGGAAACGTTTCCTTGCTTCCCAATACGCTTTTGCCTCGCGATTGCCGGTGGGCATATTGCCATGGATGATGCTCTCGTTGTAGTAGGCAAACACAGCCGGAATGTTCAATCCGTAAGGGCAGGGCATGCAGTAGTTGCAGGCGGTGCACGGCACGGTTTTCAGTTTGATGAACAGTTCGGCTACCTGCATCAAGAATTCGTCTTCTTCGGGTGTGATGGGTCGCAAGGGTGAATAGGTTTCCACGTTTTGCACCAGGTGTTCCATGTAAGTCATGCCGCTCAGCACGGTGAGGATGCCTTCAGGCGTGCCGGCAAAGCGGAAGGCCCAGCGGGCGACAGGTGTCTCTGGCTCACGCTCTTTCATTTGCTTCACGATGTGGTCGGGCTGTTTTGCAAGACCTCCTCCGAGCAACGGTTCCATAATCACTACAGGGATACCACGACGGTGCAGTTCTTCGTAAAGGTATGATGAGTTGACGCCTTCGCCTTCTATCTCCCCGAAGCTCCAGTCCACATAGTTCAGCTGGATTTGTACGAAGTCCCAATGATAGCGGCCTTCATCGTGCCATTGCATCATGGTGTCGAATAGTTTCGGGTCGCCGTGGAACGAAAAACCGAGGTTGCGGATGCGTCCAGCTTTTTTCTGTTCCACGAGCCAGTCGAGGATACCATTGTCCATGAAGCGGGCATTGAACATCTCCATGCTGGTCAACTCTTTGTTTGAGCCACCGATGCTGTGCATGAGCAGATAGTCGATGTAGTCGGTCTGTAGTTGCTTGAGTGAGTTCTCGAACATGGCTTTCGAAGCCTCTGCGTCCCATGTCGATTGGCTGAAATTGGAGAGCTTGGTGGCAATGTAATAGCTGTTACGCGGATGTCGCGATAAGGCGATGCCCGTGGAGGTCTCAGAATAGCCTCTTGTGTAAACGGGTGCCGTGTCGAAGTAGTTGACACCGTGTGCCAACGCATAGTCTACCTCCTCGTTGACCATTTCCTGGTCGACACGGGCGTTGGGGTCTTTTCGCATATCTGCGCCGTTTTCGATGGGCAGACGCATCATGCCGTAGCCCAAGAGCGACACCTTGTCGCCCGTGTTGGGATTGGTACGATAGGTCATCTCGCCTTGGCCGTCAATGACGTTTTTTGGGACGATGGGTGATTCATCGTTGTTTTTGCAGGCGGAGAGCACCACCGAGGTCGCTACTGCCGCGCCGCCCATATGTTTTAGGAATTCTCTTCTATCCATTGTTTCTCAGTTTGTAGTTTGTAGTTGTCAGTTGTTCAGTTGCCGCTTTGCGTCTTTGCGAGGAGGAACGACAAAGCAATCCAGGAAACGAACTCTTTATCTGGACTGCTTCGTGCCTCGCAGTGACGCAAAGCGTGTCCGTAGCACTATCCGATATGATGCATTTCATTCCCTTCCACATAAATCGCGCTGAACGGTCGAGCAGGGCAGAGGTTCTCGCAGGCACCGCAGCCGATACATTTGTTCTCATCCACGGCAGGCACTTGTACTTTGCCTTTTGGGCCTTCGTAGTCTATCATTTGAATGGCACCTGTCGGGCAGTGGCGTGCGCAATTGCCGCAACTTACACCATCGGTCAATACGACGCAATTATCTTTAATCCAAACGGCATGACCCACATGGATGCCGGTCTTCTCTTCCCGTGTGATAGGTTTGATGGCACCAGCGGGGCAGACCTCGCTGCAGCGGGTGCATTCGGGACGGCAATAGCCGCGCTCAAACGACATCGTGGGTTGCATGAAGTTGGAAGGGCGGAGCACATTGTTCGGGCAACTTGAAACACAGAGTTGACAAGCCGTGCAATGCTTTTGCATGTGGCGAGCCGACACCGAACCGGGAGGCGTGATAGGTGTTTGGCGTTTCGGGGCTTTCTTGTCCTCGATGACCGCCAAGCCGCCATCCACCTTCATCTCGGTTTGGGCCAATGCAGCTGTAGTGCCGGCCACTGCTGCGCCAACGAGGAAGGCACGACGTTCTGTGTCAACGGGCTTGGGTGCGGCTGCTGTTTTTTTGGCAGTATAGTGTAAGGCATCAAATTTGCACTTTTCGAGGCAGTCGCCGCAGACTACGCAACGGGAATAATCCACCGTACCATTTTTGAAATCGATGGCTTGGGCCTTGCAGTTCTTCTCGCACATACCGCAGTTTTTGCATTTGTTCTTGTCGAAGCGGACGCGGAACAGCGAGAAACGCGAGAAGAAGCTGAGGGTAGTGCCTACTGGACAGATGGTGTTACAGTAGAGTCGGCCCTTCCAAATGGCCAAGAAAGCTAAGATTACCAAAGTGGCAATGGCCACAACGAAAGTCGTCACGCTACGAGTCCAGATTTGGACTTCAGTGAAGTTGTAACGGTCGTTGGCGGCATCGAGGCCGGCGAGCCAGTTGTTCAGCAGGTCGTAGAGCGGCTTAAACAGGCTGTTGACAATGCGGCCATAAGCGCTGTAGGGTGCAAACAAAGTCGTGACGGGCGCGAAACCAATGATCA
>CACXXW010000106.1 GCA_902771635.1 uncultured Bacteroidia bacterium | reverse complement strand
AAATCATCAATCAAATCTCTGCGTTAGTGATGTACAAGAAATGCATCTTTCCTCACACCATTGCAAATAAAGTAACGGGGGTTCTGCTTTTTGTTGGAGCTCCTTTGACGGTCTTTTTGGAATCGATTGTTCCGATGGTCATTATAGCCGTTGTTGCGACATTTGCTGCTGTTCAAGAGGGGCATTTCATTAGGACGGAAAAGGGGCACTAATCATTCTCGCAAATTTGTCGTGCCAAATCGTTGAGCACGAGGCATTGGCTTCTACTTATGGTTATCTGTTCATTGTGGTGTTCCCATGGGGAAAGGATGAGTAGTTGGCCTCGTGCGCATGCCTCCATACGGGTGCCGCTTGGTTTAGCGAGTTCGGTAAGGCCGTTTTCCTGTAAGTAAATCAGAGGCAAGCCCTCGTTAAAGGCTGCCCTCATCACCGCTTTCTCACCAGGAGAGATAGCGGGAGAAACAAGCACTGCTCCTTGTCTGGCAGCTGTTAGGTATTCCTTTACTTTTGCTTGTATTTCTGCTTCAGTTAGGCGACGAGAGCACTGCACAAATAAGCGAACGGGTCGGTTGAGCAGGAAACAGTTACCGATGGCAGAGAATGAAACTCCAGCAACAGTTAGGTTTCGTTGGACACGGAATAAATCGGGGTGCTCGCGTTTCATATGCAAGCGACGAGGGTTGTCGGCCAAATAGCGAAGCCATGTTTCAAGTTGCCCTGCTCGTAACAGGAGCTTGTCATTGTAGCCACGAGCAAAGAGCATTCCGTGGGTGCGGTCTTCGCCTCGTCTGTCTTTGTGGGGCGCGGGTTGGGTTTGTTGCGTTGGCAACGACGGGACAGAAGGCAAACCCAACACCAACTCGCGGTAATGCTTGTTGCAGCTCTGCTTAAACCCACGCAACGCCATGCCAAGCGGTTTTTCCATCCTATCTCTGACAAAAAGGATGCCGTGCAAATGGTCGGGCATCATTTGTAAAGCGATGACCTCCACTTCGGGGTGGTGCAATGGTGCCGCCCACCACTCGTCTGCAACGCGTTGGCCTAACTCCGAAAGCACAATGCGCGGCTCGTCTGGGCTGCCCTCAGGAGCATCGCTTTTACCTACAACATGCCCAAATAGAGCACGACGTCCTTCTGTCACCATCGTAATCATGTAGATTTGGCGGCCTGTATAGTCATGCCCAACACATCGTCGAAGCATGGAAGGTTTTTTCTCGCCAGCAAAGGCTTTTTGTGCTTCGTAGGTTTCTTTTTTCATGCAGCAGCTTCTTGTTTTTACACTGCAAAGATAGAATTCTTTCTACAATTATTCCAAAAACTTGCGGAAACGAGGCTTATGCCGTATTTTTGCAGCGTATAAAACGTTTGCAATGGAAACCGAAAGAATCCTACTCCGCCCTTGGCGCGATGATGACGCAGCTGCACTTTTCAAATATGCTTCCGACCCTGATGTCGGTCCTCGTGCCGGCTGGCCTCCGCATAAACACCAATTGGGCTATTGAACTCAAGGCGACAGGTGAGGCCATCGGCGCAATAGGCTATTTGCCTGCGCCCGAAAGTGAGCTCCCGGCACGCGAAGGTGAGCCATTGGTGGGCTATTGGGTGGGCAAACCCTATTGGAACCAAGGCATCTGTACAGAAGCTCTTGCAGTAATGCTCGAACATATTCGCAAGACAACTGACATCAAATCGCTGATTAGCAGCCATTATTTCGACAATCCCGCTTCAGGAAAAGTGATGGAGAAATGCGGGTTCAAACCTACTGGTGAGACCTGCATCGACGAGAAGCTGACGGGGACGACAAAACCAACACGAGTGATGAGGCTGGAATTCCGTAGATAGAAGAAAAAGTGTATCTTTGCCCAAATTAATCTAACAACTCTTCTCACTATGAAAACAAGAAACCTACTTAAAATCAGCGTATTATCTACTCTTCTGCTGTTTTGTGGTCAACTTTTCTCACAGATTCAGACTTTTGAATGGCAAGGCACACAACGGCAATATCTCATTAAGATACCAGAAAACCATTCTGAGACGATACCTATCTTGTATTTCTTGCATGGTTTGGGCGACAACATCACCCGGTTGGACAATGAGTTCCATTTCCAACAGGTGGCTGATGAGTTTCAATGGGCAGTTGTGATTCCTCAAGCATTGACTCAGTCGGGTGCAACCATGTGGAATGCTGGACTGATGGCAAGCAGCATCGATGACTCAGGCTTCTTGATGGCGCTCCTTGACGCATTGGCCGAGCAATATCCCATCAATTTGGACAGTGTCTTCTTCACGGGCTTTTCGATGGGTGGTTTCATGACGCATCGCATGGCCATCGAGCATGGCGACCGCATCACCGCCTGTGCACCTGTCAGCGGCCTGATTACGCATTCCATGGCTAGCCAAACGGCAGTGGCTCCTGTGCGAATGTTGCACATTCATGGCACTACGGATCCAGTGGTGGGTTACGACGGCAATTCGCAGTACTTTGGCGGTAACTTGGGTCTCAATGTCGACGCCATCCTTGATTATTGGAAAAACGCCAACCATTGCGTTGCCGAACCCGTCATCGACACCTTCCCTGACCTCAAAAACGACGGGCTGCGTTTTGTGCGTTATACCTACGAGGGTGATGCCGAACTACAACACATCAAGGTCATCGGAGGCAACCACACCTGGTATATGAGCGAAAACCAATACGACATCGGCTACCTGACCGAGATTCATAAGTTCTTCACCATCAACAACGGATATGTTGATGTTACTGAACATGAGCAAAATACACTGCAACTTTGGCCCAACCCGACTTCGGGATGTGTCACCATCAAAGTGGATGATGATACGGTCGTTGAAGTGATGGATGTCCAAGGTCGTTGCGTGGCTAAGTATGCATTGAAGTCTGGCACTCAACAAATCGAGTTGAGAGACCTTACCGAAGGCTTGTATTTCATCAAAGGAGAGAATGGTGCAGTAACAAAAGTAATGCTGACCAAATAATCCCTAAAGCGATGCTTGAACCAAAATTCGATACCTGCTTCTTTGAGCGTTATGCCATGGTCTCATTGGCCACGCTGTTGGGCGAGCATTATGCCCATTTGGTCAACCGTGACCGGCCTGACTTGCAGGATGAAGAACAAAGTATCGGTATCGAGGTGACCCGAGCCATCCGTGAGAACAAGAATGTGGCCAATGCTTTGGTCAACGAGATGGCGGGAGAAGACATCAAGGAAGTGAATGCTGAGGATTTGCGCCATATCAACCAAAGCGGTTATGCCTATGGCTTGGGTGACGGCACTCTCGTCGGTCGCAACGAGTACGAATTCTGGTCGTTGGCATTGCCCTTGAAGCGCATCCTCGAAATCAAGATGGACAAGGTGAACAACGGCTTTTACGGCGATTTCGATGAGTTTGGCCTTTTTGTCTTCACCAAGGAAGACTTGGACCTCGACCAAATCAAGCAGACCATTGCTTTCATGAGGGAGAAACAAGCCTACCAGAACCGACTCTATTCACGGCTCTTCATCTCTCAGATTCAAGCTATGTTCGATTGTGACCTTGAGACGGGGCAATACAAAAAATATAAGGTCAGTCGCGAACAAAGGCGACAATTTTACGATGAAGCCATAAAATCAGGCTTGTAGGGCTGTCGTATTACGGCAGCCGCTTTGAATATTTCATGTGGCTGCCACAGTGTGACAGCCCTACATTCCTGTTATTTGATGATTTTGGCTACAAATGTGTTTTTAGGTGTTCTGATAACCAACAAATATGTTCCGCTGGTCAGGTTTTGGAACCATTCTCCAATCTCAATGCGATTGATGCCAATTTGGGCTTTTTCTAAATTCTTGTTGACCAAAAGTTTACCGTTAACGGAATAGACCTTGGCAAACAAATTGCAAGCACTCTCGCATTCGATTTCTGCATAGCTTGAACTTGTGACAGGGTTGCCAACAATGTGAATAGTTTGCTCGTTTTGAAGAGTTTCTTGAACTCCATTAGGGTCATATTCGTAGGCACCTATGTCGATGCAATTGTCGCTGACACGTTGGTTTCCATCCAAGTCAAGGCCATTGAGAAGATTTGCTGGCGTTTCTGGAGAGCCGGCATTGATGCATGGGCTATCGGGGTAAAGTTGGTAGTTTTCGTTATCTGGGTCAGCAAAAAGCGGGTCTGCATCAATGCAGTTTTCATATACGGTGATAACATCGTGATTTGAAATATTCTCAAGTCCGTACTGCACTAAGCAATTGTGAAACTCTGGGGCGCAGTCGTCGAGGGTCCACGACCACATCTGCACGGGTTCTTCGAGTGGGACATTATTGGTGTTGCCGTAGACGATGCAGTTCCATAGGACGGGTGAGCTGTGCTGGTAGAAGAAGATGCCGCCACAGTTGACGCCGACGGAATGATTGTCCACCACGGTGAGGTTGCTGACCAGTGGCGATGAGTCGCTGATGGCCAAACCACCTCCGAAATGCCCCGAAGTGTTATGGGCAAAAAGCGAATTAGTAATGCTACAGGGATTGTCGAAGCAGCGAATCAGATAAAGTCCGCCGCCGTTAATGCCAAAATTGTGCTCAAAGCGGCAACGGTCGATTTTTGCCATACAGCTGTCTATGCTCAATGCTCCACCGATGGCAGTTTCACCATTGTTGTAATAAAAATCAGTTGTAGTGATTTCCACCTCGCATTTCAGGAAACGCAGCCCCCCGCCATACATGAAATACACTGTGTCCAACCTGGTGTAAGTCAGATTGTTGTTAACCTTACAATCATGAATCATCACTTTTGAGTTTTCGGCATTTAGGGCGCCGCCATGTTCGCGAGAAAAGTTGCAGAACAGGTTGCAATGGCTTATTTCCACATTGTTGCAGTCGAAAATGCGAAGGGCGCCACCATCTTGGTCATCATCAAGGGCGGCTTTACCGTACTGAAAGCGGCAATAATCGAATTGGCATGCATCGGCATTGTTCAAGCGGATACCATTCCAACCGCCACGCCCTTGGTTGAAGCGGTAAAATCCAGTGGTATCGGCTATAGTAAAGAGGATGGAATCGTTTTCCGTGCCTGATGCTATCAATGACGCACCATTTTCTACTTTAATGCTGTAAAAGCTGTCAAACAGCACCGTCGTTCCAGCAGTGATACGCAATGAATCTTGGACTTTGACATCGCCAATGACCAGCACTGTGTCGGCTTCCCAGATGCCAGATTGTAACCCCGAAACTTCAATGGTTTGAGCTTTGGCAAAGATGGAGACTGTCAATAACAAAAGTAGTAGTCTGTTTTTCATACTTTGAAATCTTTTCAAGTCGCAAAAGTAAGGCATATTTTCATTTTTCGCCTTATTTCAATAAAAATAATTATTTTTGCAGGTTCAAAAATGAGGAATACTTCGTTAATGGATAATTCTGCCTCCATATTCAATCACATGTCACAAGTGGAAGGTCCGTTCTCTTTTGAATGGATCTTTTGGGCTGTTTTGTTGGGATTGTTCTTGGGACTTGTCATCAATATGGGTCCAGCCTTCATTACTTTGGTGCAAACCAGTCTGCATCAGGACTTTAAGTCGGCAGTACAGTTTGCTTTCGGCGTGATTTTGAACGATGCCATTGTGATAGCCATTTGCATTTTCACCTCGGTTCAGTTGGGGGTATCGTTCAACTCGGGCGTACCTTGGTTTTGCATAGGGGCAGGAGCCATTTTGGTGGCGTTTGGGATAATGACTTTTTTCTTGAAGGCAAGAAATAGGGAAACGCGCCATGAACAAAGAGCCAAGGAACTGTTGGAAGAGCAAGATGATAGCCCATCACCCTTCTTTTTCATCGGTAAAGGGTTTGCTCTCAATGTGTTGAATCCTTTCGTATGGATTTTTTGGTTTTCGGCAGTGGCCATTGTGGTGGGAGGTACACAAAATACTATCATCACCATTATCTTTTTTACTATCGTGTTGAGTACCAGCTTCGCACTTGATGTCTTGAAAGCTTGGGGTGCAGCAAAGCTGAAACGCTTTTTCGATGCCGATCGCACCACATTGATGAACCGCGTCGCAGGCATTTTGTTGGTGATATGTGGTCTTTATTTCATTGTTTATAAGGGAATTATGAACCTTGTCTAAATCATATTACTATGGAAGTCAAAAAAGCAAATTCTGGCTGGATCGCGTTCCTTGTGAGCGGAATCGTCGCCATTGGTTATGGTGTATTAGCCATTTCTTTTACGGAGACATTTATCGACATTCTTGAGATAGTCATGCGTGTTTCAGGCATCTGTATTGCTGCAACAGGTGCTATTTTCTTGATTGCCGCGATAATGCGTATAAGGAAGAAATTACCTTGGGGCTTGATTCTTTTGGAAGCTGTGGCGTTGATTACCGTTGGAGTACTTTCCGCCATTTATGCTACAGAAGCCCTTAAATTATTGGTGATTCTGATTGGTATGTGGGCAGCCATCATCGGTGCTTTCATGCTGCTTGTGATGTCGCGCACCAAGAACTTGTGGAACAAGGGCTTCTATGTTGTGAGTGCTATACTAAGCATAGCATTCGGCGTGCTGCTCATTGCACATCCCTTCGGATTCGTGAAATGGTTTATCATCTTGTCAGGTATCATCGCTTTGGTATTTGGCCTCATCATGATGATGTTTGGCTTTGCCATTCGTCGTGCCGACAAGGAAGTCAAAGTGGAAGTCGTTGAGAGTCGAATAGAAGAAAGTAATCTTTAATCCGACAACTGCTGAAACGCTGTCCAAGGCGCCACTTCAGGCAAGGGCGCTGTTATCTCTATTTGTGTCTTCAAAACGGGGTGTTCGAAGGAGATACGCCAGGCATGGAGGCTGATGGAAGCATCAGGGTTGCTGCGTGGGTAGCCGTATTTCAGGTCGCCTCGGATGGGACAACCGATATGCGCCAACTGGCAACGAATCTGATGGTGCCTTCCCGTAAACAGCTCGACTTCTAGTAGATAAAAAGTCTCTGATTTGCCGACTACACGATAGCTGAGTCGCGCTAACTTGGCTTCTTTAGTGCCTTCAGGCACGACGAACGATTTGTTCATCTTCTCGTTCTTGACAAGGTAGTCCTCCAACACATCGGCTTGTTTGGGCGGATGGTTTTTCACGAGAGCTAAGTAGGTCTTGCGGAAATCGCGATCTTTCACCTTCACGGTCATGCGCGACAGGGCTTTACTCGTCTTGGCGAACACCACAGCACCGCTCACGGGGCGGTCGATGCGATGGACAAGGCCGGCAAAGACATTCCCAGGCTTGTCGTATTTCTCCTTGATGTATTCCTTCACGTCTTCGAGCAGGCAGACGTCACCCGTCTTGTCGCCCTGCACGATTTCAGAGGGGAGCTTGTTCACTATTATCAGGTGATTGTCTTCGTAGAGGATTCTATTTGATATGTTGCTCATGGTTGTTTGTGTTAGGGCAGGGACTGACGTCGCCTGTGGTTGATATATTGCTCATAGTCGTTTGTGTAGTGCAGGGACTGATGTCGCCTGTTTACTGGTCTGTCGTCCCTATGGGACTCTGGGTTAGAGGAGATAACGTTCGTCAAATTCGATACCGTTTTCTTTCAAAAAGCGTTTAAACTCATCACGAACAGACTCTTCGTGATGATGTTGTTCTTGGGTTTCGATGTAATGTATAGTCTTTGTTAGCAGTGACGGACTGACGCAGAAAGCACCATATCCTTCCTGCCAGGCAAAGGATTCGTAGTATTTGTCAAGGGTCTTTATCCACCTACTGCTGTTGGCCTTGATTTTCTGCACAAATTCAGACACACTCATGGTTTTGGGCATGGTGGCTAGGATATGGATGTGGTTTTCTATTCCACCCACGGTAACAGGATAGCCATCCACATTTCGTACGATACCTCCTATATATGCGAAGACTTTAGGCAGGTCTTCGTTCTTTATGCAGACACCAGTGCTCTTTACGTGGAACACGATGTGGATGTTTAGTTTTGTGTAGGTGTTTGCCATAGCGTTTTGTTTTGGTGCAGGGACTCACGTCGCCTATCAGGGACTGA
>CACXXW010000105.1 GCA_902771635.1 uncultured Bacteroidia bacterium | reverse complement strand
TCCATGTTCGCCCTCAACCTCAGCCACGGCCGCAACCTCATCGACCGCGCCATCGTGCGCCTCGACGGAGGTCGCCAGTTGCCCAAGCTCCAGTTCAGACAGGGTAGCACCAAGGTCTACATCCCGGTCGACGGCCAAGACTACGCCATCGTCAGCTGCGAAGAAATGGGTGCCATGCCCGTCAGCTTCAAGGCCGAGGAGAACGGCAGCTACACCCTGAGCCTCAACAGCGAGAACGTCAGCTTCGCCTATCTGCACCTCATCGACAACCTGACCGGCAAGGACGTCGACCTGCTCCAGACCCCGAGCTACAGCTTCGAGGCCAAGACGACCGACTATGCCAACCGTTTCAAGCTCGTGTTCGCCACTGGCGACAACAGCAATGACGACAACTTCGCCTTCTTCAGCAATGGCAGCTTCGTCATCAACAACGATGGCGCCGCCACCCTGCAGGTGATCGACGTCACAGGCCGCATCCTCAGCAGCGAAAGCATCAACGGCTGCACCAACGTCAACGTGAACGCCGCTCCTGGTGTCTACATGCTGCGCCTCATCAACGGCAACAACGTGAAGGTCCAGAAGGTGGTCGTGAAGTAATGTTTGACTACTGGCCATTGGCTATTACTGGCTACTGGCAGCCCCCCAGGCCTCATTGCGGGCGCAGACCCGCAATCTCCTGAACACAAGGGAACTGCCAGCTGCCAGAGGCCAGGGGTCAGAAGCAAAAAAATAAAAAAATTAAAAAAAAGTGTCTGCGTATTAAATAAATTACTAATTTTGCAGCCTGATTTGAATAAAGAAACAACTTATCAATACTGAAATATCTGAAAAATGAAAAAGTTAGCATTGACAATAGCAGTCGTTCTTACGATGGGATTGAGCTCTTTTGCACAGGACGGTGGTTTATTGAACAGAGGTGTCTCATTCGATAAGCATGGCCGTGAAGGTGGACAAATTGATGGACCTTTGCTCCCTGGCCATAATGAAACTGGCGACCATAATGCTCCCCTCGGAAGTGGCGTTGCCGTGTTGCTCGGCCTTGGCGCTGCCTACCTCATCGGTAAGAAACACGAAGAAAAATAATTGTCCCCACTCTTAGGGACAAAAAAAGGAGTTCGCTCCTTGCCCAACGATAGCTTGTGGTGTTTGCGTAACGTAAGCGCTACATGCTATCGTTTTTTTATATCGTACCTAAAGCAAGTTGCTCCATTTGCGCAGTGAAATCAGCAAAAAAAAACGCCGTTGGCTTAGAATAACGGCATTTTTTTTGCCAAAATATGGTCATGTAAAGATTTATCCCTATATTTGCGCGCCATTTTTTATAAAACAACTGAACAACTGTTATTTAAATTTATACATTATGAAGATAAAGCATCTACTTCTATGGCTATTGCTGGCACTTTGTTTGCCCTGGTCGGCAAAAGCTCAAGACACGATTCCTTCTACTTTGACGGTAAACGATGGAAGTACTTATACAAATTCCATGGTACCTATCGCGAGTGCGTATGCCCAATTCGGCACCGAAAGTCAGTTTATCCTACTCCAAGAGGATATGGCGGCTATGATAGGAGGTACGGTGAACAAGTTGACATTTTACTGCAATAAGGAGAGTGGGGACTGGGGTGATGCACGGTTTTCGATCTATGTGGCCGAAGTGTTGGATAATGGATTTACAAATACTGCTTCTTCCAGTTGGGATTGGGATTCGATGACTGAAGTCTATACTGGGCCCCTTTTTATTAATAACTACATGGTGGAAATTGTACTTGATAATCCTTTCACTTATTTCGGAGGCAACCTCAAGATTGGTTTTAGGGAAGTCCAATTGGGTTCCAAAATCTCATCGATGGCTTGGAGAGGCGTTAGAGACACAAATTATTATTCGGCTATGTATTCCTACAACGATGCCTGGGGGATGTATTATAGCCTCACCCGTATCCGTCCCAGAGTGACTTTCGATTACTATGTTCTCGATCTTCCAGTAGTGGAAGTTACAGTTGGAGACATTGCCGCCAACACCGCTTCGTTTTCGTGGGAGACACCGAGTCCCGATGTCACGGGATATAAATACCAGTGCATTAGAGCTTCCGAAACTTTTGTCGAAAACTGGATGGAACTCCCCTCAACGGCAACTTCATTGACCCTCGAAAACTTGGCTTCTGTTACCGACTATATCTTCCGCATAAAGGCCTGCTACGGAGTGCATGAAAGTGCGATGACAACCATAGACTTTAAGACCGCTTGCCCTGACTACGCATCAATTCCGTACGTCGAAAACTTCGACTCCTACGAGGTCGACGACCGATGGACACCTCTAGTACACACGTTACCCGATTGTTGGGATTATGTCAACACATCCACAAACCCCGACGATAACCTATTCCCGACCATGCATCACCATAGTGCTCATACTCAATATACGGCTTCTTTGCCAAACAGTTTGCAATTCTACATTAGGCGTATGGATTACTACACACCAAAGCCGCAATACGCCATATTGCCTGCGATGCACAACATTAATGGATTGCGCGTGAAACTCAATGCAAGATCGTATATTAATGGCTATTCTTACACGGGTACATTCAAAGTTGGCGTGATGGAAGGAACCGAAGCAGAACCGGAATTCATTGAAATCGAAACTATCACCCCAACCGAAAACTATCAACTCTATACGATTGATTTGAGTGGTTATGAAGGTGATGGCGAACATATCGCCATTTGGATGGAAGTGCCCAATTCTTCATATGGAAGGGTTTTTATTGACGACATTGTGGTGGAAGAGGAGCCCCATTTCACCAAGCCGATTGCCTCTTACGGCGGAAATGCGGGCGGCTGGTACCTGATTTCCTCTCCTTTGGCTGATGGAACCCAACTGGAGGATATCGTTCAACTGGGTGATTTGAATAGCAGTGAGCCCAACTTTGACCTCTATCGCTTCAACCCGAGTCCGCAAAGGCCGGGCTATTATTGGGAAAACTGGAAACAAGAAGGCGAGCACTATCATTTCGACCTTGAACCTGGTCGTGGCTACCTCTATGCCAACATCGATGATGTCTCCCTCGATTTCACGGGTGCACCATACGAGGGCAACGGCGAAGTCACGCTGCAATATAATGAGAATGTACATTGGGGAAACTGGAACCTCGTGGGTAATCCCTTCCCCGTTTCGGCCTATATCGGCGATAGGTATTATCTTAGGATGAATGAAGAAGGTACGGGCTTTATGCCAGCAACCGTCGGCTCGGCTATCGAAGCCATGGAAGGCATCTTTGTGTATTCCGAATATGATGGTGAAATCTTGACGTTCAGCACCACACAACCCACCAGAAACAACGAACAGTTGTCGCTCAACGTCAGCAAGATGAAACGAGACGGCCTCACCACCATCGATCGTGCCATCCTCAATTTCAATGAAGGCAGTGGGCTGCCCAAGTTCCAACTCGACGAGAACGGTGCCAAGGTCTATATCCCGCAAAACGGATTGGATTACGCCGTGGTTGCCACCGAAGGCCAAGGCGAGCTGCCCGTCAATTTCCGCGCCGATGAAAACGGCCTCTATACCCTAAGCTTCAGCTGCGAGAACGTAGAGTTTAGCTACCTGCACCTCTTCGACAACAAGACGGGCACCGATGTTGACTTGCTCAATACGCCAAGCTACACCTTCAACGCCACGACAACGGACTATGAGAGCCGCTTCAAGTTGGTGTATGCCACAGGCAGCAGCCTCACTGACGACAACTTCAGCTTCATCAATAGCAACGGCAACTTCAGCATCTTCGGCATCGAAGGCGAAGCCACCCTGCAGGTGCTCGACGTGATGGGCCGCATGCTCAGCACCGAGACGTTCAGCAGCAGCATCGAGAAGCGCCTTGATGTCGTGCCTGGCGTTTACTTCATCCGCCTTGTCAATGGAGATGACGTGAAGACACAGAAGGTTGTGGTGAGATAAAGAGATTCCCTTCGGGAATGGATTGCCTCGTGTTTTGTAAACCGCGGCGGCATATATCGTTTACGGTTCGTATGCGTTACTTGCCGCCGCTTGTTGATTAATGACAATACTCCATTCCCGAAGGGAATCCCAAAACGTTTTTCAACAATTAAATGATACAACAACACAAATTCAACAATTAATCATTACCTTTGCACCCGTTTTCAAAAATAACTACACTATGGAATCATCAAACAAACACTTTAAGCGTTACACGGTAACCACGGCCTTGCCTTATGCCAATGGCCCCGTCCACATCGGTCACCTTGCCGGCGTCTACATCCCCGCCGACACTTATGTCCGCTATCTGCGAATGTGCGGCCGCGAGGTGCTGTTTGTCGGTGGTTCTGATGAGCATGGCGTGCCGATTACCATCAAAGCCGAAAAGGAAGGCTGCACGCCGCAAGACATCGTGGACCGTTACCACGAGATCATTAAGAAGTCGTTCGAGGAGTTGGGCATCAGCTACGACATCTACTCGCGCACCTCTTCGAAGATGCACCGTGCCACGGCCCAAGAGTTCTTCAAGAAGCTCTACGATGAAGGGAAGTTCATCGAGAAGGAGACGGAGCAATACTTCGACCCCGAACGCCAGAAATTCCTTTCCGATAGATATATCGTGGGCACTTGCCCGAAATGCGGCGCCGAAGGCGCCTACGGCGACCAATGCGAAAAATGTGGCTCTTCTTTGAGCCCCGATGAGCTCATCAACCCGCACTCGCAACTCAGCGGCGCAGCCTTGGTGAAGAAACCGACCAAACACTGGTATCTGCCTCTCGACCAATACGAGCCTTGGCTCCGCGAATGGATCCTCGAAGGCCATAAGGAGTGGAAGAGCAACGTTTATGGCCAGGTAAAGAGCTGGCTCGACGGCGGCTTGCAACCTCGTGCCGTCACCCGCGACTTGGACTGGGGCGTGCCCGTCCCGATTGAGGGTGCTGAAGGTAAGGTGCTGTATGTGTGGTTTGACGCTCCCATCGGCTACATCTCCAACACCAAGGAGATCTGCGAACAACGCGGTGAAGACTGGGAGAAGTGGTGGAAAGACCCCGAGACTAAGCTGGTGCATTTCATCGGCAAGGACAACATCGTGTTCCACTGCATCATCTTCCCCTGCATGATGAAGGCCTATGGCGACTATATCATGCCCGACAACGTGCCCGCCAACGAGTTCCTCAACCTCGAGAACGACAAGATCTCGACCTCGCGCAACTGGGCCGTGTGGCTGCACGAATACTTGCAGGAGTTCCCTGGCAAGCAAGATGTGTTGCGTTATGTCTTGACCGCAAACGCGCCCGAGACCAAGGACAACAACTTCACCTGGAAGGACTATCAGGACCGCAACAACAACGAGTTGCTGGCCATCTTCGGCAACTTTGTCAACCGTACTTTGGTGCTTACGCATAAGTACTATGAAGGTGCCGTGCCTGCTTTGGGTAACCTCAACGACACTGACAAGGCCGTCATCGAAGAGATGAACGCCTATCCCGCCAAAATCGGTCATCTGATTGACACATATAAGTTCCGCGAGGCCCTCTCCGAACTGATGAACTTGGCCCGTTTGGGTAACAAATACCTCACCGACAACGAGCCTTGGAAGCAAATCAAGACCGACCCCGAGCGCGTGAAGACCGTGATGGCTTTGTCGTTGCAGATTGTGGCGCACTTGGCTATCCTCAGCGAGCCTTTCCTGCCGTTCAGCGCAAAGAAGCTCCAGCAGATGATTGGTCTGGAAGTGAAGGGTTGGAATGACGCCGAGAACACCGTTCTGCTGCCTGAAGGTCATGTCATCAACCAGCCCGAACTGTTGTTCGAAAAAGTGGAAGACAGTGTGGTGGCCGCTCAGTTACAGAAACTGGAAGACACCAAGAAGGCCAACCAGCTGAACGCTTGGAAGCCTGCCGAGGTGAAGCCCGTGGTCAGCTTCGATGATTACATGAAGGTGGATGTCCGCGTGGGCACCATCCTCGAGTGCCAAAAGGTGCCGAAGGCCGACAAGCTGCTTCAGTTCCTCATCGATGATGGCATGCAGAAGCGCACCATCGTGAGCGGTATTGCGAAATATTACACCGAACCCGAGAAGTTGGTGGGTAAGCAGGTGTGCTTTGTCGCCAACTTCGAGCCGCGCAAGCTGAAGGGTGTAGTCAGCGAGGGCATGATCCTCTCCGCTGAGGACAAGGACGGCCGTCTCGTGCTGCTGACGCCTAGCGACTTGGTCGCGCCGGGTTGTTCGGTAGGTTAAGTCCCGTAGGGACGACAGAAAATAGGCGGGGGTGTAAACCCTCGCCTATTTGCGTTATGGTCGATAGAACCCCGTAGGGGTGATAGGAAATCAATGCGCCTCTAGCCAGTTATCCCCAGTGTTCATTTCAACGATGACCGGCACCGACAACGGCAAGGCATTCACCATCTTATCCTGAACGATAGCCTTCAGCGTGTCGAGTTCATCGAGATGCGCGTCGAAGACCAATTCGTCGTGCACCTGAAGGATCATTTTCGACTGCATCTTCAAGCGTTCCAGCTCCTGATGTATGCCGATCATGGCAATCTTGATCATGTCGGCCGAGCTGCCTTGGATGGGCGCGTTGATGGCGTTGCGTTCGGCGAAGCCGCGCACCACGCTGTT
>CACXXW010000104.1 GCA_902771635.1 uncultured Bacteroidia bacterium | reverse complement strand
GAGAGCCAAGTGGCGGCTATGGCGCGGGGGCGCACCTCTTCCCATTCCGAACAGAGAAGTTAAGCCCCGCCGCGACGATGATACTGCGGGAGACCGTGGAAAAGTAGTTCGCCGCCCACCCACAACGGAAAGCCTGCACCCATTTGGGTGCGGGCTTTACTGTTTACGAGCCCCACACGGTGCCGTGTGGGGTAAATGGGATGTCGTGCCTTCGACACGGGGCGCTGCCGCACTTTTATGCCTTCGCCTTGCCTGCCTATCACTCTTTTTCCTATCTTTGCTCCAAATAATCCTAAAACTTTGATATATGAAAAGAAACCTACTAATGATGATTGCCTTGCTGGCAACAATGATGCCTATACAGGCTCAAGAATCGGTGAAGCTTATCTTCACGGCGATTACTTCGGACGGTAACTATTCTCCGTTTACCTATGTAAGTGCATCGAACTTGACTCGCGGTTGGACTGAAACTCTTTCGTATCCTGATACGGTGCTTGTGCTAACTTCAAGCATTGGGATAGATGAACAACAAAAAATCGCTGGTTTGAGGCTTGGCGATGCATTTCCCAATCCTTTCAATAAAGAAACGAATGTTTTGCTCGATATGCCTGAAAATGGTGAAACTCTTATTCAGCTTTTTGATATTAATGGGGTTATCGTGGCTTCTGAGCAAGCCTATTTGGCGGCTGGAACACATAAGCTGAAAGTTTTTCTTTCCATGCCTTCAATAGCATTCTTATGTGTTACGACAAACTATGGACGGTATGTGACTCGACTGCTGAATACAGGTTGTGGCGGAGAGAATCGCATCTCCGTTGAGACAATAGGTGCTCCATCGCCATGTCCTATGCGTGGCTCTTTAATGGGCGACTTTGAACCTGGTGATGTAATGAGTTATGAGGCCGTGTTAGTGAGTGGCAACGATTCCTTGTGGAGTGAGGTGATTACGCAAGAACAATTCTCCGATGAGACCATCGTGCTGGTGTTTCCCAATACAGGACCGATTGGAATAATTGACGGTAAGTTCACGGTGGATGCAAATGGTACCAAGGTCTATTTCTCGCAAGGCAATCTTCAATACATCGGTAGTGCAACTCCACCATACTGGAAGTTTGCCGAAAGGCAATGGGAATGTTTGGGTAATAACGGACAAGGTAGTGCTAGTCAAAACGTTGACCGTGACCTTTTCGGATGGGGTACCAGCGGTTGGAATAATGGAAATGTTTATTACCAGCCTTGGAATACCAACAATTCCGATGGAACACTTTATGGTCCTAGAGGTGAATTTGATTTGACAGGCGATTATGCCCAAAGCGACTGGGGCGTTTACAATCCAATTAGCAATGGCGGCAACATGGCAGGTCAGTGGCGCACATTGACGACGGATGAATGGGGTTATGTCTTTACTCGGCGCAGTACCTCCTCTGGTATCCGTTTTGCCAAGGCACGGGTGGCAGGCATGAATGGTATGATCTTGGTGCCTGATGATTGGAGTGAGAGCATCTATGATTTACACAATACCAACAATGGAGATGCGAGCCACACCAGTAATATCATAGATGCCACTCAATGGGCGACGTTGGAAGATGCTGGAGCGGTCTTCCTGCCCACTGCCGGCTATCGGTACGGGAATTCAGTCTTTGAAGTGGGTAATGGTGGCAATTACTGGTCGGCATCATGTTATATTGAAGAAGACAAAATCGAAGGATTCGCTCGCGGTATGTACTTTGATTACGGCTATTTTGATCCAATTGATGGCTACGACCGTTATGGTGGCAGATCCGTGCGCTTGGTGTGCCCCGCTGAGTAAATCAGGTTGCATATTTAATTTTTTAAGTTATTCAACGTTTTTTCCTATCTTTGCCCGTTCTAATGAAGCAAACCATATAACCTATGATAGACGTTAAGTTTTTAGTCAAGAACCCTGATGTGGTTCGCGAGAATATCAAGAAGAAATTCCAAGACAACAAGTTGCCCCTCGTTGATGAGGCCATCAATTTGTACACCCAATATTGCGACTGCCAGCAGCGTGCCGACGACCTGCGCTCGCAACGCAACTCCATTTCAAAGGAGATTGGCATCCTGTTCAAGAACAAGGAAGTCGAGAAAGCCAACGAGATGAAGAAGCTCGTTGAAGCCAATGCCCAAGAGTTGGAACAGCTCGGTAAGCAACAGACCTCACTGATGGAGCAACTGACCAAAGTGATGTATGCCATCCCGAACATCATCGCTCCTGAGGTGCCGATAGGTAAAGATGACACCTTCAATGTTGAGAAGGAACGTTTTGGTGAGCCTGTGGTGCCTGATTTTGAGGTACCTTATCATGCCGACATCATGGCTAAGTTCAATGGTCTTGACCTTGACTCCGCACACCGTGTGGCTGGCAACGGTTTCTATTACCTTATGGGCGACATTGCACGTCTGCATTCCGCCGTTATCACCTATGCCCGCGACTTTATGATCGACAGAGGTTTCACCTATTGCATTCCGCCTTTCATGGTGCGCAGCGAGATTGTCTCTGGTGTGATGAGTTTCGCCGAAATGGATGCCATGATGTACAAGATCGAAGGCGAAGACCTCTATCTCATCGGCACTAGCGAGCACTCGATGATTGGCAAGTTCATCGACCAAATCGTTCCTGAAGAATCCCTGCCGCTGACACTGACAAGCTATTCACCCTGCTTCCGCAAGGAGAAAGGTGCTCACGGCATCGAGGAACGCGGTGTGTATCGTATCCACCAGTTCGAGAAACAAGAAATGGTGGTGCTCTGCAAACAAGAAGACGCCGACTATTGGTACGAACAAATGTGGAAGAACACCGTTGACCTGTTCCGCTCAATGGACATCCCGGTTCGTACATTGGAGTGCTGCTCTGGTGACTTGGCCGACCTGAAAGTGAAGTCCTTGGATGTTGAGGCATGGTCGCCACGTCAAAAGAAGTACTTCGAGGTGGGCAGCTGCTCTTACCTTGGTGATGCCCAGGCCCGACGTCTGAAGATCAGAATCAAGGGCAAGAACGGCAACTATTTTGCTCACACCTTAAATAATACTGTGGTCGCCCCGCCACGCATGTTGATCGCCTTCTTGGAGAACAACCTCCGCGCCGATGGCTCTGTGGCCATCCCGAAGGCTTTGCAGCCCTATATGGGAGGAAAAACTGAAATTAAGTGACTATGGCTTATGGCCTATGACCATGACCACTTTGACCAAAGGCTGAAGCTTCAGCGTTCCCGTGGAAGTGGTCATAGTCATGGTCAGTGGCCATAGTAAAAAAGTAAAACTATGGATATATCAGTTGTCGTACCTCTGTTGAATGAAGCCGAATCTTTGCCTGAGCTCGAAGCATGGATCCGTCGCGTGATGGATGAAAACGGTTTCTCTTACGAAATTGTCTTTGTCGATGATGGCTCCACCGATAATTCCTGGGCCGTCATCCAGCAACTTTCGGAAGCCAATCCTAATGTGAAAGCCCTGCGTTTCAGAAGAAACTATGGTAAGTCGCCCGCCTTGAACGAAGGCTTTAAAGTGGTTGAGGGCGATGTAGTTATCACTATGGACGCCGACTTGCAGGACAGCCCTGATGAGATTCCTGGACTTTTCAAAATGATCAAGGAAGAGGGCTATGACCTTGTTTCTGGTTGGAAGAAGGTGCGTTACGACTCCAAGCTGATGAAAAACATTCCTTCGAAGTTCTTCAACTGGACCACGCGAAGGATGTCAGGCATCAAGTTGCACGACTTCAACTGCGGCCTTAAGGCTTATCGCAATGAAGTGGTGAAGAATATTCAAGTGTATGGCGAGATGCACCGTTACATCCCTGTCATCGCCAAGATGAATGGCTTTGGCCACATCGGGGAGAAGGTTGTGCACCATCAAAAGCGCAAATTTGGCAAGAGCAAGTTCGGCTTGAGCCGTTTCATTCGCGGCTATCTCGACCTGATTACCATCAACTTCATCTCGAAGTTCAGCAACCGTCCGATGCATTTCTTCGGCGTGTTGGGTTCGTTGTCGTTTTTGGCTGGTTTTATCATCTCCGTTTATCTGGTTTGCACCAAGTATTTCGGCCATGTTTATGTCTCTATGACCCGCCGACCGTTATTCTACCTCGGCATCTTGGCAATGATTGTTGGCGTTCAGCTCTTCTCAACGGGTTTCCTCGCCGAAATGATCACCTCAACGCAGCGTGAGAAACGAGTGTATTCCATTTCGGAACGCATCAACGCATAAATAGGGATAACAAATTCCCGATTCGATGCGGTCGGATTGCAAATCCGACCGAACTATAGCAAAAAAGCCACCGCAAGGTGGCTTTATTTGATTAAGATTCATGGGAGATTTGCTTCTAAAAAAGAAAAACTACAATTCTTTTCAATACAATTCATCAAATCCTCCATCGATACTTTCGTCAAAGCTGTCGCCGAACTCATCGTTGAATTCCTCTTCATCGAATTCGTCCTCAAACTCATCGAACGGCGAGTCATCGGCAAAGTCGTTGTTGTCCCAGTCGAAGTCGCGTTCCAGTTTCGATTCGTCGAACTCGTCTTCTTCATCGTGTCCGCTGATGAACTCGTCGATTTCATCGTCGCTCATCTTGTCGAAGTTGGCATCAAGCAAAGCGGAATCATTGATGGCGCGGTTCATCGACTTCAGCTCTCGCATCACGGAAGGTGAAACGTAAAACTCATCGATGTTTTCCTCACAATATTTCAAGTATTTTGGGTCTTTCTCATACACTTCGGCAATGGTCATACCTTCGTATTTGCCAAAAGTGAAAACTGAATCAATGTCATAAAATTTCATATGAGTTCCTTTCTTTTTTGTCAGTTAATAGTGTCTTTTTCAGTCCGCAAATATCATGCATTTTTCCTTTAATCGCAACAAAAAACTACTTTTTGAAGGCAAAAAACACAGCGAGGATAATAAAGATAAATGAAAGGATGTGGTTCCAACGGAAGGTCTCTGTCTTGAACACCGTGATGACGATGACAGTGAACACGGTCAATGAAACGGCTTCTTGGATGACTTTCAGTTGAATAAGGTTGAATGGGCCTCCGTTTTGCATGGCTCCGATGCGATTGGCTGGAATCATAAACGAATATTCGAACAAGGCGATGCCCCACGACATCAGGATGACCAGAAACAATGGCCAGTCTTTCGAAGAGGGAACGATTTCGAGCAGTTTCAACTGTCCGTACCATGCAAAAGTCATGAAGACATTTGAAACGATGAGTAAAAGGATGGTGTAGAGGCCTTTCATTGGATAGTGTTTTGTAACGGGCTGCAAAAGTACGGGAATTTCTTTCAAGTCCGACATTTATTCCTATTTTTGCACAACCAAATTTGAACATCATGAATGCAACCATCATACTTGCTGTTTTTGTTTTTTATACCATCCTTTTGTTTGTGATTTCGCATTTCACGGCACGGAAGTCCGACAACAATGCTTTTTTTCGGGGCAACAAAAACTCGCCTTGGTTTGTGGTGGCTTACGGCATGATTGGTGCCTCTTTGTCGGGCGTGACTTTTATGTCGGTGCCAGGTGGGGTGTACACGGGACAGTTTACCTATATGCCTTTAGTTTTTGGCTATGTGCTTGGTTATGCAGCGATTGCACTTGTGCTGTTACCGCTGTATTATCGGCTTAACTTGACTTCGATTTACTCCTATTTGAATATGCGTTTTGGCCCAAGGTCGGAAAAGACGGGCGCTGCATTTTTCATCTTGGCGCGATTATTGGGCTCCGCTTTGCGCATGTATCTTGTCGTTTTTGTACTGTATGAGTTCGTTTTCAAGGACTGGGGCATCCCGTTTTGGGTGCCAGCGGTCATTTTTATCGCCATCATTCTTTTATACACCTTTAAAGGTGGCATCAAGACGGTGGTTTGGACCGATACCTTGCAGACAACTTTCCTATTACTGGCTGCTTTTTTGACGGCTTGGTTTATCATGAAGAACTTAAACATCTCGCTGGGCGACTTGTTGAAATCCGCCTCCGCAAAAGGATATACCAAAGTGTTTGAGACCGATTGGACGCACAACAAGTTTTGGGTGAAACAGGTGTTGAGTGGCATGTTCATCACCATCACCATGACAGGCTTGGATCAGGATATGATGCAGAAGAACCTCACCTGCAAGAATTTACGTGATGCCCAGAAAAATGTGATGACATCAAGCCTGTTGTTTGTTGTTGTCAACGGGTTGTTCCTTTGCTTGGGAGCTGCCTTGATTTATTATGCCCAACAAACGGGATTTCAACTGCCTGTGAACGAGGCCGGAGTGGTGGTCAACGACAAGATCTTCCCCTCGGTGGCCTTCTCCTTGAGTAAGTTTACGGCTATCGTTTTCGTTATCGGACTTGTGGCTGCAGGCTATTCCAGCGCCGACGGTACGTTGACAGCCCTGACAACCACTTTCTGTTTCGATTTCATGCACTTCGACAAGAAACAGCTGACCGAACAGCAAATCACGCAACGCCGCAAATGGATTCATGTGGCCTTCGCTATGCTTTACTTGTTGGTTTCGACATTGCGGGTTATACTTACGGACCTTTGTTGGGCTTGTACACTTTTGGCTTGTTCGTCAAAAACAGAAGAGTCGTCGACAAAGCCGTGCCTTTCATTGCCATTGCGTCACCCATCATCAGTTACTTTTTGAAGATGTATTCGCCTCAATTGTTTGGCGGCTATAAGATAGGTTTTGAGATCCTGATAATCAATGGGTTGCTTACGTTTATGGCCTTATTGCTTTTCAGCCGAAAGGAAAAAATGGTCACTGAATGATGAGATTGTCGAAAAATATGTATTTTTGAAGTTTGAAACTAAAACATTACAGAAATGAATAGAATTGTCACAAAAATCGCTTTGATGCTGATGGCTTTGACCATAATGGGAGGCCAACTCCATGCACAGTTCACCACGACCTTTGCCAAGAATGTTGCGCCTGGTCAGCAAAACGGCGTGTATTATTCCTTGCCTCAGACTATGTTGAAACTGGATTTCATCATCGAAGAGGTGAAACTCGAGAAAGGTCCGCTCAGCGACTATGCTTCCAATTATTTTGAGATGGAGGACATTGTCGAATATGAAACCACGGAATACAAGCTTCTTGGTGTGAAAATGTCGACTGTTTCGGGTCCCGACCCCAATGCATTGTTTTTCGTTACCATGCAGGGTACCAGAGGCAGCAAGACACAATTCGATGTGCTGTCCAATGGCATCATCCGTAGCGTGGGTATCGGCAATGCTGCCGATGCTGTGGTGGAGATGCCTTTGCCGAGTAAGGAAGAGCAGTCCAATATTGAGGAAGAGGATGAAGTTGGCGAAGGCTTTATTCCTCTGATACTCGCAGGAAAGAACAATTCCCAGTTGGCCAAAGAGGTGGCTGATAAGATCGTCGAGATTCGCAAGGCCAAGTTTTACTTGATTTCGGGTGATGTTGAGATGGCTTCCAATCCTGAGACTTTCAACACCATGTATAAAAAGCTGGATGCCATGGAGAAGGAATACACCAGTCTGCTTTTGGGCAAGAAGGTGGGTAAGAAGTTGGTGAAGACGGTGTATGTGATTCCGAACAAGGAAGTACCGACCCAAACTGTCGCCAAGTTTTCTGAGACTGAAGGCTTGACCGTGGGCACAGGAGGCTCGGGAAACATGATTACGGTGCAGACGCTGTCGCTTAACACGACGGCGGCCATCAATGCTCCTAGCCAGTCGGCCATCGAGTCGATGTCGTATGAGAACAAGGTCTTCTATCGCGTTCCTGAAACAGCTCAGGTGAAGGTGATGTGTGGCAATGCCACTTTGTTGGAAGACAGGGTGACAGTCAACCAGTTGGGTGCCATGCTGATGGCTCCGCTGACGAATACAAAGTTGGTGTTTGACACCGAAACGGGTCAGATTGTGAATATTAGGATGCAGTAACTGCTTCCTTGATTCTCACCAATTGTCTCAAAAGAGATTCAGCCAAGTCTAAACGGAGCATGTTAGCCCCGTCGGACTTGGCTTTTTTAGGCTCTGGATGCACCTCCATGAAGATACCGTCGGCACCAGCCGCGATGCCCGCCTTGGCGATGAGGCTGATTAATTCGGGCTGGCCGCCTGTGACGCCGCTACTTTGGTTGGGCTGTTGCAATGAGTGGGTGACATCCAAAATGACAGGCACATTGAATTTTTGCATAGCAGCGATATTTCTGTAATCCACCACCAAGTCCTGATAGCCGAACATGGAGCCGCGTTC
>CACXXW010000103.1 GCA_902771635.1 uncultured Bacteroidia bacterium | reverse complement strand
GATCACTGGAAATGTTTGCTTGGCAGAGGTTCGTTTCAAGAACGACCGAAAGGACTATTTTTCATACCCTGAGGATTTGGAACTGGAAGTGGGCGAACTAGTAGCTGTAGAGACTGCTATCGGACACGACATTGGCATAGTTACCCTCTTGGGCGATATTGTGAAACGTCAACTGAAGCGCAAGAAATACCGCACGCCAATTAACGAGTTGAAGAAAATCTATCGTCGGGCGCGCCCCAACGATGTGGAGAAATGGTTGGCTGCCATCAAGTTGGAAGACAGCACTTTGGCACGCACGCGCACCATTGCCGAAAACCTCGGGCTGGAGATGAAACTTAACGATGTGGAATACCAAGGCGACAAGACCAAAGCCATATTCTATTACACGGCTGACGGACGTGTCGACTTCCGTGAGCTCATCAAGAAACTCGCTGAGGAATTCCACATCAGGATTGAGATGCGTCAGATTGGTGTGCGCCAAGAGTCGGCCAAATTGGGTGGCATTGGCTCATGCGGCCGCGAGTTGTGCTGTGCCTCATGGATTTGCGACTTGCCTCAACTTCGAGTACGAAGCTTATGTGGAAGCCTTGAAGGCTTTCTCCGACCCCAACATCGTATTGCATTTTGAGAGCGGCGATGCCGTACACCAGAAAAACGATGTCTTCAAAGGCATCATGTGGTACTCCTACACCACCGACAAGAGCAATATCATGGCTGTCCCCGTCGACAAGGTGAAAGATATCATCGCCATGAACAAAAAAGGACAAAAGCCCAAGAAACTGGAAGACTTTGCCGTGACGCAGGAAGCCCATACCAACACCTACGAAGGCTACGGTGAAGCTGACCTTAAGAAAATGAGTGACTGATATGATGACAATACAAAACCAAACAACAAACACAAAACCCACGCCCCGTACCCTCATGGCGTGCTTGACCTGCCATCCCTCAAGCAGGAAAGCCACCCATGTGCTCGGGAGATTGCGGGTCTTCGCCCGCAATGAGGGTCTCTCACGCAGGGTTTGTGTTTTATTGGCTCTGTTGACCCTAGGAGTGTTCTTCTCTGCCTGCAACAATGACTCATTCGACAAGCGCACTGTCATCCCTGAAGCCGAATGGAGACAAGAGGACCGCGTAGCTTTTGATGTCGACATCAATGACACCATCAGCCCATACGAGTTCGGCATCGGGTTGCGCCACCTTGAAAATTACCGTTACAGCAATCTCTTTGTCTTCCTGCATACCACAATGCCCAACGGCAACCGCACCCACGATACCATAGAATGCACCCTCGCCACGCCCGAAGGTCGCTGGATCGGCAAGAGCAGTGGCAGCATGCGTGACCTAACTGTTCCGCTTAATGAGAACCTTCTCTTCCCTCTTTCGGGAACCTACCATTTCGAAATCGAGCAAGCCATGCGCGAACCTGTGCTGAAAGGCATTTCCGACATTGGACTTTACATCGAAAAACAATAGGTCCATTCAAAGATTCAATGATTCAAAATTCAAAGATTCAAAATTTAAGATTCTTGGACACAAAGAAAGATTAAAATATGAAAGATAAAAAGACATCAAAAAACGGCCAATCGCATGCCATCAGGAATTTGTGGATTATCTTCGGGTCACTGTTGGTGCTCCTTGTCCTGTTTTTCATCTGTGTCGCCACCGGTGTTTTCGGCACCATGCCCACATTTGAGGAATTGGAAAACCCTAGAACCAACTTGGCCACTGAGATTATCTCTGCCGATGGCAAGATTCTAGGTACCTATTACGTGGAAAACCGCAGCAACGTGCGTTATGCCGAACTCTCGCCTTATATGCCCGAAGCCCTCATCAGCATTGAGGATGAGCGCTTCACCGAACACTCGGGCATCGATGAGAAAGCCTTGTTCCGCGTGGCTTTCGGCGTGCTGACTGGCAACAAGAAAGGTGGTGGTAGTACCATCACACAACAGTTGGCCAAAAACCTTTTCCCCCGTGGCGAAAACCTTAGCAAGCCCAAGCTCGTGCTGCGTAAGTTCCAGGAATGGATAACGGCCACCAAACTGGAACACAATTATTCCAAAGAAGAGATTGTGGCCATGTATCTGAACACCGTTGCCTTCGGCCACAACGCTTTTGGCATTCGTGCTGCAGCCAGCACTTTCTTTGACAAGAAACCCATCGACATGACAATTGAGGAATGTGCCTTGATGGCCGGTGTGGTGAATGCCCCCACACGTTTCAGTCCTATACGTAATCCTGAACGTTCCATAGGACGACGTAACTTGGTCCTCAAAAAGATGGCAGAAAACGGCTACATCACTGATGCCGAATACGACTCTATCTCGCAGATTCCGTTGGACATGTCGCATTTCAACATCAGGGACCACAACTCGGGACAAGCCACCTATTTCAGAGAGTATCTTCGCTCGGTGATGAACGCTTCAGAACCTGTGCGCGATAACTATGAGTCGAAAGAACAATATGAATTGGAATTAGCGGATTGGAATGAAAACAAACTGAGAGGTTGGTGTAAACGAAACCTCAAGTCCGACGGCACTCCATACAATATCTATACGGACGGCCTAAGAATCTACACCACCATCGACTCGCGTATGCAAAACTATGCCGAAGAGGCTGTGAAAGAGTTCATGGGAAAAGAACTGCAACCCATGTTCTATAGCCACTGGAAAGGGCATAAAAATGCACCGTTCTCCAACCTGACCGCCGACCAAATCGACCATCTTTTGGAGACTTCCATAAAACGCTCCGAGCGTTATCGTGTCCTTAAAAACGAAGGCATGCCTTGGGATTCCATCAAAGCCGAGTTTGATAAACCTGTACCGATGACCCTTTTCTCATGGAACGGCCCCATTGACACGGTGATGACGCCTTTGGACTCCATCCGTTATTACAAGTGGTTCCTGCAAGCCAGCTTGGTTTCCATCGAGACGCATACGGGCAATGTGAAAGCCTACGTAGGCGGTTTGGATTACCGTTTCTTTAAATACGACCACGTCACGCAGGCACGCCGTCAGGTAGGCTCCACCTTCAAGCCTTTCTTGTATTCGTATGCCATGGGAGACCCCGAATTCACACCCTGCACGAAAATTCCCAATATCCCATACAACATCGAACTTCCTGGCGGACGTTTCTGGTCGCCAAGCAATGGCGGTGGCGGCGGCGGTGAGATTACCTTAAAGAATGCCTTGGCACAATCCAACAACTGGATTTCAGCCTATTTGATGAATCACTATGGACCTGAAGCCATCATCACTCACGTTCGACGTATGGGCGTGAGGTCACCCATCGATGCCGTACCATCCATCTGCTTGGGTTCCTGCGACTTGAAACTGATCGAGATGGTCGGTGCCATGAGCACCTTTGCCAACCAAGGCGTCTATGTTGCACCCGTAATCGTCACCCGCATCGAAGACAAGAACGGTAATGTCATCTACCGCAATGCGCCAATAGAAAAGGAAGCGATGAACGAAATCGCTGCCTATAAGACCATCGAACTGATGAAGGGCGTGGTGCAAAGCGGTACTGGTGTGCGTCTACGTTCCAAGTACGGCTTCACCAACCCCATTGCTGGCAAGACAGGCACCACACAGAAGAACAGTGACGGTTACTTCATGGGCATCACCCCCGACCTCACCACAGGCGTTTGGGTGGGTGCCGAAGACCGTAGCGTGCACTTCCGTTCGACACGTTTGGGACAAGGTTCACACACTGGATTGCCGATTTGGGCACTTTACATGAAAAAGGTGTACAACGATCCTAACCTAAAGGTCAGCAAGGGTGATTTTCCGAAGCCCTATGCTCCTGGGGTGGATCTGGATTTCAACTGTTGGCAGTATAATGATGAAGAACGTGATGAATTCATCGATGAGTTTTAATCTTATGGGTTGCTGAGCCTGCAGTTGCCGAGCGCAACCGAAGTATCGAAGCGCCCTTTAACAACTTCTTATTATGACCTCAAATTTCGTTGATTACGTCAAAATCTTCTGTCGCTCGGGCAAGGGCGGTGCAGGTTCATTGCATTTCCGCCGCGAAAAATACATTCCCAAAGGCGGTCCTGACGGCGGTGACGGTGGACGTGGTGGCAATGTCATCTTGCGCGGCAATGCCCAACTTTGGACCTTACTCCATCTCCGCTATACCAAACATTTGTATGCTGGCGATGGTGTGCCTGGAGGAAAAAACCAGCTTACGGGTGCCGCAGGCGATGACATTTACATTGATGTGCCTTTGGGAACGGTGGCTTACCGCTCGGAAGACCACACCATGTTAGGCGAAATCACAGAAGACAAACAGGAAGTCGTGCTGCTCAAAGGCGGTCGTGGCGGCAAGGGCAATGCCTTCTTCAAGACAGCCACCTTGCAAGCGCCCAAGTTTGCCCAACCTGGTGAACCCAACCAAGAAGAATGGATCACATTGGAGCTGAAGCTGCTGGCTGATGTCGGTTTAGTGGGCTTTCCCAATGCCGGCAAATCCACTTTGTTGTCGGTTGTCTCGGCAGCCAAGCCTGAAATTGCCGATTATCCGTTTACGACTTTGGTGCCCAACCTCGGCATTGTCAGCTATCGTGGTCATCGCAGCTTCGTTATGGCCGACATCCCTGGTATCATCGAAGGTGCTTCTGAAGGTAAGGGATTGGGCATCAGATTCTTGCGTCATATCGAAAGAAACTCTACCTTACTGTTTATGGTGCCTGCCAACACCGATGACGTGAAGAAAGAGTACGACATCCTTCTCAACGAATTGAAGAAATACAACCCAGAGTTGATGGACAAAGACCGTATTTTGGCCATCACGAAGTGTGACTTGGTGGATGTTGACACCATCAAGGAGATCAAGAAACATTTGCCCAAGAAGGTGCCACACGTTTTCATCAGCTCAGTAGCCCAGCAAGGCATTGATGAGCTGAAAGACTTGATTTGGCTAACGCTGAACAAAAACGATGAGGAAGAAGATTGGTAAGCTTTTCAACCTATGGAAACCCTCTCCCACATCGACACTGACCTCTTTCTTTTCCTCAACGGCCTCCATACCAACTGGATGGACAAGGTCATGGTGCTCGTCACCGATATGTGGGTGTGGTTTCCGTTATACCTCTTATTAATACATTGGACAGTGAAGCAATATGGCAAACGTTGCTGGTGGGTCTTTTTGGCACTCGGATTGGTAGTACTCTGCACCGACCAGTTGGCTTCCCATGTCTGCAAGCCTATTTTTCAACGTTTAAGGCCTTGCTATAATACTGATTTTCAATATTTAATACATCTACCTAAAGGCTTGGCAGGAGGAAGGTATGGCTTTGTTTCCTCCCATGCCACCAACACGTTTGGCGTGGCTGTTTTCCTGACACCTATACTGAAAAAATTCAACCCTTGGCCAGTTATCGTGCTGTTTTTATGGGCTTTTATATCAAGTTATAGCCGCATATATATCGGCTTCCATTATCCCGGGGACATCCTCTGTGGAGCCATTTTAGGTACACTGATAGGGCTGATTCTTTGGAAGGTGTTTCAGCTTGTTGTCGTAAGAAAAGTCTGGAATTCAAAACAATGAACCAACTTTGGGTGCTTTTTCCTCATCATGGAAGACCACTTTGATGGTCGATTTGGGTTCGATGCCACAAAGTGATGCCAACTTGGCCTTGTTCAAGGCGAGTTCGAGATAGCCATGCGTGCCGAAAATGGCCACCAAATCCACCACGTCGACATCGAGATAGCTGTCAGAAATCTCATCAACGGTATAGAGGTCGCCTTTCACCATAATGGTGAAGTCGCGGCCACGGCGTTCACGTTCAAAGAGCTCCTTGGAGATGTTAGTGATTAAGTTGTCGTAGGAATCAATGTGCATCACCACGCCTTCCAAGGTATTGTCGCGGGCCACGGCACAGAAGGTGCCTCCCGGATTCAACTTCAGTCTCGGTTCACCAATACTTGAGAGTGGCTCGCCATTGGCAATCATCACCGCCACTTTGGCAAAACGGTCACGTGAAGCAAACGTAAAGAAATCAGAGTCTTGCATCACATCGATGCAATAGGCCTCATCATATTTCCCATCAAGGATATGGCTGAAGATGCCATTGTCCGTCGAAATGAAATACTGTCCTTCGGCTTTCACCACCACATGGGGGCATTCTGTCGACTCAATCGTATCGACCGCGATGATGTGAATTGTACCTTCAGGAAAACATTGATAGCAGTTTTTCAGCGTAAAACCCGCCTGTGCAACGTTAAATGGTTCGATTTCATGGGTAACATCAACAATGGTCGCTGACGGTAGCATGGACAAAATCTTGCCTTTTACCGCAGCAGCATAATAATCCTTCGTCCCCCAATCGCTTGTTATTGTGATAATTGCCATTGTCTCTTATTAGCCCTTTTGTGATTTTGCAAAGGTATATCATTTATGTCAATTTTAAGATAGGTTTTTGAAAAAAATATTCGTTTTTTTCATTCTGAAAAATAGTCTATCTTTGCGACCAAATAAAGAGCTATGGCAGAGCAGATTCTTCAGATAGAAAATGTTGACCCTAAGGAACTTCACGGACCCAATGACAAGTATTTGGAGTTAGTGAAGAGCATGTTTCCCAAGTTGAAAATCATTGCACGCGGCGACTTCGTAAAGGTGATTGGCGATGATGATGAGATCGAGTATTTCGCCAGCCGATATGAGACCTTGATGGTACAGCTGGAGCGTTTTGGCAAACTCACCGCCCAGACCGTGGAAGACGTGATGATGGCCAGCACCGACAGCGAGTTGCAACGGAAGATGTCGGAGAGCGATGTGTTGGTTTTTGGGCGCAGCGGTGTGCCCATCAAAGCCATCACAGCCAACCAAAAACGCATGGTGACGGCCACTGAACAGAAAGACTTGGTTTTTGCCATCGGACCTGCTGGAACCGGAAAGACCTATACTGCTGTGGCTTTGGCGGTCAGGGCCTTGAAAGCCAAGCAAGTAAGGAGAATCATTTTGACCCGACCCGCCGTCGAAGCTGATGAACATCTGGGCTTCCTCCCTGGCGACTTGAAAGACAAACTCGACCCCTATCTGCAGCCGCTTTATGATGCCTTGCGCGATATGATACCTTCCACTAAACCTTCATGCGCGGTCGCACCTTGGATCATGCCTTCGTCATCCTCGATGAAGCCCAAAACGCCACGCGCAGCCAACTGAAGATGTTCCTCACCCGCATGGGGCGCTCAGCCAAGTTCATTGTCACCGGCGACATCACCCAAATCGACTTGCCGCCCAAGACCCCCTCGGGACTGCCACAAGCCATGGAGGTGCTGAAAGACGTAAAAGGCATTGAATTCATCTATCTGGATGACAAGGATGTGGTACGTCATAAGTTGGTGACGGATATCATCAATGCCTATAAGAAGCACAATAATGACGAACCTGTAGAGACGCAATGATTGCGTCTCTACCGACCGAACAACAATTAAACGATTCAACAATCAACAATCAACAATAATGAACGCATTAACCAGAACAGATTACCAATTCCCTGGCCAGACCAAGGTGTATCACGGCAAGGTCCGCGATTGTTATTTCATCAACGATGAGTACATGGTGATGGTCGCCACCGACCGCATCTCGGCTTTCGACGTCATCCTGCCCAAAGGCATCCCTTATAAGGGACAAGTGCTTAACCAGATTGCCGCCATGTTCCTCGACGCTACCGCTGACATCGTCCCCAACTGGAAGCTTGCCACCCCCGACCCGATGGTCACCGTGGGGAAACTTTGCAAGCCCTTCCCGATTGAGATGATCATCCGCGGCTACCTCACCGGCAGCTCGTGGCGCACCTACAAGAGCGGTCAACACACCATCTGCGGCGTGCAGATCCCTGACGGCATGCAAGGCCGAGGAAGGCCATGATGAAGACATCTCCCGCGAGGAAATCATCAGCCGTGGACTCATCAGCGAGAGCGATTATGTGCAAATTGAGGACATAACTAGAAAGCTCTTCCAACGCGGCACCGAAATCGCTGCTAAACAAGGTTTGATTCTCGTCGATACAAAATACGAGTTCGGCAAGATTGGCGACCAAATCGTGCTAATGGATGAAATCCACACCCCCGACTCATCGCGTTACTTCATCGCCGACCAATACGAGGAACGTTTTGCCAAAGGCGAACCGCAGGTGCAGCTCTCGAAGGAATTCGTCCGCGAGTGGCTGATGGCCAACGGCTTCCAAGGCAAAGAAGGCCAACAAGTGCCCGAGATGACACCTGAATACGTCAACAGCGTTTCGGAACGCTACATTGAGCTTTACGAGAAGGTCACGGGGCACAAATTCGAGAAGGCTCCCGATTCGGAAGACCTTTTGAAGAGGATTGAAAATAATGTGATGAATTACTTGAAACTATAACGCTTCAGTATTGACTTTTATCACAAAAAACTCCCCCAATCTTTTAGGTTGAGGGAGTTGTTTTTTATTCAATTCCTGCCTGTTTCAAAATGGCCATAAAAGTACCTTTCTTTAAATCCTTCCCATTATGATAAGGCACAATAATAGTCTTGTTGTTAATCGGATTATAGTATACTTGATGCGAACCTTTTGCCCTCTTAAAGATATAGCCATTTTCTTCAAGCAACTGGATTAAGTATTCAGGACTCAGATTCATACAGCCATCAGATTCAAAGAGTATTCCAACAAATTGCTGTCATCAGGAATATTTTCGCCCCTATCTTGCAATTCCTCGATATAGAGTTCGATGGCTTCCTTTGCCATATCAATGGCTTCATCGACAGTTTCTCCATAAGTGATGCAACCCGGCAAAGAAGGCACAAATACCGTATAACCTCCTTCTTCTTCCTTTCTCAAATTGATTCTGTATGTCCTATTCATAACTTTATCTTATTGTTTCTATCTGCAAAAATAGCAAAAATCCTGAAAACAGGTTATCTTACAACTTTTTTTTAAGCCAGCGGAACGTCAATCCACTGTCCATTCTTGAAATTGACAACACTGCGATAGCCCGCTTTCTTCAAAGCTTCCTCTGCAGTGGCAAATTCGAGGGTGATTTCGCTAAAATGGTGCGCATCAGCGGAGATGATGGCAGGAACGCCCATCTTGTAGGCCTCCTCCATCAGCCAAGGTGAGGGATAGAAGCCGTTGTAGCGTTTCTTGTAGATGCCGCGTGTGTTGATTTCCATCACGAGTCCTTTCTGTCGGATGAGGTCGAGGGTTTCAAGAGCGAGCTTGCGATACCATGGCTCGTCTTCATGGAAATAACGGTCGCGGTTGTGCATCTTGATTTTGTCGAAATGGGCGATGATGTCAAAATGTTCATTTTCGATC
>CACXXW010000102.1 GCA_902771635.1 uncultured Bacteroidia bacterium | reverse complement strand
GCATCCGAGGCATTGCCTTTCAGTCGATTGACCGCCATGGCTGTATCGAAAAGTGCAATACCTTTTTCGTTCAGAAATGCCACGATTTCATTCATTTTGAAGCATTTGCGCTCGGTGTCAACGAAATGGTTCTTGTCACCGAACCAAATTTGCCCTTCGATGCGCCAGTGGTCGTTGATGAAGTTGGGGTAGAAAAAGTCCATGCACCAACGCTTCTTTGGCGGCGGGAAACTGCCGAGGAACAGCACTTTGGCGTTTGATGGCAAGAACGGTTTCAATGGATGATGTTCAATCATAAGTTGTCTTTTTACTATGACTAATGACTATGACAATGACCGCTTTCGCGCCCAAGGGCAAGCTGTCATAGTCATTGTCACAAGTCATTGTACTAAAAACGCTCCAACCTTATTAATGCACAGAGTCCCCTTAAACACCTTAAACCTAATTCTTAATTTGTCGGCCTTAACGGTCTGGAAACGAAGAAGTCGCTTGTAACCGATGGTGGTCGTTGGCTCGTTTACCTCAACGGGCAACCATTTGCCATTAAAGTAATAGTCTAAGTAAAATGCATCAACATTCTGTCCCAAAGGAATATACTCTTGTAATAATATGCGGTTGAAAGCCGTAGTTTCGGGGAAATCGAAGATGAGTTCAGCTTGATGGATGCTGTCTTCCGTTGCCCAGTAGGTTTCATATTCTTCATCCAGCACATGCTTGGCCTTGAACCTCCAGCCTCTTGTGTTGCTGGCAGTCACTTTGCAGCCTTTCAGCAAATCGTTAGCGAAGTCCTTTTGCAACTTCTGGTACCATTGAACGGCATTGGCCGAGTCGATACTGGGTATCCTACCCTCTTGATTTACAGGGAAATTGAGCAAGAGATTGGTATTATGGCCCACACTTTGGTAATACAAATCCATCAACTGGTTTACGGTTTTTACCAGGCTGTCTTCATTGGCATGGTAGAACCATCCTGGGCGAATGGAGACATCCACCTCGGCAGGCAACCAAGCCTCGCCATCACGATAGCCTTGCTGCAAGGCTTTTGTGTCATTAAGCGATTCAAAGTCAGTTTTATACATACACCACTGCGTGGCATTGGCCTTGCCTTCCTCGTTGCCTATCCAGCGCAAGGTTGGGACAGTGCCACCAAAGATGCTCGCTTCGGGGCTGTATTTCCAAACGATGTTCCTTGCTTTCTCGTAATCATAGTATTGCTCCGCCACGATGGACCGTAGGTCATTGGCACCGCCGTACCATCCAGTACCGCCATTAGCACCATCAAACCAGAACTCGAACAAGGGTCCGTAGTTGCTCACAAGTTCCTCAATCTGTTTGTGATAGATCTCCACATAGCCCTTATAACCATACTCGGGTTGGTTACGGTCCCAAGGCGAGAGATATAGCCCAAACTTCAAGCCTTGCTTCTTGCAGGCCTCCACCAGTTCTTTGACCAAATCCCCTTTTCCATTCTTGTAATAGGTGTTCCTGATGCAATAGTCGGTAGTCTCAGTCGGCCAAAGGCAGAAACCGTCGTGGTGTTTCGCGGTAAGGATCACGCCCTTCATTCCGCAGGCTTTCAAGGTCTTGGCCCACTGCTCGCAGTCCAAGTTCGTAGGATTAAAGGTATAGGATGGCGTGTTGCCAAAGCCCCACTCCATGTTGTTAAATGTGTTTAAGCCAAAGTGTATAAACGCATAGTTTTCAAGTTGTTGCCATTCCAGTTGTTGGCGGCTTGGAATGGGACCACTTGGCACGGGACGGTGGGTACAAGAAGCCAACATCAGACCGCCCATTAACACCCATATCAGATGTCTATGATTCATTGTTTCACAAATTTACGAGTCTCACCATTCGCACGGAGCACATACATGCCCTTAGGCAAGTCGCTGATGCCAATCCTGTTCACCTCGTTTTCGAGTTGAACCGTCATCGCGATCTTACCGTTCATGTCGATGATTTCCGCTTGACCATTCGCTTGATTGACAAACACATCGATGAAATCCGTAGCTGGATTGGGACACACACGAAGCGATGGTTCTGGCTGTATATACTCTGATTTCACTGTAACCGGACTATCGGAATGCGCTTCAATCATGGCTTCAATCGTTCTGTTACATACAGCACAGAAAGGCGCATAGTTGCGCATCATGCAATTGCGTTGGGGCCGATACATGCCTTCCTCCAAATAGCCTCCGCCTTCAAAAGCGCCTACCGTGTTGTTATACTGGTTGGTGTTTGGCGTAGGAATCGGCGTACCAGGCTGAACAAGGTCGGCCCATTTCGATTCAAAATCCACCAAAGTGGTGATATTGGGTTCCCATGGCTCCACATTCAGGTTATAGAGCAAGGCCAATGGGTTGTCAGGCTCCTCATATTCATCAGCAAGACCTGCGAAAGCATGGCCAAACTCATGCACGATGACATCGGAAGATGACATGTTGCCCGCCGTACTCATCGAGTAAAAGTTGTAGAATCCGCCACCGCCATATTGACTGCTGTTCACCAAAATGTAAATCTGATCGTATGGAGCGTTGGCCGCCACATCTTTCACCGAGAAATAATTGCGGGTGGTGCAATAGCGGTCAATATAAAAGGTGTAGAAATGCGAATTGAGGATGGTGCGTTTCCAGATATGCGAGGCAGGAATGTCGACTCCACTCTCCTCGGAAGGAGCCAGCACTGCGCGGAAATTGAAGTCGTTGATATGACTTGCAAAGGGCTCCGCTTGGGCGAACACATTGGACAGATTTTGGCAATCCTGCAGGAACTTGTCCATTTCATCTGCGGTGTAGCCGTCTGGCAAAATCACGATGTCCACCTTGCTTTCGGGCGAGCCGTTGACCAAAATGTCTTCAACAGGAAACACATAACGTTGTTCGGTGGTGTTGAACATCTCATTAGGTTCATAAAGCTTTGAGAATATTTCCTCAAACTCGCCATCGAAATTCCTGATTTCAAGGATGATATAGGCCTCATTGCGCGGTAGCGGGACGCTCACGGATTCCTCATAACAGCGTTCCATCATTCTGGCTTCGTCAGTGGTCTGCCATTCTTGGAACAAGGTGTTGTAACCTCTTGAATAAATGAGCATATTGGTTTGTGCGTCAATCACTTTCACACGATTTGTGCCATAATTAAATGGGTCAATTAGATTGACTTTTGAGCCACCAAAATACGGTTCGATAACAAAACGCTCAAACACATAATGTGAGCTGTCGGAATTGCCGCATTGGAAGACATCCATACGCAATGAGCCTTCATCAAGGAAATATTGGTCGAAACTGATATCTTGCGCTCTCGAAAGCTGCGAAAAAGCTATGGCAAATAGAAGGATAAAGGTCTTTTTCATCACAATAGGTTTATTTTGTTAGGAATTTGATAGTTTGAAAGGGCAAAAATACAAAAATATCCCTCAGTTAATGTTGGTTGTCAATTTTTATCTCACAAATTGAAAGACATGGTTTTATGTCCAATTAACGAATGACAAAAAGGTGGCCCTAGAATAATCTCCAAGACCACCAAAAAAAATGTCACGTTTTTGTTCTTTTATTGTTTGGCGTTGTATAGTGTTTGTATTTCAGATGCCGTCAAAGCACGATTGTAGCTGCGGAAGTTGTCGAGCTTGCCGTTATAGAAATCGATAATTGAAATTTGCTTTTTTCATTGTTGTTTGATTTTGATAATATATTAATTTGTCTACCAATTAATTGACAGTTTATTATTTCTTGGTCTTCTCAAAGCGCAGTTTGGTAAAGTAGGCAAAGTTCTTCGCATATTTACTCCTATACCAGCCGATATCCTCCCACGACATGAGGAACTAATCTTTATTCAAGAACCTAACCTTTGCAAAATCCAAGAAGGCTTTTCCTGAATCTCTAAAAAGTGAAAAACCAGTCTTAAAGACCAAGTTCTCATCGCCCTTTTTAACTGTATTCGAATTGCAATACTCACAAATTACATTTCCCTGTGAATCCAAGCAACTACAGAAAATTGAAGGATAGCTGAAGAAAGCTTTTTTCACTCTTTCTTCGTTAATCACCTTAAAGGTGCCTGTAATGAGAGCCGTACCATCTGAATTGACATCGGTAATCACAAGGTTTGTGATTTCATACCAAGCCCCCTCTTCCATCTCAAACGGAATGCTCTTTCCAATCAAAGCAGCCTTTTCTTTTTCAATAGCGGCGCTTTTCTCTTCTCTCGCTTTTTCCATTTTATTGTCTCTTTCATCACTAAGCTTTTCAATCTCTTCGTAAAGTTTCAAGATTTCATCCTGATTTTTAGTCTTATACGCTTTTTCTTCTATCTTTTCTCTCTCCTTATCATACTGACTCTCAAAGATGGAGTCTTTTTCAAAGAATTGGCATAATATTCCAGGAATTTTTCCAAAGATTTCATTCTCAGGATAATCCTTGATTTTCACAGATGATGATGACGAGGAGGTTCCACCACCTCCACAGGAAGTGAGAATGAGCGAGGTCGCAAAAATGCCTGCGCAAAACAGGGTTGCAAATACGCTTTTCTTTTTCATAGTTTTAATGTGCCATGGTTATTACCCATTATGGCTCGTCGGGGTTAATTGTTGCAATGAAATTAAATTGGAGCAAATGTCACCATAATAAGGAATGGTGTAACCTGGTTCAGCATGGTGAGCAATGAAATCTTCAATCTGTTCTTTGGTGAGATTCCAAACATGGCTGTATTTCTCAACCGTAGTTGCATCGGTCGAAGCATCAGATAGGCGAAGCGGTCCCGACCAAAACTCTTGCCCGTTTTGACCATAATGGTCGCCTGCCAAATGCAAGGAGTTGTCTGCCGTAGATGAACCTCCAATCCAAAGGGCATGTTGGAATAATGGTGATTTTCCACTGTCTTTGGGCACTTCCCACGAAGAATAAAGGGTGGTCTGGTGAGCGTCCATAAGGCATCCGTTGCCAAGGATGCATCCACGCACATTGTTCACTTCAATGTAGGAATACGCGAATGGCTGAGCCATTAGCGCTGATCCTAAGCCCATCAGCACAATGATGAGTTGCAATCTTTTCATATTAAAGTAAGTATTATTTGATAGGTTCGTTTGTAATAAGTAACTATTCAAAATTAAACTGCATTATTATAGGCTTCTTAGTTGTAAGCTATCAGCCGTCAGCTATCAGCTCGGTGGCTCCCGGGCTGACTGCTGACAGCCAAATTCTATTACCTTTTATGCAAACCAATGCTGCACATCTTCATTAAAGTTTATTTTCTTGTCTTATTGCTTCGCGTTATACAGCGTCTGTACCTCCTGTGCCGTCAAAGCACGATTGTAACTGCGGAAGTTGTCGAGCTTGCCGTTGAAGATTTTGGAATTATTTGAAACTGTACCGAAGAAGGTCATGTTAACATTGCTAGACCAGGGTGAATCTTTGGATTTTGTTTCAAATAGACTACCATCCAAATAAATCATCCACATATTTCCACTACAAACCACTGTCAACATGTGCCATCGGTTGTCAATATATGATGTAATTGGATTAGTGGTCCATGCAATAGTAGTCCCGTAATATCCACTATAACCAGTATATTGTAGACATTGTGTATTTGTGATTTCAAAACAGCATCCGAATTTGTTATTTGCGATTTCGATATCACTTCCAATTAAATACTGATCACTCCTACCTGTCTTGAACCATAGATTAATAGAGATTGTATTCCCAGCGGGAATGAAGTTGTCTTGCACCATGATGAAAGAGTTACCATCAAATTGTCTGGATTGGCCTTCTCCTGAAGGAGTGTCTGTAGACGCTATTGTGCCACTATTGACACCTGTGTAGTTCCCATAGTAATCCACAATCTCGTCTCCGTCGAAATTGAAGAAGCAGAACAGACCGTCAGCAATCACCAGACTATTATCGACATATTGGACCGAAACATTGAGGTTCGCGCTGTTGTTGGTGCCTACAACGGTAATGGTGGTCGAAACGGGGCCGCTGATCTTAGTGCGGTCCACGAGGGCGGTCACCAAGGTGCCGCTGCCCGAGGCGGTGGTGCCGCTCATCGGCGTGAGGGTCAGCCAGTCTACATTAAGCGGGTCGATGCTCCAGCTGAGCGTGGTGCCGTCGCTGCCCACGTTCTTCACTTGGAAGGTCTTGGTGGTGGCGGTTTCGCCAAAGTCGAGCGAGCCTTCGCTCAGTTGCAGGATGGCGCTGCCACTGCCACTCGCCGAGGCCGAGAAGGTGATGGTGGACGTGCTGCCCGCACCGTTCACCGTGACCGATGTGGAGACCATTCCCGTGATTTGGCTGCGGTCGATGGTGGCTGTAACCATGGTGCTGGCACCACCAGCGGTGTTGCCTTCAGTAGGTGTCAAAGTCAGCCAACTGACGTTGATATTGGAGCAAACCCAGTTGAGTGAGGTGTTTGACGGGCCAGTGTTCATCACATAGAAAGCAAGACTATTAGCTGTAGTTCCAAAGTCGAGTGAGTTTTCGCTCAATTGCAGTTGAGGCCCGTTGTTGCCTGCAACACTCACGTTGATGGGCATCACGATGCTTTGGTCGGCGCTACGATGTTCACTGTGATGGTGGTCTCTTGGCCGCCTTGCAGGTTGCCTGTGTTGGGCGTGACGGCAAGCCAGTTGAGGCTTTCCATGATTTCCCAACTCATCGGCGTGTTCGCGCTGGCGTTGATGATCTTGAACTGCAGTTGAGAGAAGTTGGTGCCGAAGTCGAGGTATTCCACGTTGAGGCGGAAGCCCGTGGCGGCGGGGCGCAGCTGCATGTCGCCTGAGGAGACGTTGCCAGCCGTAATGCTGATGTTCTTGGTGTTGCTCTCGAAGCCGGCTTTCACGCCTTGCACGGTGTAGTTGCCCGGCGCGAGGTTGTTGAACTCGTAGCGGCCATCACTGCCCGTCACTGCGGAGGCGCCTGTGGGACTGAGCGAGATGTTCACGCCTTGGATGGGTTCGGTAGTGTTCATGTTGGTGACGATGCCTTGAATTCGGCCTGTAGCTTTTTCCTTGGTGCAGGAGCTTAAGCCCAGTACAAGAGCGAACACAACGCTCAAGGCTAATTTCAGATATGATTTCTTCATCTTGAAATAGATTTAGTTATAGATTTAAGATTTAGTCAAATGCTCACGCTGATGGGCAATATCTTCTCCATGTCGGCGGTATGGATGGTGATGTTACCCGTGGTGTTCTGATTAATTAAGGTACGATCGATGGTCACTGTGAGGGTTACTTCCTGACCGCCTTGCAGGTTGCCCGTATTGGGCGTCACGGTGAGCCAGTTCAGGCTTTCGAAGATTTCCCAACTCATCGGCGTGGTTGTGCTGGCGTTGATAATCTTGAAAGTAAGCGTGTTGAAATGGTTGCCGAAATCCAGGTATTCTACGTTTAGATTGAAGCCCGTGGTGGCGGTGCGCATTTGCATGTCGCCCGAGGCCACGCCGTTTTCGGTCACGACAATGCTCTTCGTGTTGGTCTCGAAGCCCGTCTTCATGCCTTGCACGGTGTATTGCCCGACTTCGATGTTGTTGAATTCATAACGTCCGTCGCTTCCCGTCACGGCGGAGAGTCCGCTCGGGCTGAGCGAGATGTTCACACCTTGTAGCGGTTCGTTGGTGGTGTAGTTGGTCACGATACCTTGGATACGACCATATTTGGTCGGGTTCGTGATGTCGTCAATTTTCTTGCATGAAGTCATCATGCACACTGCAAAGGCTAAAAACACGCCTAAAATCAGATTGAAATTTGATTTTTTCATTGTTGTTAGATTTTTATTATTTGGTGTCTTCCAATTATTCATTGTCAATTTTTTAGTATTCTCAGAACTTGGTTTAGGCATTGCTAGTGGATTTTGCATTTCTCAGCTTGTGCTTCAAACCGGCAATGACTTCCACCAACATAATGAAAATCGACACAAAGGCCAAAATAATGGCACCTGCAAGCATGAGAAGACCTTTAAAGAGCAAGTTTGTGCCTATTCTTCCCGTATCATTGGAGAAACCTTTTCTTTCACGTCTTTCCCTCGGGGTTTCATCGGGGAAGAATTTGAACACGAGTCCAGCGCCAAAGAATAAACCGGCAATGCCGAAACCTATTTTGCGTATCCACGAAAGTACTTTTTCACGTCTACGGCTCGCAGTGATCTCATAACCGTGCTGATAACCAGTCCAAATATAAAGAGGAATGAGAATAATAACAATAATGAGCAGTGTGAGTACGAAGTTGGCACCGCCTTTCACTTTCTTGATGTCGTTTTTTGCGTCTTTCACGGCCATTTCCTTGAGCTTGTCGTACGACATGCTGTTGATTTCATCGAATTTGGGTTCCCACTCCTTGAGAGATTTTTCATATTCTGACTTGTGAGCAGCATAATACTCCATTGAGTCAGCTTTGGCAATACTTTCTTTATAATCTTCTACTCTATTTTTTGCAACAGACAGCTTGTATGCCTTGTATTTATTGGGAGTATCATACATGCCTACCCTACTGATGAGCTTTTCACAGCTTTCGTATGTAATCACTGTGTCGCAAGGTTGGCTCCAAGCCTCAACCTTTTCCAACTTTTGCTTCTCTTTATCCACATCTTCATTTTTCGAGTTTGTCAGCCACCAAAGCAAAAAAATGCCCAGCAAGGCACCTCCGATGATAGCCCAACTCCATGTCTTGTGACGATGATTTGACCAAGCAACCACATCGGACAGATCTTCATGCTCATGAGCGAAACTTTCTTCATGTGGGTCATCGGCAACTTCTCGGGCTTGTTTGAGAAGGTTTTCCAAGTGGTCGGTTTCCGCCTTTGTGGCAGGATCGTTGATTTTTGAAGCTTCGTCAAGCAAACGCCAAGCTTCTTGATTTTTGTTTTGTTCCATTTTGAATAATGTTTGTTTGTAATATGTTATAGCCTGTTTTTCGTTTCGCAAATGTCACCATAATTCTCTGCTCCGGTCTTTCATTCGCCCAAAAAGCAGTTTGCAATGCGTAAAAAACAATGGTTCGCTTTCGTCATTGCGTAAAATTTCGGTTTGCAATGCGTAAAATGGCAGGTAATTGGCATAGTTTGTTACGAAATAAACGTACCTTTGCCGACATGAACAGCGATTCGTTCTATATATTGCTGCTAAGCTTCGTGTCGGGCATGACGCAATGTTTATTGACGTTATGCGGCATTTATATGCTCTTGAAACACCGTAACTATCAGTTTCAAAGGGTATTTGCTGTTGTCTTGATCTTGCATGGTTTTGGCTTTTTCAACAACTTTGTGGTTTTAGCTTGCAGTGAACAACCTTACTCCGAACATGATGTTTGGCGTCTCTCTGGTATTCCCCAATCGTTACAAAACGCGTCAACTCTTGCTTTTGGTGATACCTTATTTAATTGCCATGCTCTTGTTTGTCCTCAGCCGAAGCCAATTGGTTTTGACGGTCGTGCAAATCTATACTGTGGCAGTATCTCTGGCCTTATTGGTGTATTTGGTTCTTTCCATCAAGAAACATACTCGAATGTTACTGGACAATGTTGGAGACCTGGAGTATTTCGACCTGCGTTGGGGAAACATTTTGATTGTCCTCTATTTCGCTTTCCAACTGCTATGGGCAATTGAAAGCCTATCGCAACAGTCATGGTTTTCAGAACCCTCTACCGGAAGCAACTTGCTTTTCGACACACTCTATTGCTTCATCTGCATCGGCATTGCTTTATACGTCATGCACAAACTGATACATCAGCAGGTGTTCACCCTCTCCCCCGCCGACGAATATGAAAACGAACCTCAAGAACCAGCAATTACCACGCCCCAACCCAATGCTGGCAAGTCCCTGATTGGCTGCGATATCGATAAGGTAATGAAGGAAAAGCGGTATTATCTTGACAACACGCTGACTTTGCAGAAGTTGGCCCAGCATTTGGGCACCAACCGACAGTACCTCAGCAATCATATCAATCAAGAACTTCATACGACCTTCTACGACTACATCAACGACTTTCGTTTGGAGGAAGCCAAAGTTGTGTTAGATAGTCAAAGTTCTGAAAACCAACACTCTTTGGAAGATATCGCAATGATGGCAGGTTTCAATTCATACGCCACCTTCTTGCGTTCGTTCAAGAAAAAGTATGGGCAAACACCATCACAATACCTGACGGAGAAAAAATCGTGACTAAATCAAAAATCTAAGTCACGCAATCAATTTTTTTCCTAATTTGCGCCCAAATTTAACCTTACACTATGACTATCGAAGAATTAAAATCTCTTTTTAAGCAACGCTTTGGAAATGAGGGCGTTGTCTACACTTCGCCTGGGCGCATCAACCTCATCGGCGAACACACTGACTATAATGGTGGCTTCGTTTTTCCAGGAGCCATCGACTCGGGTATCTACGCCTGCATTCGCCTCAACGGCACCGACAAGGTTTGCGCCTACTCCATCGATAAGGAGGACTATCGCGAGTTTGGCATGAACGAGGAAGATCATCCTCATTTACATTGGGCCAATTACATCTTTGGCGTGTGCCGCGAAATCATCAAACGAGGCTACAAGCTGCAAGGCTTTGACACCGTGTTCTACGGCAATGTGCCCATCGGTGCAGGAATGTCGTCGTCGGCTGCCTTGGAAAGCACTTTCGCCTTTGCTCTTAACGAGTTGCTGAGCCTTGGCATCGACAAGTTTGAGTTGGCGCGCATTGGTCAGGCCACGGAGCACAACTATGTTGGTGTGAAGTGTGGCATCATGGACCAGTTTGCCTCACTCTTCGGTAAGGCCGGTCACTTGATGCGCCTCAACTGCGCCACGATGGAGTTTGAGTACTATCCTTTCAACCCTAAGGGTTACAAAGTCGTGCTTCTTGATACCTTGGTAAAACACGAATTGGCCTCATCGGCCTACAACCGTCGCCGTGAGTCGTGTGAGAACGCCTGCGCCCACATCGCCGCCAAGCATCCCGAGGTGAAATACTTGAGCGATGCCACCATGGCTATGCTCAACGAGATTGATGTGGAGATTCCAGCCGAGGATTACATGCGTGCGGAATATGTCATCGGTGAGAAGCAGCGCGTCCTCGATGTCTGCAATGCCTTGGAAAAAGGTGACTATGAGACCGTTGGCGACCGTATGTACGGCACCCACTATGGCATGAGCAAACTCTATGAAGTGAGTTGCGAAGAATTGGACTTCCTCAACGACATCGCCAAAGAATGCGGCGTAACCGGTTCCCGCGTGATGGGTGGCGGCTTTGGTGGCTGCACCATCAACCTGGTGAAGGAAAACCTTTATGATGCCTTCATCGCCACGGCGAAGGAGAAATTCGCCGCCAAATTCGGTCACGAACCTAAGGTTTATGATGTCGTGATTTCCGATGGTGCTAGAAGATTATAAGATTCCCATACGGGAATGGAGGTATGAGGTTTTTGTTAACTGCGGCGGCCAATTCCGTTATAGATTGGCAAATTGTTCTTGCCGCCGCTTGTAACTATTAAACTACAATCCATTCCCGAAGGGAAACTCAAACCAACAATTAAACGATTAAACAACAAACAACTCAACATAATGAAACCAACATTATTAGTATTAGCCGCTGGAATGGGTTCCAGATACGGTGCCCTGAAGCAGATGGACGGCGTCGGCCCCAACAATGAGGCCATCCTCGATTATTCCATTTACGACGCCAAACGCGCCGGTTTCGGCAAGGTGGTCTTCGTCATCCGCGAGGACTTCGCCGAGGCCTTCAAGAAAGTGAACAACACGGAGAAATTTGGTATCCCAGTTGAATATGTCTACCAATCCCTTGACAAGTTGCCGGAAGGCTTCAGTGTCCCCGAAGGGCGTGTGAAACCCTGGGGCACATGCCACGCAGTTTTGATGGCCAAGGATGTGATCCACGAGCCTTTCGCTGCCATCAACGCCGACGACTTCTATGGCAAGGAAGCCTACGAGGTACTGGCCAAGTATCTCATGGAATGTGAAGGCAAGAAAGGCGCTTACAGCATGGTCGCCTACAAACTCCGCAACACCATGTCGGATTTCGGCACGGTGAGTCGTGGCATTTGCACCGCCGACGCTGAAGGCAACCTCCAGACCATCGTCGAGCGCACAGCCATCGGTCATACTGAAGATGGTGGAGCCGCCTACACCGACGAGACTGGCAGCCATCCTTTGGACATGGATTCCCTCGTTTCCATGAACTTCTTCGGCTTCACCCCCGATTTCTTTGCCTATTCCGAGAAAGGCTTCGTCGAGTTCCTAAAAGGATCTGCTCAGACCAACATCAAGGCAGAGTTCTTCATCCCGCTGATGGTCAACCAAAGCATCCACGATGGATCAGCTAAACTGAAGGTCTTGTCGAGCAACGCCTCATGGTTCGGTGTGACCTACAAGGAAGACAAGCCTGAGGTGATGCGCAAGATTCGCGAGCTGATTGAGAAAGGCGTTTATCCGAACAATTTATGGGAATGATATTGAGATAATGGCTTTCAGCTGTCAGCAATCAGCTTTCAGCCTAACTACTACTATGCTGATAGCTGACTGCTGATGGCTGATAGCCAATGTTAAAGCTACACGCTAAAATAGCCTATCTATTATGAACATCGAAGTAAAAACCTGGGGCAAAACTCCCGACGGCAAAGACATCAAGCTCTACACTCTGACCAATGCCAACGGCATCAAGGTGCAGTTGAGCGACATTGGCGCGGGCATCGTGAGTATTGTTACGCCTGACCGTGACGGCCATATGGATGACATCGTGCTAGGCTACCCCAACGCCACGGATTACTATGGCGACGGTCCCTGCGCTGGCAAGACGCCTGGCCGTTTCGCCAACCGCATCGCCAACGGTCGTTTCAAGATTGATGACAAGGAATACCAGCTTGAAATCAATACTGGCGATGGCAAGCATCATCTCCATGGCGGCAGCATCGGCTTCGCCAACCAGAAGTGGGCTAGCCGCATCAATGGCGAGAGTGTGGTGTTCACCTACCTCAGTGCTGACGGTGAGGCGGGTTATCCCGCCGAGCTGGTGTCGAAGGTCTACTACACCCTCAACGATGAGAACGAGCTGAACATCCGTCTCTGCGCCTATTCATCGGACACCACCATTGTCAACCTGACCAACCACACCTATTTCAACTTGAAAGGTGAAGGCAATGGTGACATCCTTGACCACAAGCTACGACTGAACGCCTCACGTTTCCTACCCGCCACCAACGAGTTGATCACTACTGGCGAAATGCGACAAGTGACCGATACACCCATGGACTTCACCCAAGCTAAACTCATTGGTCGCGACATTAAGGAACCTTATCCAGACCTAATTAATGGCAAAGGCTATGATAGTTGCTGGGTCATCGATGGCGTGGCAAAGGACAAGATTACGTTGGCAGCCGAGTTATCGCATGAAGGTGTGGGCCGTATGGTGAAGATTTACACTACCCAGCCTGGCGTACAGGTCTATACCGGCAATTGGCTTTCAGGATGTCCGAAAGGCAAGAACGGCCACATCTATGAGGACTACTCGGGCGTCGCTTTGGAGTGCCAGGCCCTCCCCGACTCGCCCAACAAGCCTAACTTCCCCAGTACCTTCCTGCGTTCGGGCGAAGAATACAACGAAACGATCATTTTTAAATTCTCAATTCTATAATTATGAAAGGCCTTCAGCTATCAGCAGTCAGCTATCAGCATGGCAATACCGAGGCTGAATGCTGATGGCTGACAGCTGAAAGCCAAATGAAACAGAAATAAAATCTTTAAATCTCAAATACCTATGGAAACAACCGTAAAAAAACAGAACTATTTCATTCCGATCATCGTGATGATTCTCTTGTTCGGTATGATTTCGTTTGTCACCAACCTGGCTTCGCCCATGGGCGACATCCTGAAGAACCAGTTTAAAATCCCGAATTGGCAAGGCACCCTTGGCGTGTTCGCCAACTTCATCGCCTATGCTGTGATGGGTATCCCTTCGGGTAACTTGCTCCAAAAGAAAGGCTACAAGAAAACTGCCCTCATCGCTGTCATCGTAGGCTTTATCGGTGTCGGCATCCAGACCTTGTCGGGTGTCTTTGGCAGCTTTGCCGTCTATCTCCTCGGCGCTTTTGTGGCGGGCTTCAGCATGTGTCTGCTCAACACCGTGGTCAACCCGATGCTGAACCGCTTGGGCGGTGGTGGCAACAAAGGCAACCAACTCATCCAAATCGGTGGCTCCTTCAACTCCCTGTGTGGTACCGCCGTCATCATCATCACGGGCTTGCTGATTCCCAGCATCGTGGATGCCAAGATCAGCGACGTCTTCCCGTTGATGTACACGGCTTTGGGCATCTTTGCCTTCGCTTTCATCGTCATCCTGCTGACCAAGATTCCAGAGAACGAACAGAAACAAGAAGCTGTCAAACAAGTGGAAAAGGGCAAAGGCCCCATGGCTTTCCGTCACTTCGTGCTCGGTGCCATCGCCATCTTCATCTATGTCGGTGTCGAGGTGGGTATCCCGAATGTGTTGAATAAATGGCTCCAGAATCCTGAGCTTAATGTGCTGGGTAGCGGTGTCAATGCCGAAGCCGTAGCTGGCTCTGTGGCTGCCACCTATTGGTTCCTGATGCTCATCGGTCGTCTGATTGGTGGTATCATCGGCAGCAAAGTTTCGGCCAAAGCGATGCTTACCACAGTGTCGGTTATCGGCATTATTCTCACTTTGTTGGCCATGTTCGGTCCTTCCACCATGGTGAAGTTCCCCGCCTTCAATGGCGCACATGGCTTCGGCATGGTGAGCATTCCGCTCAACGCGGCCTTCTTGGTTTGCATCGGTCTCTGCACTTCAGTGATGTGGGGTGGCATCTTCAACCTCGCAGTTGAAGGTCTGGGTAAGTACACCGAAAAGGCTTCGGGCATCTTCATGGCTTTGGTTTGCGGTGGTGGTATCCTGCCTCTGCTTCAGAATGCCATTGTCGACGGCTTGGGCGGTGTCGGCTATCTCCAAAGTTACTGGGTGATCGTCATTGGCCTCGCCTTCCTGCTCTTCTACGCACTCTGGGGTTCGAAGAATGTCAACAAAGACATCCCTGTGGATTAATCGTCACAGTTAACCAATAAAACAAGCCTGTCAGAAATTCTGGCAGGCTGTTTTTGTTTTCAAAGCAGGTATAATAGACAAAAATGGTTGGTGAGATATAATGTAAATCACTGACAATAAGACGCATAAAAGCGATAAAAAGCAGTTAGATGAAAGCGTTT
>CACXXW010000101.1 GCA_902771635.1 uncultured Bacteroidia bacterium | reverse complement strand
GGCACAGCCTCATTGGCCTCATTGACCATGGCCGCCAACGACAAGATGACCGTCACCGAAAACAGCACACTTACCGTCAGTGGCGCCCTCAGCGATGTGAACGCCGACAACCTCATCCTTGAGAATGGTGCACAACTCATCAATAACTCTACTGGCGTACAAGCCACGGTGAAAAAGAACATCAATGGTTATACTGGCAATGGTGGTTGGTATACCTTAAGCACACCATTTGTCAGCCTTACACCCTCGGTGAACAATGGCTTGATTAGCGGCAGCTACGATTTGTATGCTTACGATGAAGACGGTGATGCAGACGGTAAGGAATGGATCAACTTCAAGTCGGGCAGTTTCAATTTGACCCCAAGCTCAGGTTATCTCTATGCCAACAACGCTACACAAACCCTGGATTTAAGTGGCGAACTCAATAGCGGCACTTATAGTCAAACGGTCAATTTGGGCTATAACAACAACATCGAAAGCCTTAAAGGCTTCAACCTGTTAGGTAACCCCACGGCACATGAAATCAACTTCACGAAATCATCTAAAGTTTCTGATGGATATTACTATGTTGACAATGGTGATACCTGGATCTATTCAACCAGCAGCAGCGTACCTGCCGGTCGTGGTTTCTTGGTCAAAGCCAATGCCACGGGACAAACGGTGACGCTCAATCCGCAAAGTAAAGGTGGTAATCCAGATAAAGGCCAGTACCTCCGACTCAGCATTGGCGAAGACAATGCCTATGTCAAGTTGAGCGAAGGCGTCAGCATGCCTTTGATTGATTTCAAGGGAAAGCATTCCAACCTCTATCTCCTTTGCGACCACAAGCCCTATGTGATGCTTGTGAACAATGATGCCGAAGCTTTGGATCTTTGCTTCGAGACCAAGCACAATGGAACACAGACAATTACAGTGGACGCTAGCAATCTCGGTTTGAATTACCTCCATCTCATCGACAACCTCACAGGCAACGATGTTGACCTCCTGGCCACGCCTAGCTACACCTTTGAAGCTAATGCCAGCGACTATGCTACGAGATTCAAATTGGTGTTTGATGCTAATGCAGTGGACGGCCCTTCGACAGGCTCAGGGACCTTCGCTTACATCAGCGACGGAAACATCATCATCACGGACGGCCCTTCGACTCCTTCGACAGGCTCAGGAACCGAAGGCTCAGGGACCTGCGCCACATTGCAAATTGTGGATATGATGGGTCGCGTGGTCGTTGAAGGAGCCGCGATGAATCGCGTCTCTACAAGCGAGATGACACCTGGTGTGTATGTCCTCCGCCTCATCAACGGCGAGAAGGTACAGACGCAGAAGATTGTGATTGAATAATTTCGTATTTTTGCGCCACAATTTCAAGAAAAGTGGCAAGCATAAAGTACCAACCTTATAAAGCTGATGCCCACATCGACGCGATAGTCAAGACTTTGCGCGATGGAGGGCATTTGCTTTGTTCCAATTTGGCGGCCTCTTCGAAAGCCTTTGTTTTGGAGGAAACCTTCCGACAGATCGGTGGTCAGCACCTCATCGTGTGCGCCGACAAGGAAGACGCGGCCTATTTTTACAACGACCTTGAAAACATGCTCGGCGAGCGTGGCATGGACTACAGCAAGAAGCAGGTGCTCTTCTACCCTACTTCCTACAAACGTCCCTACGAGCCCGAGAAGCCCGACAACACCTATATCCTTTCGCGCACCGAGGTGCTGCAACGCGTCTCCACCTCAGAACGCAAGACTTTGATTGTCAGTTACCCAGAAGCCTTGAGTGAGAAGGTCTTCACGCGTAAGCTCTTATCAAAAAACACCACTAAAATCAAGGTCGGTGACAAAATCAATCTCGACTTCCTTACCGACGTACTTTATGAATATGAGTTCGAAAACGTCGATTTCGTGGTGGAGCCGGGACAGTTTGCCATCCGTGGTGGATTGGTGGATGTGTTCTCATTCGCCAACGATTATCCTTACCGCATTGAGTTCTTCGGCGATGAGGTCGACAGCATCCGTAGCTTCAACATCGCCGACCAACTCTCCATCGAGCAACTGAAACAAATCGTGTTGCTGCCCAATATGCAAGAGCGCGCCTTCATCGAGGAGCGTGAAGCCATATTGCAATATCTGCCCGACAATACCACCGTGTGGCTCACCGACATGGCTTTCTTCGCCACGCAGGTGGACAAGGAATACGACCGCGCCGTGGAAGCTTTCGAGAAGATGCAGGAGCAAGACGAGGAAGTGAAAGCTTTGAAACCTGGGCAGTTGTTCAGCAAATCGGACGAGTTGCTTTCTAACCTTATAAAACATCCCACGGTTGAGTTTGGCGTTTCTAGCAAGCTGATAACTGACACTCTGGATCGCTTCGTACCTCGCGATGACGCGAAGCGACAATTAGAAACTGTCAACTTCCACACCAAGCCCCAGCCGATATTCAGCAAGAACTTCAACCTACTGATAGATGACATTGCTCAACATAAAGAAGAAGGCTACCGCGTCATCGTGTTCTCCGAAAGTAGTAAGCAACTCTCTCGTATCCAGGCGATTCTGAACGATATCAACCACAACGATGAGAGCCATCGCGACTTCGAGACCGAGACCATCGCCATCCACGGCGGATTCATCGATGAAGACTTGAAGGTGTGTTGCTACACCGACCACCAGATCTTCGAGCGTTACCACCGCTTCCACCTACGCGACAACTTCTCCACCAAGCAGGCCATCACACTGAAAGACCTATACGAGCTGAAGCCTGGCGACTATGTCACCCACATCGACCACGGCATCGGACGCTTCGACGGGCTTGAGACCATCGAGAACAACGGCAAACCTCAAGAAGCCATCCGCCTGATTTACAACAACGGCGACCTGCTTTATGTGAGCATCCACTCGCTGCACCGCATCGCCAAATACAGCAGCAAAGACGGCACTGAGCCCAAACTCAGCACCCTCGGCAACGGCGCATGGAACCGCCTGAAAAACAAGACCAAGAGCAAGGTCAAAGACATCGCTCGCGAGCTCATCAAACTCTACGCCGAGCGCAAACGCACGCCTGGCTTCAAGTTCTCGCCCGACAACTACCTGCAAAACGAGTTGGAGGCTTCGTTCATCTACGAGGACACCCCCGACCAGCTGAAAGCCACCAACGACGTGAAACGCGACATGGAGAGCGAGAATCCCATGGACCGTCTCGTGTGCGGCGACGTCGGCTTCGGCAAGACCGAAGTCGCCATGCGTGCCGCCTTCAAGGCCTGCTGTGACTCGAAACAAGTGGCCGTGCTTGTGCCGACAACCGTACTTGCCCTGCAACATTACCACACCTTCACCGAACGCTTCGACGGCTTCCCCGTCACCATAGAATACCTCAACCGCTTCAAGACCACCAAACAACAGAATGAAATCCTAAAACGCCTCGAAAAAGGCGAAATCGACATCATCATCGGGACGCATCGCCTCACAGGAAAAGATGTAAAGTTCAAGGACTTGGGCTTACTCATCATCGATGAGGAACAGAAATTCGGCGTGGCCGTGAAAGAGAAACTGAAAGAGATGAAGGCCAACGTCGACACGCTGACTTTGACTGCCACACCTATCCCGAGAACGCTGCAGTTCTCCATGATGGGTGCCCGCGACCTCAGTGTCATCACCACCCCTCCGCCCAACCGTTATCCCGTGCAGACCGAGTTGCGTGGCTTCGACGGCGAACTCATCCGCGACGCCATCCAGTTTGAACTCGCCCGCAACGGACAAGTCTTTTTCATCCACAACCGCATCCAGAACATCATGGATGTGCACGATTTCATCCTGAAGTATGTGCCGGGCGTGCGCATCGCCGTCGCCCACGGCCAGATGGAAGGTTCGAAGCTTGAGGACATCATGCTTGGCTTCATCAACGGCGACTACGATGTGCTACTCTGCACCACCATCGTCGAGTCGGGGTTGGATATCCCAAACGCCAACACTATCATCATCAACGACGCACACCGTTATGGCCTCAGCGACCTGCACCAGCTGCGCGGACGCGTGGGCCGTTCCAACAAGAAGGCCTTCTGCTACCTGTTGACGCCTCCGCTCAACACCCTCACTCAGGAAGCCCAAAAACGTCTCCGCGCCTTGGAGGAGTTCTCCGACCTTGGTGAAGGCATCAACATCGCCATGCGCGACTTGGACATCCGAGGCGCAGGCAACATCCTCGGTGCCGAACAAAGCGGCTTCATCAACGACATCGGCTTTGAGACTTATCACAAGATTCTCGATGAGGCCATCCTTGAATTGAAAGAGACTGAATTTCAGGATATCTTTGAAAAAGAAGAGGAAAAATCGTATGTCGCCGACTGCACCATCGAGACTGACATGGAGGTGCGTTTCCCCGCCGACTACATCAACTCGACGCAGGAGCGCGTCAGCCTCTACAGCGAGCTCGACCGTACCAAGACCGAGGAGAGCCTGATGAAATTCACCGACCACCTCATCGACCGCTTCGGGCCTATCCCCAAGCAGGTCAACGACTTGCTCAACACAGTGCGTCTCCGCTGGATTGCCAAGGACTTGGGCTTTGAAAAGATCTTGTTGCGTCACCATAACATGACGGCCTATTTTGTCAGCAACCAGGCCTCGAAATATTATGAAAGCTCCACCTACATGCAGATCATGCAGTACATCATGAGCCACCCGAAACGCACCGCGCTCAAGGAAGTCAACGACAAGCTGCAACTCACCGTCAAGGAAGTGGAAACGGTGACACAGGCGCTAGAATTATTAAGAGAGATGCAGGATGTCCATTGAAAAACCATTCTTGAAAAACAAATTAAACCCATGACCGGACCTCAACAACTTACCATAGCCATCATCATTGCATTCGTAATCGCTTTCATCATTACGATGATAGTGCTCAACAGCCACACCAAAAAGTTGTTCTCCACAAATGCAAGGTTGGTGGACAATCAGAACTCCTTGTTGGAACAAAACAAAAGGCAGGAAAAAGACAAAACCGAGTTGAAAAAACGAATCAACGAATTAGAGAAAGAACTGACGTGCCAAACAGGAGATGAAGTGGCTCAATTGAAGGAACAGACACGCGAGTACCGCGAGAACATAGAGCTGACCTCCGACATGAGCGATGATGATTTGATGGCTTGGATAGACCAAAAGATGGATGAGATGCGACTCTATACCGACACTAACCTCACTTTGAAAACCTTGGCGAACACCTTGGGGCTGACGCAACGGCGGCTAGGGTCTTTGTTCAAAAACCATCCAAAATATGCCAGTTTAGGCGACTATCTCAACGAGAAACGTGTCTTGTTGGCCTGTAGGCTGCTGCATGAGAAACCCAACTGGACCATCGAGGCCATTGGAACTGAGGCAGGATTTGGCAGTCGCCGCACTTTCCAGATGGAAATGAAACATCGCTTCGGCATCACGCCATTGCAATACCGGCAGGGAATGGAGAATGCCGCATATCAAGAAACGCCTCAAACTTCAGATTAACACCCGCCGCTGCATCCAAGCATAAATGACAATGACGGCAATGGTGGGAATCTCCATAGGCAGGTTGGCCAAACCCGATTCGGGGCCAACAAGCAGGAAGGAGACGACAGGAATAATACTGGAAATCAGGATATAGAGCGCCATCCAAATGCCCACCTGCCGAAGGCGACCGCGATAGCTGAACGCAATGGCACAGCCCAAGGGCAGATAAACGAGCATCAGTAAAACGGCTACAGGCAGTCCGACAACATACATGATGGACGGAATCATCTCTGTAACAAGCCCAACCAAGTTCAACGCGATAACCACCCACCACCATGCCGTGAAAGGACGGTATAGCGGTTTTGTGCCTCGCAACAGCCCAAAATACATCACCACAGCCCCAAAGGTTTGGACAATGCCTCGTACCCATGAAAGATGGGTTTCATCCAACCAATGCATCAGCGGCGCATAGTTGACAACAGCCTGCAAAAGGTAGCACACAAAAGCCGCCTCGATGAGCCAACGCGGCAAGCCACTGTCCACATGGTTTACAAGACACAGGTTTTCAATACTTTCTGCTTTTTCAATAGGGGCTTGTTCCTTTGTTTCCATGACCGCAAAAGTACGGTTTTTGCCGCAATGTTCAGAAAAAAAGCGATATTTGTCTACAAAAAAACAATTTGCCCGGCCTCCATATAGTTTAAGAAGGTCGGGCAAATAAAAAGGAAGCTACTTACCGATGCTTAATTAACCGATAAGGTAAAGCTATAGTTCACTCTATCAGCATGAGTGCTGATAAAATCGAGGAATTGTTGTCTGGCATGGAACTGATTCACCCTTTGAGAAGGCGTTGCACTAGTTCCTGACTTGATAGAGCCAAGTGTACCAAAAATAATCAATCCTTCCTCAGGAAGCTCATTCTCATTGTAAGTAACTGTTCCTTCCAGTTTGGCTTCAAAAGGAGTTTTAACACTGATTTCCTTTGTCCAAGGCAAAGTGGGATCATTCACTTCAACCATCGTTCCATCAGCATCCTTGTATTTGAAAGTATAGTGGAAGTAAGGCGAAACGGTTAGTGTTGCTGATGAATTCGAATCCTTCATAACGTTATCCATTGTGTAAACCACCGTCTTCGTCGTCTCGGTAGGAGTCGAAGGCGTGTCGGGTGTTGGTTGCGGATTGTCTTTCTTGCAGCCCGTGAACATCATGCCACCGATAAGCAG
>CACXXW010000100.1 GCA_902771635.1 uncultured Bacteroidia bacterium | reverse complement strand
GTTGACGGTTTTGGAGAAATCGCATACCAGCGAGGATGTGGAGAAAGCGGCCGCGAAGAAACAGGATGACGCCATGCAGTTGAGTTTCATCCAGTTGGACGATCCATTGCTTTTGCAAATCAAAGAGGACATCCTGAATACCAACATTGATACGTTGACCCCTGTCGAAGCATTAATGAAGCTCAATGAAATTAAGAAGTTGCTGAATCGTTGATTGACTTTTTCCAAAACCACCAGACTCCGTATACCAGCAAAACGAGGCTAACGACAAGGATAATCAGATAAAAGGCGTTGGTTTGATTGCTTATATCTATGGCCGTGAGTGAATTGTTGGTTATATGGATGATGATGCCAGGGATGATGCTGCCTGTGCGCCAATAGAGCCATCCGACAAGGATTCCAAACAACATAGCCGTGACAAAATTCGCCCCCAATCCGTGAAGCAGGGCGAAAAGTAGAGCGGAGATGAGGATAGCCAACCACGGACGGCATCGCGTTTTCAGCAGACCATCAAGTATAAGGCCGCGAAAACAAATTTCTTCCATTATGGGACCAAAAATGCAAGCATTGAGCGCTCCGGCAATTCCGGAAAAAAACTGTTGACGACGTTCTAATTCTTCGCCTTGATATAACAGGTCAACATCAAGCAAAGACAACGCTGAAAATAAAACAAACGCTTGAGATGTGGCAATCAAGACAGACATTCCGACCGCGGGCCAGACCATAGGCTTTTCAATGCGCCCAAACGACAATTTGACATAGCCCTTGCCGAAAAACAAGACGATGATGAGCAAATAACCCGCCACCAAGGCCCATTTCATGAACTCAATGTTCTTGAAGATATGCCCCAAAATGGTGCCAATAATTAGAGTTGCAAAATACAACGACCACCAAAGCAGAAACAGCTTTATCGTTTTACCTATTCCATCGTCCATATTTCTATTGTTTTAATTTGCAAAAACACCACTTTTCAATGATTTGGATTTGAAATGAAACTCCGTTTGTTATGCATCCTGATTGTCATTCTCCAAATCCTCCAACACCTCCTCCAACATGAGTTCGACATCGGGCGAGATGCACACGTTGGTGATATAATAATATATTCCCATAAAAAAGGCGATGAAAAAGCATACCATGAAAACCCCAAAGGCGGTAATTGGTACAACTTCATTTGAAATACAATTCAAGATAAGCACGTACGTCCCCCAGGCCAATATAAGGATAATAGTCAAAATCCACATAAACCTATTCCCTATTTTATAGATTTTCAAGGCCTTGCGGAGCCGACGTGCGTATTCCGTCACGGGCATGGAGGTGGAATTGCCTTTGCGAACCACAAGATACATGTAAATGCTTATGACGAGGATTCCTAAACTCCAGAGTAAAAATATACCAAGCTCAAGTTTCCAATAAAAGTATGCTGCCAACAAGGTAAACATGATGATTCTGCCAATCAGTTTCCGCTGCAATTTGGAAATGTGTTTTTTTGTGGCTTCACTGACAAGCTTTTCGTCAACGATGCTTTCGTTCTCCAACTTTTCGTTTAAGGTAGCCAATTGCGCCCGCATTTCTTCCAATTCGTTGTTTTCCATCGCTTTGCGTTTTAATCGTTTGACATTTTTTTCAGTTGTTCCTTGATTCTGACCAATTTGACGGAGACGTTCTTCGTGGAGATGCCGATGATTTGCCCGATTTCCTCGTAACTCATGTTTTCGAGCCAAAGCAAGATGATGGCTCTGTCCACCACTCCGAGTTTATTAATGCGGCGGTAGAGTTGCTGGATTTGCTTCGTGTCGTCGTCGGTGTCGGTGAAGAGGTTGATGTCCATCGAGAGCGGCACGGTTTCCACGCTGCGTTTCTTCTTGCGCTCGGCGGTGAGGCAGGTGTTGAGGCTGACGCGCCAAATCCAAGTCTTCACGTCGCATTGCCCCTTGAATGTGCCGAAGCCTCGCCACAGATTGATGAGCGTCTCTTGGAACAGGTCGTTCACCTCGTCTTGGTCCTTTGAGAAGAGGTAGCACACGGTGAAGATGGTGTTTTTGTACCTTTTCACGAGGTCCGAAAATTCTGCTTCTTTCTCTTTCATCGTTCAGAATCGTTTGTCTATTTGACGCAAAAACAGCGAAAAAACTACAAAGAAAGAAAAATTTTCTCAAAAATGTTTGCAGTATTGAAAAAAGTTGTACTTTTGCCGCGCTAAACGCAAGCGGAAATAGCTCAGTTGGTAGAGCACGACCTTGCCAAGGTCGGGGTCGCGAGTTCGAGTCTCGTTTTCCGCTCAAGAGCGAAGCGGAGTTTTCGGAGCAGCGAGAGCAAAAGCAAAGCATTTGATTTTGCCGAGTCGCGAACGAAAACGCCGACTGCTGAAAGCAGGCGGAAATAGCTCAGTTGGTAGAGCACGACCTTGCCAAGGTCGGGGTCGCGAGTTCGAGTTTTTTGTGTAAGTGCCTGAGTGGTGGAATTGGTAGACACGAGGGACTTAAAATCCCTTGCCCTTTAAAGGCGTGCCGGTTCGAGCCCGGCCTCGGGTACAAAAAAGAAAACTCAACCAGTTGTTATTCAATTGGTTGAGTTTTTTTTTGTAGCTGTTAGGTCAATTTGGTTCTATTTTGCCCTAAACCTCACCAACCGCAGCGGCATGCCTTCGCAATTCTTCAGCACCTGAACGCCATAGTAATACCCGCCGTGGCACACGAAGCGCTTTTTGGTAATGGCAAGGTCGTAGTCTTCGCATTGGAAGGAGCCTGTCGAAATGCTTTGCCCTTTGCTGACAGAATAGACATGGAACGTGTTTTTTCCAGCTTCCTCTGCATCGTCAAAGAAAAGGATGTTGTCGTCGTTGCCTTTGATGGCCATAGTGAACCACCCCATATTGATAGGCTCTTTAATGTGTTGGATGCCGTTTTCATAAAAGGTAATAAAGTCGTTGTAATATCGAAGCACCCTCTCGTCTGTTTCCCCTGGTAAATCATCTTTCAAATCCTTGATTCGTGCGCTTTGCAAAGCAATTTGCTCTTTAACGGACAGAGTTTGCGGCTCCCAATCCAATAGTTTCTCAGAGATTTTGTTACCGTTGAAATCGTATGTTCTCACCAGCCCATCTATCGGGTTGGAAACGATGAGCTTGCCGTTGACTTTCACGATTTGCCACCGGCCTTTCATGTCGTTCCTTTTGCTTTCTGTGTAAATGAAATAGCCTTTGTCTTTGAGGTCTGTGTTCATGTCTTCAAATACATCGCAAAGGGTTTTCTCCTTGCCTGTGTTTGTATCCAAAAGGGATACCAAGTGCCTGTATTTATTAGTCCACGACGTGCCTCCATAGATGGCAATGTGGTGGTCGTCCAATGCCAGCATTTCCAAAGCTTGGTATTTGATTTTCAGTTCTTTGACAATCAACCCGTTGTTGTCAAATAGATAAATGTCGCCCATGTTGTTGGCCCGAGTGAAATACAGGTCACCTAATTTCCCTTCAACGGGTTGGAGGTTGCGCGGCTTCTTGCCTTTGTCAGCGAAGTACAAGGTGATGTCTTTCAAAAACTTACCGTTTGCTTCGAAGAGGGAATACCTATTTCGTGTGGCATGGCTGACCATGGCTTTGCCGTCATCGAAAACGACGAGTTGCTTCCGTAATCCGTAGGGACGGCCATCTAAGGTGTCATAATACGTGTCAAAGATTTTGTCCCAGTTGTTCCCCTGACCGTAGGTTTCATCGGGAACGAGTTGAATCACTTGCGCATTAGCTTGAAAGCAAGTTGTGATGGCTAAAACAATGATGAAAAGCAAGTTTTTCATGGCTTTGATATTTAAAGGTTAATATCCGTTTCTTCTGTTTGTAAATGCATCTTGAACTCAGCAAATTCCTGTTCGGCAGAAGGCTTGTTGGCGTCGTAATCTTCTATGGTGTAATAATCGAAGATGAAATCGGCTGGCTCTGGCTCGGGTTTCGAGAACCAGTTGAACGCAAATATCACAAGTGCGATGGCGCAAGCCGTAGACAAGGAGGAGATAAAAACAATACGGACAATGTTCACTTTTGGGCTTGCGGCGTTTCTGAAACTGAATTCTGGCACTGCGACATCATCCGGAACCAAGGTCTCCAACGATTTCTTCATTTTTTCTGAGAAAGACCGTTGTGCTTCGATTTTTTGCCTGCACGATGAACATTCTTCGAGGTGCATTTCCACCTTCTTTCTATCGCTTTCTAGCAATTCATTGTCAATATAGCTTTGTATTGTTTTGTTGTTCAAGTGTTTCATAGCACGTGTTTTTTGATTTTATCCAAGATTCTCGACAGGGTTTTCCCTATGGAATGGTAATTGTGCCCCGTAATCTCTGCGATTTCCTTGTAGGAATAACCTTCGCTGTAAAGCACGACAAGCGTTTGCTCCTTCTCGTTGAGATGCGCTATCGCGTTGAGGATGTCGGGGTGCCGTTTTCCGTTTGTAGTCAATTCCTTTGTTGATGGTACTCCTGACAAGCCAGTTTTTCGTGTCGCGAATGACTTTCTCGTTGTTCATCGCGAAATAATACGCGGTGAACACTTCCTGCACCACATCTTTTGCGTCCTCTGAGTCTTGCAGTATTTTAGTTGCAATCCTGAACAGTTTCGGGTAATAGCTTTGATATGTCTTTTCAAATTCAGGGTCCATCTTTGGAACTTTTACATTTACAAGACGTTTGAAGAAGCCGTTTTGTGACAAGGAGCGGTACATTTTTTTTTGAGTTCAATGACTTTGGTGAATCCAAACCTTGATGACGGCAAGACACAAAACGGGGACGTAAATCCTTTACTTGAATTTACGCCCCCGTAGCTTGATCACGTCAAGAAGCTTCTGAGTGATTATTTCACTACCTTAAAGATGACAGGAAGAGCTTTGTTGCCATTCTTAAAGTGGTAAATGGTGTCGCTTTCACCGTCGACACTTGTGCTAAGTGTCATCACGTAAGTCTTCTTGGCGGAGAATACCTTGAAGAAATCCGTATCATTTTCGGAAATCTCATTGGCGTCGGTTACGGTTCGGGAGACTAACACCTCATTTGTTGAAATAGCCTTTTCCAAGGTTTGGTCTGGCTTTAGCTCATAGACATTCACCTCATATTCCACCTTGTCCCCTTTGGCTACATTCTTGACAGGAGTCCAGGAAACAGGGAACGTCTTTGCTTTCTGTATTTCTGGCACAGAGGTGGGTAGTCCGTAATTTACTGGGTCATAAATATCATCGTTTGAGCGGTCCACTGGAGCCTTCCATTGTGGTGTCGTGAACTCTGGCACCTCAGGGTCGTCACCCCATTGGAACATGACTCCGGTAGTATGCTCCAACTCTTCTTCCACAAATTCACGCGAGATGGTGTCGTGGATGTGTTCCGCCAACATCTCATTGACGTAAAAACTAGTGTCGGAAATCGAGTAATTCCAATAATCAACCGTATAGAAGCTTGAAAGTTGCAGATAGTAGAGGCTGCCTTGTTCCAGCTCGGAACCCCATCCAGTAAGGGTGCGGCTGATCAATTCATGGCTATCCATCTTGTTGAAGCTCTCAGGCACATCTTCAATCTCCTCTACAAACAGAGGTTCGTAAGCTGTGATACTATCGATGCCACCTTCCATGTAGTCATACAATTCTATGGTATAGGAGACGTTTTTTAGCGATTCATGTCGTATGGGCATGAAACTGACTTCTAAATCATCGGTCATAGGGACGGTGTAGTAGCCGTCGCTCTCCACATAACGGCGCTTGGGAGTAGGCACATATTGTCGTTCATCAGGATAGGCTTCCGTGAGTTCAGCCACAGCGGCGGCATCTTGGATAAAACCAGCGAGGTAGGGATTTTTCATCTCATCTTGGATGTTGTCCAATTCAGACACCTCCTCAACGCCGCCATCCCATATTGTCAGACCCTCAATTCCTTCACTTTCATCCCCTTCTTCGCTATCCTCCTCCTCCACACTATAACCATATCTTCTCTTATAGCTTTCTGTTGGGGTGTCATTGTTATCATCCAAGATTCCGTTAGGGTAGATGTTAGGGCTATCTAATCCCCCCAGCTGGGAACTCATAAGATTCTCACCTTCAGCGTAGCCCCAATAGAAAGGCATCGGTTGGCTTTTGCCATCATTGGCTACGATGAATTTCTCCATTGAGCCGTCCCTGTTTGGTTTTGTCTCTGACTGTTTGGCCTGTACTTGTGCCACATAGAGTGCACCTTTTTCCATCACTACCTTGACGTCGCGCAAGGTGTCAAATACTGCAAAGGTTTTGTCTGTTACTATTGTGGAAAGGACTGTAGGGTTGACCCTGATGGCATCCCGATAGTTCTGACCTTTCGTCACTTTCACCACCTTCAACTCATAATCAAAGTTGGCGCTTTTGCCGGCACAGTTGGAGATGACGGGAGTCCAAAAGAAATTGATTTTCTTATTAGGTATCACCACTTGGGCACCATTCAAGGCTAATTGTGCACCTGGCATGGGAGACTCCAGTTCGGGTGCGGATCCCGAATAGCAAATGACAAACGTAGGACAAGGCCCAATGGTGATGGATTCTCGTGCAGGATTGTCCTTGTCAGTCCATCGGTAGACGTCCACACAAAGCGTATAGGTGCCTTCGGGCAACTGTTGTGCGTCGAGGAGATTGCTATAATCATAACTGGTTTCCGTACGCATCAGAACTTGAGTATTCAACGCGTCGGCACTCATTAGGTTAACTCCTTCGTGCACGTGAATAGACTGCATGGGAAGCACGTCTGGTCGAGTGCGGACATAGAGCCGTGGATTGGTGTTGACTGTCATATTCATATCGAAGAAAATGTCCAAACCATCGCTACCAGCGCCAGTCACGATAAACTGTATGTTGAAGTAACGGGACAATGGATCATCCAAATAGCTAAGCGCTGTCGATGGCAATGCACTAACCTTAGGGAACAATACCACCTGAACTGTCTGTGCCGATACAGACATTAGTCCCGTAACGAGAGCAAGGGTCAAAGCTAGAATTCGAATAATGCGTTTCATATCAAGATTTGTTTTTTATGATTCTGAGTTGTTATCTATGTTTTTTTGACTTAATCAAACGTGAAGCGAAGCTATAGCTATACTCTACCATTAGACGCACATCGGTGTTGACAGCCACGTGTTGGCCAATAATGATGTTATCGCTATAGTTACTTACAGAGAAGTAGAAGGACGCATTGTGGCGATCCATGTAGTTCAACGAGGCACCTATACGGGCGGCGACTGAGAGGTCGTTGGTCATCTCAGTACTGGCTTGTGCGCCAACGCGACGGGCGAGGTAGTTCAGAACCTGTCTGTCTGAGTCCGACAAGTCTTCTGCTTCCGTCCTTTCAACGTTATATGCCATTGTCAGCCTGAGGTTGCCAGTAAGAGCCATGTTTTCCTTTTTAATAATCTTGTACGTGGTGCCACCCGAGAGGCCGTGGGAGTTGTAGTTGTTGCCAGGTGAGCGCGACAGGGAGTAGTCGTAATTGGCATTAAGCGAAACCCGTGAGCCTCTAAAATAGACATCATAACCGAGACCGTAACTCGTAGTGGTGACATCGTAACTCAAGCCCTCCATTTGCTTGTTACGGTTCTTGTTCTGCAAGAGATTAAAAGTCAAACTGAAGGTATGGTCGTTATCAAGCGGCAAGGTGTAACTGGGCGAGAGGTCAAAGGAGTGGGTGATTCGGTTGATGCGAGTGCTTTCGGAAACCTCCATTACACCGTCAAGCTGTTTCTGTGTCACGCCGTTGTACATGATGGACAAACTCACATTATCACCAAAGGAATTGTTCCAACTGACGGTATAGGAGCCTACCTGATTGGTGAATAATTGTTTTTTGTCTAAATTGTCACGTTGTAGACGGCCGTTCAAAGTCAGAAAAGCGGTGTGGTTAAACAAAGATGAAGTAAGATTGCCGCCAAAGGTCTGGGAGTTTTGGTTGAAACCGTTGGCTCCCAACGATGTATAGTCGGGTTGCACAAAACGGTAAGTCAGGGTGGTGGTAACAGGACTGAGGTTCAGATTCAACAATGCATCACCGGCGAAACGGATTTCACTGCCGTAACGGACATTGAAAAGTCCCGATTTCCGTATTCCTCCCATGATGTTGTTGGCCAAAGCGATGCCGTTGCCTTCTCCTTCCAGCACCACTTCATTTCGCGTGATGTCGGGAGTAAACAAGCTGGCACCTAAGTTGGTCTCAATCATCACCCATTTGCCAAAGCTGAAATGTCCTTTCAAGCCCAACGCCAGGTTTTCCTTTCCTTTGATTGTCGAGTCGCGCACATAGAGCGTGGTGTCAATCACGTCAGAGGAATACACGTTGTACATATACCACTGCGACGGCAGACTGTTTAGGTCATCAGCGGCATGCAGAAGGCTGAGGTCTACATAGTTACGCGTGCTACCAACAGCTATGTGGGCAGCGTAAGCCTTGCGCTTGAATTGCGGGAAGGTGGTATAGGCCACATTGTTCAAGCCAAGCAACGAGTCAGAAAGGTATTGGATGGCATCGCGTTCGTCAAGTTCGGTACGGAAGGTGGTGGCATGGTCGAAATTGCCGTAGAAGCCCCCGAAACGGAACTTGTCGCCTTTGTATTCCAAACCTACACCATCAAAGGAAATGCCATTGTAGGTATAGTTGGAGAAATTCATGCAAGACGTACCGAAATGAAAGGTGAATTTTCTCCAAATGGGCCTAAAGTTGAAAGTGACAGTAGGCTTAGGGAAGGTGAACTGTTCGGCACTCACGTTGATCATGTTCACACTCATCGGAACGCTGATGCCATAGACATTAAATGTCATATTGGCGTAAGCAGTGGTCGAAAAAGGGGAATTGTAATGCAGGTCAGCATTATTCCACGATGAGGTAATCTGGGTTCCAACGGTACCTGAAACAGTCAGCGGGTCAACGATGGTTTGACGGTCCGAATCCTGTGCCATTGAGGTTAACGGAAGGCCGAATAACAACGAAAAACAAAGGAAATTCAAGAAGAGTATAGAACGTTTCATGGCAAGGTTTTTTTTGTTATCATTGAATTCTTTCGGCAAAGATACAAATTTAATGATTAGATGCTTTGTTTTCACAAAAAAATATTGATATCGCCAAAACAATTATTGTAGAGAGAGAATAAAAATCCCCGCCACAAACTATGTGGCGGGGAAAACGTATGTTTGAAAGAAGGTCTTATTCCTTCACGAATCTTCTGGTTTCAACAGCGCTGTCGGTGGTCAGACGAATCATGTAGGTTCCAGGGGCATAGGTCGTAACATTGATTTCAACCTTGTCAGAGCAATTGGTCTGTTTGTAAACCAAAGCTCCATTAGTGCTGAAAATCTCAAGCATATTGACAGGTTCTGAAGCTTCAATGGTCAGTCTGCGTTTGGCAGGATTCGGGTAAAGCGAAAGCGTAATGCCACTTTGTTCAACAAGGCCATCTGATTGCAAATGAGCGACATAGTCGCGTCCTTCTGTCACAACAAACGAGAAGCTCGCTTCTTCTGAAACGACTTGGCCGTCTAAAGTCCAACAGATGAACTCGTATTCATCGTATGGATCGACCGACAGTGTACAAATATCACCATAGTTGTAGAAGCCAGCGCCTTCGATGAGGCCAGTGTTAAAGGGCTCTGTATGGGCCTTGATTTCATAGGTGTGGATCTGGAAGTGGGCCTTATATTCGGCATCTTCTCTTACCACAACTGAATAGTTGGCATTCGATGAGACGACATCACCATTCTTGGTCCAGTTGATGAACTCGTAACCTTCATTGGCAATTGCGCGCAAAACGACAGCATGTCCATAATCGTAGGTTCCGCCACCATAGACACGACCTCCGTCGGCAGGTTCTGCCAACACGGTAAGCGTGTAACGTGCAACAGCGAAGTGGGCCACATAATCTCCGCCATCGTTGACGCTAAAGCTGTATGAGGCATTGCTGCTTACCACTGTGCCATTCTTTGTCCAATTGATGAAAGCATAGCCTGTGTTAGCTGTGGCTACCAAGGTGCAAGTTTCACCGTAGGTGAAGCTACCGCCACCCGTCGCAGAACCACCAACTTCGGGATCCACAGAAACGGTGATGTTATAGTGGTTGAGGCTGAAGTGTGCGATAAGGTCGGTATTTCCATTTACCGGGAAGGTGTAATTAGCATCAGTGGAGACCACTGTGCCGTTAACCGTCCAGTTGGTGAAGGTGTAACCTGCATTGGCCATGGCGGAGACAGTGCAATTGCTACCAAAGAGGTATGCGCCGCCGCCAGACACCGAACCACCGGCCGCTGGATCGGCAGCAACTGTAACCAGGAAGTTGTTGAGGTTGAAGTTGGCCGTGTATGTGGCATCCTCTGTCACGGGGAAGCTATAGGAAGGATTGCTCGAAACCACCACACCGTTCTTTGTCCAGTTAAAGAAAGTATAGCCTGTGTTGGCCGTAGCGGTCAAGGTGCAATATGAACCATGTGGGTAGGAACCTTCACCTGAAACGTTACCACCTTCGGTCGGGTTGGCCAAAACCGTGATTTGATGATTGACACGGGTGAAGTGGGCCACATAGGTTCCACCTCCCTCGACGGTGAAGGTGTAAGTAGCATTGTCCGAAACCACCTGGCCGTTCTTGGTCCAATTGGTGAAGACGTAGTATTCATTTGGTGTGGCTACCAGTGTGCAAGACTCGAAGTGGTTGTAGGTACCTGTACCAGTCGCAGTGCCTCCCGCTGTCGGGTTGGCTATAGCTGTAATCTGATAACTATTGAGTTGGAAGTTGGCGACCAGTGTTCTCGGACCTTGAACCATGAAGCTGATAGTCGGGCTGGTGGATATCACGGTTCCGTTCTCGGTCCAGTTGATAAAGGTGTAGCCCGTGCTAGCGGTTGCGGTGAGGATTGCGGTCTCGAAGTGGTTATACGTGCCTGCACCGCTTATGCTACCGCCTACTGTTGGGTTAGCGGAAGCGGAGATTACGTAGCTATTGATGGTGTAGGTGACATCGACAACCGCCAGGTCAGGTGTGTAACCGGTGATGGCAGGCGAGGTGACGCTGTAGGAAGCGTTGTAGTTGACGCTCTCGGTGTGGCTTGCAGCGGCCGTTGTGCCATCGGAATACAGGTAGTTGACGGTGAGGATGTAGCTGTTGATGGTGTAGGTGACATCGACCGTCACGTTTTCGGTACCCATCGTACCCGTGACGACAGCCAGATCAGGCGTGTAACCGATGATGGTGGGCGAGGTGACGCTGTAGGTGGCGTTGTAGTTGACGCTCTCGGTGTGGCTTGCAGCGGCCGTTGTGCCATCGGCATACAGGTAGTTGACGGTAAGGATGTAACTGTTGATGGTGTAGATGACATCGACCGTCACGTTTTCGGTACCCATTGTGCCAGTAACAACCGCCAGGTCAGGTGTGTAACCGGTGATGGCAGGCGAGGTGACGCTGTAGGAAGCGTTGTAGTTGACGCTCTCGGTGTGGCTTGCAGCGGCCGTT
>CACXXW010000099.1 GCA_902771635.1 uncultured Bacteroidia bacterium | reverse complement strand
ACTGGCAAAGTCGTCACTTTTACCTTTGACTTTTTATCGGCCCCAGAAATCCTGTGGTTATAAAACTTCATCCCTTCAGGTTTGGTGCTTGGGGTGTACATGAGCAGAGCAAACGAATTGACACCTGAATCATACATCACCGTGTCCGATTTCCCATTGATTTCGGCCTTGAGCAACATTTGATTCTTGTTGCTGACAACAAAATGGATAGTGTCATACGTCGAATTGGTACTAAAACTCGAGTTATCATTAAAGATTTTGGCCGTATGAATCAACAGGCCGACAGTGCCGCAGGAAGTCATGGCAAAGACCATCGACAAAAGCACACAATATTTAAACAACCTGTTCATTTTTAATATGTTATTTCAGTATAATAGACTTTCATGCAAAGCATATCCTAAAAACTTACTTCACCCGAATCTCAAACCCCGACCAGTCCTTGTTTTCCGTCAACAGGTCGTAGTAATGACAGATGTTCTCCTCGGTGATTTCTTCACCGTTGACGGAAATGATTTGGTCGCCGACCTTGAACTTCTCGTTGCCGTCGATGAGGCGGGTCAAAATCTTCAATGTTCCATCGGCAGTGTTGAGTTTGTATCGAAACATGTCGACGGGCGCCTTCTCTTCGGCCTCATGAGGTCTAGCATACACTTTTACGTCACCGCCTCTATCCCAGTCAAAAATCCAGTCATACTGCGAGATAGCCTTGAGACCCATGTTGTGAAAAGGCAAATCCTTCACATAACTGACGTCAACCTCCTTGTCAGGACCTACAAGGTTGAATGTTTCCTTGGGAACACGAACGAAACGCTGTCTTTCCGTTAGCCCCCCAATGGTATTTCCATAAGAACCTTCATAAACCCAATCGTTTTCTTTGGGGTTTTCAATCCGTTGTTCATCCTTCAACAAAAATCCACAATTGCCGTTCCCCGTATCAAAAATGCATTCGTATTCCACTCCGTTCACTTTTGGATAAACAAACAAGACACCTCTTTTTAACATGCACTTGATGGGAACAAATTCCGTAGTGTCGATTACAACCGAATCGGGGATGGCATTTATTTTAGAGGATGTAAAGTCGATCATATTTCGACTTAGTTGGAAGCCTTGAAAACCTAAAAGATGGTACTTTGATATGGTGTACTTTTCACAAGGAGAAGGCTCCGGATTCAACATAGCTAAGCCAACACCTATGTTGCTCACCCTACGCGTCCCCCATCTAACCGGGAATGTCGTCATTTTTATCCTTGACTTCTTGTCAGCCCCCGTTATCCGAGTACATCATCACCAATGGCAAATTAACACCCGTATCATAAATCAAAGAATCCGAACTCCCATCCACCTCGGCTTCGAAAACCATGTGCTGACCATTGAGCGCAAAATGGATGGTGTCATCATCCAATCGGACCTCAACAGGATGGTCATCTTCCTTCGTAAAAGCCCAAAGCGTATGAACAATCAATCTTATTGGGAGAAAGTAGAAAGCAGCGGCCGTCAACACCACAAAAACAGCCAAAATGATGAGTAATACTTTGTGTTTCTTTTTCATTATTTAGGTGTATTAGTTTATTAGTACGCTGCAAATGTACAATGTTCTTTTGAAATACAATAAAAAACAAAAAAAATTACTTCTCGGGATAGGCTATCCTCACATGATAAATACTCATCAACTTCTTCTTCAAAACCTTGCGGGCAGTTGTCGACCAAGTCGCTGATTTTCTTCTCATCGGGGTCTTTCAAGCTATGCGAGGCGGCTTCAATGCTGTCGGCCATCATCAGCACGGCGGTCTCGCGTGAGAACGGTGCCGGGCCGTGATAGGTGAACGGCGTCGGGTCGATTTCCTCGTCAGGATGGGCTTTCTGCTCGTTGATGTAGAAATAGTCGGTGCGGCGCGTGCCGTGATGGGTGCGGATGAAGTCAATGATGCGCTCTGGGATATGGCTCTTGTGCGCCAACTCGATGCCATCGGTCACATGCGAGATGATGATTTCGGCACTCTCAATATTGGAAAGGTCATTATGTGGGCTGTAGGCACCATGCTGGTTCTCCGTGAAATACATCGGATTCTTAATTTTTCCGATGTCGTGATACAAGGCACCCGTACGAGCCAGTTGGGTATCACCACCGATTTCAAACAAGACCTCCTCACAGAGATTAGCCACCTGGATGGAATGCTGGAAGGTGCCTGGCGCAATGGAAGCCAGCTGACGCAACAAAGGGCTGTTGGTATTGCTCAACTCCATCAGCGAGAGCGAGGTGGTCACGCCAAAGATACGCTCAAACAACAGGATGAGCGGTTGGGCAAGCATGGTGAACAAGCCATTCAGCAATAGCAAGAAAATGACCGGCCAATCGACCTCTGATGTGGTAAGGAAAGTAAAGGCGAGATAAACCAACAGATAGCCCACGAACACAAACAACGCCGCCTGGATAAAGCGATGGTGCGTGCGGGTATTCGACATGCCGAACACCGTGACCACCGTGGCCACCAATTGCATGAAGATGAACTGGAAGGGATTGGGCACCACAAGCGATATCAGCATCACAGCGAAGACCTGAGTGGAAAAGGCCAAGCGCAGGTTGAAAAAGGAGCCAACCATAATGGCCAAAAGGCAGACAGGCATCATATAAATCAGTCCTGGAGTGAACTTGACCAATATATACGAAGGTATGATGATCAGTAGCATGAGCGTCAGCAGCAGGACGATGTTTCTCATCTGGGCAAACACCTTCTTATGCAGTTTGTTGCCATACAAGCCCATCAACACAAAGACCAATGTGACAAGAAAAATCTGGCTCAGCAGCACGCGCAGCGACTCATCGCTCGACATGGAACGGGTAGTGTATTCGTGTTGCAAAGAATTCAGCTTGTTGTAGATATTCTCATCAACCAATTCCCCCTCCGAAACAATGACTTGATCCTTCTGTACCATACCGTAGGTCAGCGAAACGGCAGCAGCCGCCTTATCGACCTCTTTCTTGGTAAGGTCTGCATTGTAAAACACGTTTTGGCGCAATGCGCCGTTCACGAGCTCAGAGAGTAGCTTTTTATCAATCTGCTTATCAGCATTTTCCAACATTTCAGCAACGGCTTCCGTAGCACTATTCATACTATACAACTCTCCATAGCGGACACTGCGCATCACCTTGTTGCGAATGACATTCACTTCCGAACTCGACTCCAAATTGGCAGTCGCGTTGTCATAGGCCACGATGCCCTGTTCCTCAATAGAATCGAACACATTGAAGAGACAGTCCAAGTTACGGTCGCGATCGAGGTGCGAAGCGGCATCCCATTGTGATTCGAAATTGACAAACAAAAGGTTACGCGAGGCGACCATTTCATCGTCGTTGAAGACAAAAATAGGCTTCACCTTGGCTTTCGCAGCTTCCGTTTCCGCGTTCAGGGTCTCGTAATCCTTGTAAATCGGGAAATCGAATGGGGCATAAAGCGTCTCGTGCTGCCAAGGTTTTGAAAGCTGGTACTCGTACTTGAACTTGCCCGAGCGAGGCATCTGCCAACAGACCAAGACAATGGCCACCACAAAAACGAAAACCCGACCTACATTATAATAACTATGCCTTATTCTATTGAAGAAATCATTTATCTTACTCATAGTCAAACGTTTAAAAATCAACACCACCGATTAAACCGAGGGCTAAATTAAGAAAAACTCCAATCACTTGAAAAAAAACGGCGAAAAAAGGCGATTTGCACCGAATAGTTCACTAATTTAGCGGTCAGAAAAACGACAAGAAAATGACATACGGCATCTGCAACCTTACCGCCATCGCGCTGCGCAAAGAAGCCCGACATGCTTCGGAGATGGTGAGCCAACTACTTTACAATGAAACTTATACGGTTTTGGACAGAACCAAAGATTGGGTGCTGATACAGACCGAGGATGGCGACTATCCTTACCAAGGCTGGATACAGACAAAGCAGTTTTGCGAGCTCGGCGAAGAGGAGTTCAACACCTTGAAGAGCAAGACTCCTTATCTTATTAATAGGCCCGTCGTGAATTACAACGGTCTGTTCCTGACCATGGGCACGCCGCTTTACGAACCACATCCCGACGCCGAATTGATGCCTTCCGAATTTCATCCCGACCTCTTTGTCGACTACGCCAAACGACTGCTTGGCGCACCTTACCTATGGGGCGGCCGCATGGCAATGGGGCTCGACTGCTCAGGATTGACCAAGGTATGCGCCCGTTTAGCGGGTCTTGTCCTGCCCCGCGATGCCTCTCAACAGGTGAAGTGCGGCAACTTGGTGTATTTCCTTCAAGAGACACAACCTGGCGACTTGGCCTTCTTCGGTGATGAGGACGGCATCATCACCCATGTAGGCATCATCATGGGCAACGAGCAAATCATCCACTGCTCGGGGCAGGTCCGCATTGATTACCTAGACCAGACGGGGATATTTAACAAGGAAAAGAGTGAGCACACGCATCGCTTGCAGGCTATTAAACGACTAAAATGACAAGATTCCTTTCGGGAATGGATAATATCGTGTGTGTTTCCTGCGGCGGCATGTGAAGATAACGATTAGTATGCTTTACTTGCCGCCGCTGGTTAACTAAACAAGCGCCCTCCATTCCCAAAGGGAATCCCACCCACAAAAAGAGAAAAAAAGTTGCGCTAAAGTTTTTCGCAATGAAATTTACTATATTTGCACCGCGATTCAAGAACGGAACAACAACTCAAACACCATAATACCATGAAGAAATCTCTGCTATTTGCGTTTTTACTGGCCACAATCTGCATTGTGCCACAGTGCAAGAAAGACCCAAGCGGACAAAATATAAAGCCTAACACCGGCCAAATAACTTTCGGAGACACGGTTGGTATGCATGTAGTTGAATATGATTCAACGTTTTTCAGATACTATACCCCTCATGAAGACATGTATCCTACATTTGAAATTGATTATCTCACTTCTGACACGTCTTTGGATTTCAATAATGATGGATACAAAGACATCCATTTTTCATCAGGACAAGGAAAATTTTGGCTTTTCCAAGACGTTTATAACGATGAGTATTTCTCTATCCGCAGTGCCTCCAAATCTACCATCCTAGGCAACTTTTATTGTGACCAAGTCAGTTGCGATATCTATCGTCATTCTGACACCACAATACTACATAATAATGATACCACCGTCATTATTGTCGAACACTTTAACAATTACAAGCCAATTTCAGAATCCGACCCTAATTTGTACTCGTATACGACCAGTATACTTCATCCTTGCAATTCTGGTGACCAGCTTTCAAAAGATGCTTTCTTTGACCAATATCCACGGCCAATTTATGCATTTCCTAATGATGCCTATGGAGAAGAATACCAAACAAATGACACAATATTTTATCAAGCAACATACGATATCGACAATCCATCTTTTGATTTCCCTTTGGACGAAGAGAAATACATTGGATTCAAAATTAGAGAGAAAGACGGAGCCAATAAGTTGGGCTGGTTAAAAATCAGACTCATTTCCAAACCCGATGGCACACATCGCCTGAGATTATTGGAAACTGCTATTCAGAAATAAAAAATTGGTAAAAATGAAGAAATCATTAGTATTTGTAATGTCATTAGCGGCTATCTGCATCATGTCCTCGTGCAGTAAGTTATCCAATTCGAAAACAATAACAATTGGGGACAATAGCGGGATGATGGTAACCACCTACGACAGTACTTTCTTACCATATACCCATACATTCGATGAGGATCTTTATTCTGAGCTGTACAGATGCGGAAATGTCATTGATTTGAATGGCGATGGCGTTGAGGATATCCAAATCGAATCACTCACTGGCGCAGAATATGACAACCATAATTCTGAACTCTTTTCCAAGACTACTATCATGTCGGTGGAATACAATACTTTATTATCATGTGAATACGTATCATATAACAAATACTCACATTGCGATACAACCGACATCATTTGGGGAGACACCATTCGCATTTATAAAAATATTATCTACTCATGCGAAAAGACTTCTGAAGATGACTTCTGCCAAGAATTCTCTAGTTGTCAAGCAATTGCATACAACAAAGGGGATAATATTTCAAAAAATGATATTTCCGCACAATTCCCAATACATAATCCTTGTTTAGAAATTAATTACCAACCCACTCATCATTACGATTTTGATCCCTTCCCCATCAATGGCATCATTAATTACTCTACGGTTTATGAAGAATTTGTCTGCTCTAACTTCCCTTTAGATACAGAGAATTATATAGGTTTTAAAATCACTGATAACAATGGGGATGAAAAGCTCGGATGGATAAAATTCATACTTATTTCCCAGCCCGACGGCACTCATCGTCTGAGATTATTGGAAACCGCCATACAGAAATAATAAGAATCTTGAAATTTTAAATCTTCAAATCTTTAAATAACAAATAATGAACAACGCACTTATCACATTTGCGAAGCCGGACAACGAGCCTGTAAAAAGCTACAAGCCAGGCAGTCCGGAGAGAATCGAACTCCAGAAGGAACTCGAAAGACAATCCAACGAAATCGTTGAAATCCCCGCCATCATCAACGGCCAGGAAGTCCGCACGGGCGACATGGGCGAAGTGGTGATGCCTCACGACCACAAACACGTCATCGCTCGCTACCATAAGGTAGGCGAAAAGGAAGTCCGCATGGCCATCGACGCCGCCCAAGCCGCCAAGCACGACTGGGAGAACACGCCTTGGGACGAACGCGCCGCCATCATGGCACGCATCGCCGAGATGCTGGCCACCAAGTACCGCGCCCGCATCAATGCCGCCACCATGCTCGGCCAGTCGAAGAACTGCTTCCAAGCTGAGATCGACAGCGCCTGCGAGACCATCGACTTCTTCCGCTACAACAACCACTACGCCAGCAAGCTCTACGCCGAGCAACCCGCTTCGGCCAACGACCAGCTGAACCGTACCGAATACCGTCCGCTGGAAGGCTTCGTGTTCGCCATCACGCCTTTCAACTTCACCTCCATCGCCTCCAACCTGAACATGACCCCTGCCCTGATGGGTAACACCACCATCTGGAAGCCCTCGACGACTGCCCTGCTGTCGAACTACACCGACATGCGCATCTTCATGGAAGCCGGCCTTCCCGCTGGCGTCGTCAACTTCCTGCCTGGCAAGGGCAGCGTGATCAGCGGCGTGGCCCTGAAGGACAAGAACTTCAACGCCATCCACTTCACCGGTAGCACCGCCACCTTCAAGAGCTTGTGGAAGACCACCGGCCAGAACCTCGACATGTACAAGGCCTATCCTCGTCTCGTGGGTGAGACCGGCGGCAAGGACTTCATCTTCGTCCACAACAGTGCCGACCCGCAAGAGGTGGCTGTGGCCATCGTCCGTGGTGCCTTTGAATACCAAGGCCAGAAGTGCAGTGCCGCATCGCGTGCCTACATCCCCGCTTCGATGTGGAACGACGTGAAGAACCGCGTGGGCGACATGATGAGCACCATCAAGATGGGTGACGTGAAAGACTTCACCAACTACGTGAACGCCGTCATCGACGAGGCTTCCTTCGACAACTGCAAGGGCTACATCGACCGCGCCAAGGCCAGCAAGGATGCTGAGATCGCCTTCGGCGGCAACTGCGACAAGAGCGTCGGTTACTTCGTCGAGCCTACCGTCATCCTCGCCAAGGTGCCGAACTACGAGAGCATGGTGGAAGAGATCTTCGGACCCATCATCACCATCTACGTCTACGATGACAATAAGTTCGAGGAGATGCTGGATGTGTGCGACCAGAGCTCGCCTTACGCCCTCACTGGTGCCTTCTTCGGCAACTGCCTGAAGGCCCAGAAGATTGCCAACGACAAGCTGCGTCACGCAGCCGGCAACTACTATGTGAACGACAAGCCCACAGGAGCCGTGGTCGGCATGCAGCCCTTCGGTGGCGCCCGCGCCAGCGGCACCAACGACAAGGCCGGCGGTCTGTGGAACCTCATCCGCTGGACCAGCCCCCGCGCCATCAAGAACACCTTTGTTCCTGCTGCAGCATACGGGTATCCGTTCTTGGCAAAAGACTAAAGGAATACAAATCCAATTGAAAAAGGTGGGGGAAACTCCACCTTTTTCAATTATTATTCCTATCTTTGTCGCCTGAAATTGAATCAACTATGAAAAAAGTACTATTCATTCTTCTTGCCTTCATGGCAAGCTTTACACTTCAAGCACAAGAATTCCGCTTCAATAATGAACCGAATGGTTTCAGCATCAACAGCAAAAGCGACAACCAACTGACTTTCAGGCACAACCTTGGTGCCGTCACCATCGAAGACGCCAACCGCGCCGAGGTGCAAGGACAGGTCATCACCCTTTCGGGCATCTACCTGTCCAATACAGCTGGCGCCCCTGACCTGCCGAGCAGCAGCACTTTTGTCGCCATCCCTAACGG
>CACXXW010000098.1 GCA_902771635.1 uncultured Bacteroidia bacterium | reverse complement strand
GTTGGGAATGATGTCATAACCCTCGTTGGGCGAATCGGGGCGCAGCCTTATGTCTTTGAATCTTTTGTCGGTCTCACTTTTCATCTGTCGCCCTTCTTCGTTGTCTTTCCACAAGTCAATGTTCCATTGTATCACATTGCGGGCGTATGTGTATTGCTTCGAAACGGAAGGCTTTCCAAGAGCCGTCGACATCTTGTAATACTTGGAGTCACCGATGTAGTACACTTCTCGATTTTGAGACGAAGTGAGCGCCAAGTCAGTGTACATGTGGTCCACTTGCTTGCCGTCGTCTTGGTCGGCCAAACCGGGCGGTATTTTGTCATGAGAAGTGCCTATGAGTTCGTCTATCATCGCCTCAAAGATGATATTGTATTTCTTGGCAAGCAGATATTCCTTGTTTTCGGTGTTGACGGCTAGCAGGTAGTTGTTGTCGAAAAATGCATAGCAGAGTTCCCATAACATCACTGCCTTGTCGGAGAAGTATTTGTATCGGATTTCCTTCAGTCTGGTCTTGCCGTAGCCTTTGCGATAGGTCTCAAACTGCGACGGAGTGAGCAACTCATATTGCATATTAATGGGTGCACGGAATCCATACTCGCTGTTGACATAGTCAAGGATGGAGAAGAAGATGACGAACAACTCCTCGTCGAAATTGATTTGCCGTTTGCGGTTGACGGGATCCAGATAAACCGGTGTGCCGTTTTGGAGGATGGCTTCTGATTGTGAGATGGTCCGCGTCCAGTTGATTTTGTTGTGTCCCGAGTGGATGTTTTTGACCGTGTATAGAAAGAAATCCTGGTTCTCTTGGTTGAATTGGATGAGGGACAGGATGATGTCGAGATAGGTGTTGGCTTGATGTCGCATCCCCTTCCCCGAACGCGGCAGCCGACGGTAATAGATGGCCTGTGAATCGGGTTTGTGCTGGTGGTAAACAGCAATTGTCCTATAAATCCATACAGCAAACTCGTAAAGGAACTTACGGTATTCTTGGGTCAAGTGTTTCTGCTGCCCTTCAGGTGTGATGATTTCTTTTGGGTCGATAGTTTTGCCTGGACCTATCACCAATTCGTCCTTTTCGTTGAGGAGTACTTTTGGGAGGATGAACACGCAATCGGGTATGGTGGGCTCGTAGTAATAACCCACATAGCCCACACTGACTTTGTGGTCGATGTCTTGCAACTCACTGATACCGTGCAGGGCCACTTTGACATCTTCGGCAGCATATTGGTGTTCCTCAAAAATGATATACATTAGTCCTTGTCGTTTTTGATTCTGTCGCCTATATTTTGTTCTATTTCTTCGATGGTAGGGATGGTTCCTTCCACTTTCTCCGGATAGAGTTTGGCCAGTTCGTACTCCGAAATGCCTAAGGGCTGACTGCTGGCTTCCAGTGCATATTGTGCCACAAGGCTGTCTTTCTCCTTACAGATGAGCAGCCCAATGGTGGGGTTGTCCCTGCCATCTTTCTTCAATGTGTGATTGCAGGCCACCACATAACCTCCTAATTGTCCGGCATCGGAGAATTCAAACTTGCCTATTTTCACTTCAATGACCACATAACACGATAGGTTCAGGTTGTAGAACAACAAATCAATGAAATTCTCTGTTTCGCCAATCTGTAGTCGGTATTCCTTGCCCACATAAGCGAAGCCTGTGCCTAATTCTACCAAGAATTGTGTGATGTTGTTGAGTAGTTTGTCTTTCAACAACCGTTCGTTGTATTTACCGGTGATGCCAGTAAAGGCAAAGTCGTACGGGTCTTTTGTCAATTCTTGCGCCAGGTCGCTCGTCTCATCTGGTAAAGTGCGACTGAAATTGGTCAACGCCTTGCCCTGCCGTTCGTAGAGGTCGGTGTCAAGGAAGTTGAGCAGCATGTTGCGGCTCCAACCGTTTTGCATGGTCTGATGGACAAAGAATAGTGCTTTTTGCGGAGCGTTTTTACATTTGTCAATGAGCAACATGTGGTGCCCCCACGGGACGGAGAATATTTCACTTTTGATTTGCTCCACAAGTTGAGGCAGAATTGTATCATTGGATTTTGCAGCAGGTTGCTGCAATTTTTCCTCGTCTTTGGTAACATCCTCAAGGTCAGATTTTGCAGCAGGTTGCTGCAAAATTCCAACTTCTTGACTATAAAGCAAATAAAAATCTTTGGCATATCGGATGTTTCTCTCCGACAGACCTGATGTCGTGGATGTTGCCTCTTTCAAATCATGGCTCAATATAGAGAAGAACCGGCTACCATAGTGGTTCTCGGCATCTCTTTCCACGATGTCATGGCCTAACTCCCAATAGAAACGGAGCATCTCCTCGTTCACCTTCACCGCAGCCTTGATTTGATTCCGGCGGAAGCGGGTGCCTAAATCCTTTATCCACTCCAGATACTCCTTGTCTTGTATGGTTACCGCTTTGCCCATAATGCCAATCAGCTATTCTCTTTCTTGCCTTCCGTGTTCCAAGCCATCACATGTTCTATGAACTGCCTTGCCACGTCTGGCACAACATTTCCGTCACCATCATAGAATTCGGGGAAAGTGAGATGACCTATGACTTCCTTCTCGTTTTCGTCCTTGTCTTTGATTTTCTTCGCGAATGAAATGATGTCGTCTTTCGCCTTGGCGAAGAAATAGCCCAACTGCTTGTCGGCCGAATTGGTCATTTTGTCGATGATGGCGTTGATTTGTTGCAGGAACTTCCACCAGTCGTGATCGCCTTCAATCGAGTAATTGAAGTGAACCTTCTCTCCGTTTTCGTCCGTTTTGAAGGAGCCATCTTCGTTTTTCTTGTAAGGCCAGGTAATCTTGATATACTTCCACTCCCATCTGCGCTTGAATGCTGAGTCGATGGGGAAGAGGCTTTGGTCGGAGGTGTTCATTGTGGCCCATATGTAGAGGTTGGCGGGCAGCTTCATGATTTTGCCAGTCTTGATTTGTTCATCCAAATCATCGAAAGCGGCAAAATACTCCTTTAGATAGTTTTCCAAGGCTTGGTCGGGCGTGATTTCATACTCTGAAACGTTGTCGTTGCCTCTATCCAAGAGTTGGAAGATGTCGCCGAAGATTTGGGCGCAGTTGCCACGGTTGATTTCCTCAATCACAAGAATGACGGGCTCGTTCGTAGTCCAGGCCTTGGTATAGGCTTGCACAAAGGCTTGTGGGGTGTAGTCGTATACGATTTCGTCTTTGGTGGCTTGGTTATCTTTGTCGGCCATCACGGGTTTCTCGTTGCCTTCCACCACGTAGGTTTGCGGCACGGACTTCATGATAGGTTTGTAGCAACCCACGAAAGTGGAGTAATCGCTGTCGGGATGGAAGGTCGTGCGGATGACCTGCTCCTTCTCATCAATGCCGTGTTCTTTGATGATTTCCTTGATTCTATGGGATTTGCCCGTGCCTGGGGCACCGTAGAAGATTTGCTGGAGGGGAAAATCAAATTCTCTATTTTTATGAGGAATTGTAATGCTCTGATCGGTAGACTTTTCTATTTGGCCTAAAGCCATCAAAGCCATAACACGCAATGTAGATGTATAGCCGTATTCAAATTTGTCAATTTCGCTCAAACCGCTCAAAGCATCCCTTGCCTCGTTGGCTGTAGCATCTGGGTGCTTGCCAAAGTAATCAATATATTCATCTAATAGGGATTTCGAGATGGTCCTTAGCCCATAAGCACCTCTACTTGTCGATTTTACAAGGTAACAGAGTCTGTCTTCGTCAATGATTGTTATTTGTCCGTTATCAGAAGTATCTCCTATTTTGAGATTTATTATGTTTTCCATATCTGAATTTCATTTGGTTTTATTTATCTAATGCCATGTAATTTATTCTTTATCCTTCTCTTTTGAGAAAAACTCATTGTATATTTTTCCCCCCATCCTTCTATATTGACTTGATTTGTAGTCCTTAAATCTAAAACTTTCTATTCCATTTAATGAGTTAACATAATCTTCAACTGAAGAAACACGGTTGTTTTCAATAAGCAGACGTAGAACGTTCATGATGCCATTTAATAATACTACCCCTAAAACCCCTTGTTTATTTGTGGTATTGTACGGTTCCCATTGGTTATTGTCAGACAAATGCTGTTTAAATGCTAATAATAAATCTCTAATTTTTCCTACACAAAAGTCAATATAAGAATCTCTTAGTTTATAATCATTGCAGTTTTTTTCCTTGAGTTTTAATTTATTGGGTTCGCTCCATATTCTAAACAAACTGTCAACGGCATTTTCATCTAATTTGATCAAAGGTCTTAGTCCATAGCTTACAATGGAAGCTGTGCTTATTTTGTTCTTATCGTAAGAACAATTTACAAGCTTATTATGTAATGGTCCGTTTTCATTAAGACGTTTTAAAACATCTTTACCTATTGCTATTGTTGAAAACGGCGATACAATTAATTCGATTTCTTGTTGTAATAATGAGCTTAACTTTTTCTGGTTTTTATTGATTTCCAAAAACAAATTTGCTTCAAAACGATTCTTTTCATTTTGGCTTTCTGCTTCTGGATAAATAATACTTGTTACTAATAGATTTTGCTGTTTTCTTAAAAATTGTATCTTATCTTCATAGCTATCATTACCCTCATGATAAGCGTACACTCTATGTTGGCCGTCAATAATTCCAATTATATTATACTTATCTTGTATCTCTATTTGAATAGGCTCCACATGAGGTGAAGTAGGATAAAAACTCCCATCTTTGTCAATGCTTATGCTTACTTCCGTCTGTTCCTTTGTGTTAGGATCAGTTCTGAAAGTTTTTAATTCAATATCGTTTATGGATATTGTGGCAATTATATTATTTACAAATACACGTTCTTCTTCATATAAATACTTGCGCATATTGGTAATCTTCGTGCTTTCTAGCATTCTCTGATATAATCGAATATTCTTTTCTTCTCTCCAACTTTCTCTACGTAGCACGTAAGATCGTCTCATTAAAGATTCAGCATCAATATAAAATGATATTATCTTATACCCGCTTTTAAATCTACTTTTGGATTCTGGAAGCACATATCCTTTATAAGCTTTTTTTGATGATGTATTTAAAATATTATCTGCGAAATTTTTATTTTCAATATTCAAGAAATTTAAAAACTCAAAAATAGCAGATTTTTTTATAGCTTTCGTTAATAGTTTAAAATATTGAACTTTATTATAATCAAAGAAAACAACGGTGCTGGTTACAACATTTTTATGCTCGTTTTCAATGTCGTATCTTGAACAATACAGCATCCCCACCTGAAGCATATCAAGCGTAGGATATTTGGTTTTTATGTTGTTGTAATAATAGTTGTTAAAAGAATCTGTTGGAAAATCATCTATTAGAAATTCAAGGAACTTTTTTGGATTATCATTTACCCGTTGATAAAGATGATCTTTCTTCAGAAGATGATCCCCTGGTTTTTTTTCCGTAGTATATTCGACTAATAACACAATGTTTTCAAGCACAAATACATCATCTAATTCACTTGTTCGATCTTCGAAAGTGAAATTATAACCAGAAATGTTGATCAATCTTTCGAATCCCATGCTAATCAGTATTCTTCTGATTGAATTAATATGGTTCTGCTTTTCGCGTTGTTTTTGTTTTTTCGCTTTTTGTTCTTGCTTCTGTTCTGGAGTCAGAATCATTCTCTTTCTTTTTTTAGATCGAGGTCTGCTATTATTATGCGTATTGTTGTTCATTGATATCAATTTTTATGTTGCTGTAAACCTTGGCTTTTGAAAAAAGTTCTGGCTGTTTAATATAAGAATAAGTATTTGTTGAGGAATATTTGTAATATACATTCGTATCAATATTTTGAGGTTCCTCATATTTAATAGTTGGGAGGATGCCGTACAAAGAAAGCGGTTTTTTCTTTATGATTTCAGAAGCAAGTCCCTCATACTTGGTTTGTGCGTTTTTATCAACAACAATAATATACTCGACATGCATTTTATCATTTTGCATTTCAAGCGGATTTACGATAATGATACCGTTTCGAGTATTTAATTGCTTTTCGATAGCATTCAATAATACCCGACCATATTTCAATACCCTCAATTTCCAAATAATAGTTTCAAAACTGGTTTGATTTGGAGAGGATTTAATCAAATTGTATTCTTTCTGACCATTTGTCAGAGTTTCTTTCAAATAGTTATTAAATTGTTCTATATAATTGTTGTTCAATTCGGCACCTATGTATTTTCGGTTCATGTATGCGGCTTGGGCTAATACAGCACCACTGCCAGCAAATGGGTCTAAAACAATGTCATTTTCATCAGTACTTAATGATATCATGGTGGCAACCATCTCTTTTGGAAGTGGACAAAAATGGCGGATGTATTTATCTCCCCAGGCACCTTGAACTGGGATTGGATATTCCCAAATTTCATCAAGAGCTTTCCCTTTGGGATTATATCTTTCCGGATATTTTACCCACCACCTTTTTAATATTTGTGTGTCATAAACTCTTGTAATATCCTTGTTGTACTTAAATTTAATTCCTTTTGAAAAGAACAAAATATACTCAATTTTTCTTTGAACAAAACCGTCAGAAGACCATGGTACTGTTTTGTCTTTTTTCCATATTATAATATCTTGAAATATCCATCCTATTTCTTTTAATCTATTGGCAAGGTCAAAAGGTAGAGGGACTACGGAGTGATTACGTTTAAACGTATCAATCACAATCCATAAAGTACCATCCTCTTTTGTTCTATCTAGAATCGTTTTAAAAATGTTTTGTAAATCATCAAGATACTTTTCGTATGTTTGGCCAAATCCAATCTGATTATTTACCCCATAGTCTTTCATGTCGAAATATGGTGGAGAAGTAATCGTGGTTTGAATTGAAAAATCGGTGGGTAAAACAGAAATAATTTCCCTAGAATCAATATTAAATACAATATCTATTTGATTATTACTTTCCATAGCTGTTCTTTCTAAATATTCCACTAACACCATCAATGACTCTAATACTTCTCATTTCAAACTTGTTGATGCGTTGTGTCATATTATTGTTACTCTTTCCTTTAATATTCTTCATTGCAGAAAAGTCATTATAACCTGCAAATATACAGTTTTTCCCCTAAACCAAGCCGGATTTTCCCGTTTTGTGTCAGAAAAGATTTCCATTGTTTTGTTTTGCTTCTTCTCTCTCGGTTTTATGGAATTGTCGTTTCATCTTTGCCCATCACATTTTCCCCCGCAGCACGTCGGTGGCGAGTTCCATCCTGCTAAAAGCGAACCATTTCTTTCCCAAGTCTTTCAGCGAGGCGCCGATGTGATACACCGTGTCGTCGATGCAGAGGAAGCGGTCGTGGGCGTTTTGGAACACATCGATGGCGATGGGACGGTATTGCGCATTGTGGCGCTGCAGGTCGAGGACGAGTTGTTGTGTGATGTTGCGTGTGTAAATATGTGCACTCACTCCGTTGTCTCGCTTGTCGAGTAGGGTCAGCACCGTGTCGTCCACGTAGTTGTCGAACAGGATGATGCGGCTTTTGGCGCTGCGCACCAAGTCGCTGACGAAAGTGTAGGCATCGAAGATCTGTCCGTCGAAGAAGATGCCCTCCACGGGAGGCAAGGCCATGCGGACGAAAAAGTCGATTTTCTCTTCCGTTTTGCTTACGCGTTGCTCCAGGCGTTCAAAGCGTTGGTTGACGGAATAACCTTTGAGCAAATAGTCTTTCAACACATTGTTGGCCCACTTGCGGAACATGGTGGCATTGATGCTGTTGACACGGTAGCCAACGGAAAGAATGGCGTCGAGGTTGTAAAACTGTGTTTGATAAGTCTTGCCATCCGAGGCAGTATGTTCCAAAATGGAACTAACTGAATCCCCTTTCCGTTTAGGAGATAGCGGGTCAAGCCCGCTATGACGGCAAGGGGCAGGACTGATGTCACCTGGGGGAGGGTGCGGAATGCTTCAAGTTTCGCAACCGGTCACAATTTGTGACCAGTTCATCTGTCTCATCTTGAGACAATTGGAATCGAAACAGGATTTTTCCATAATTTTGCCAAAAATTCCTCTCCAATGTCCTGGCTGGAAAGTCTCGGTCTCTTGGGCCTGTTTTTGGGCACCTTCCTGGCGGCCACCATCGTGCCGTTCAGCTCCGATGCGCTGTATGTGACCGTGCTTATGGCCACGCACAACCCTATCGGCTGCCTTGTTGTCGGCACCTTGGGCAACTGGCTCGGAAGTGTCACCACTTATTGGATCGGGCGCATCGGTCGTTGGGAATGGATTGAGCGGTGGTTCAAGGTGAGCCCGGAGTCCATGGAGCGTCAAAAAGAGAAAGTCGACCGCTACGGCATTTGGCTCGCCCTGCTCGCCTGGGTGCCTTTCATCGGCGACGTTTTCACCCTCGCCCTCGGTTTTTTTAAAACCAAGCCCGTGGGAACCATACTTTTGCTCCTCGTCGGCAAGTTCCTCCGTTTCCTCGTTTGGAACTTTATTATCGGAGCGTTGTAGCTTTGAAAAAGAATTGAATGCATCAGTCAGACCATCCTAGTCTTGTTCAATCGTCCTAATCTGGTCCTTCAGGCATTGGTAATCAGACAGCAAGTCGTAGATGCCATCCTCGCTCAAGACGCCGCGCTTGAGGTCTTTGGGCAGCTTGCCAGCTTCATCGGCTTCGAAATCCTTGCGCCACTGCGGCGAATTGTAATAAGCCTCTAACTTGGCGATGTCGTGCTCAATTTCTGAGAAGTCCTTGAGGGCCGCTTCCAGTCGTTTGACGACCTCCTCGCTCTTGTCGAAGAGGGATTCCATGTTTGTGATGCGTTCGATGCGTGTCATAATCAGTGAGTTTGTTGAGGCAAAAATAGTGAATTTTGCGAAAAATCCACTTCAAATGTTACACATTCAAATTAATTCCGTACTTTTGCAGCCCGATTTTTAGGCAGAATGGAAAAGAAGAACGAATTCCTGATTCCGGTCAGCGGCCTTGCCCTTGGGAGCCATACCTTTGAGTATGAGATCAATAACGATTTCTTCGCAGGGATGGATTACTCCGAAGTGCAGCAAGGAAAGGTGTCGGTGAAGTTGGATATCGATCGCCAGGAGACCATGCTGACGCTGCACTTCGACCTCAACGGTAGCGTGCGCGTGCTTTGCGACCGTTGCGCCGATGAGTTCGACCAGCACATCGAGAGCCAGCAGGACTTCTTCCTTAAGTTGGGAACGGAGAATGCCGAAGAGTCGGATGATGTGGCTGTCGTTTCGCCCGATTTGAACGAATACGACATCCGCCCATTGGTGTACGAGTACATCATCCTCGCCATCCCGATGCACCGTGTGCATCCCGAGGGCCAGTGCAACCCCGCTGTGATTGAGATGCTCAACCGTGAGGAAGCACCCGCCGAAGAGGAAGAAGCCGACACCATCGACCCACGCTGGGCCGCTTTGAAAGACATTAAATTGAACGATAAATAACAATTGGTAATTAACTAGTTAAAATAACAAAGAAATGGCACATCCTAAAAGAAGACAGTCTCATACCAGAGGCGCTAAGAGAAGAACACATTACAAG
>CACXXW010000097.1 GCA_902771635.1 uncultured Bacteroidia bacterium | reverse complement strand
AACCAACTCAATAGGTGCAGGATGTTCATCAGTTGTTCAGTTGTTCAGTTGTCAGTTGTTCAGTTGTCGCTTCGCGTCATTGCGAGGAACGAAGCAATCCAGGTTGTCAGTTATCAGTTGTTCAGTTGTCGCTTCGCGTCACTACGAGGAACGAAGCAGTCTAGTGTATCACTTGGTTTTATAGGTCTTAATATCAATTTCAAAGTATTTCTTGGGCGTCTCATACGGCACGAGCTTGTGCGTGGCGAAGTCATCAGGCAAATACACGGCACACAAGGTGTTGGAAACATGATAGATATGCTTGCGTTTCTCTGCAGGCGCACCATCAAGGATGGCGCCCATCACATCCCATCGGATGGTCTCGGGATCGAGGCCGTAGTCGTGCCACACGATGATACTGCGCTCACCTTTCAACAGTTTGAAGGCGGTTTCGGTGTCTTTCTTTACGCTCTCGTAATGGTGGTCGCCGTCAACAAAGACCATGTCGTACTTGCCAAAGTGCGGGCCGAAGTCAAAGGTCTGAGAGTCACCATAAAGCTGTTCCACATTGTCCAATCCCTTGCTGAAGAAGCTGTGCAAATCAGCATAAAGCTGGTTGTCGGTCTGCTTGATGATATCTTCTTTCGGCAAGTTGAAAGTGACGCAATGCTCAGCCACATCGGCCAAATTGGCCACGCTCTCACCACGCCAGGTGCCGATTTCGAAGTAGTCCTTCACCGCATAACGTTTTGCCAAGGCGCGCAGCAAGGCAATATCGATGGGCATGGTGGCACCCGAGAGATAGGCGTAAGGCTTTGCGATTTCATGGAAGTCCAGGAACAATTCGTTGATTTCGATGACGGGCAGGCCGTCAGCGAGACCATATTTCCGGATGACGTCTTCCTTGTTGCTGCCCTCATCTTGAAGGACAAGGTTAAGCAGGTAAGGATGCCTGATGATGCGCCCAAGGGCTTTGGTGAATTTATGGAGTTTATTCATTTTCGGTAGGTTGTTTCAAGAATTGTTGTTTCAGTTCAGTGATGTAGTTCTGTATCTCGCCCTTGGTCAATAGGAAGTCGCGGCCTTTGAAGTGTGACTCCTTGATGAAGAACACAAACAGGAACACAGCATTGACCGTATATGACACTGCCGAGGTGATGGCTGCACCTGTGACGTCATAGCGAGGTATCAGCGTGAAGCCGCAGACAAAAGTCACGACCAGTCCGCAGAGTGCCGCAAAGGTGTTCATCTGATAACGTCCAGTGCCCGAGTAATAGTGTCCGAGGATGAGGAAAATGCAGTAGAGTAGGATGCCTGGAGCAAGGATGCGGATGAGCCCTGCCATCTCGCCGAACTCGGGACCGAAGACGAAGGTGTAGATTGCAGGCGGTAGCAGGCACAACACCACAACGGCCAAGGCAGAGATAAGAAGACAGATCTTGCCTAAATCGAGGGTGAGCTTTTGCGCGTAGGCTCGGTCGCCGGCATTGGCGATGCGGGCATATTGTACGAGGGCGATGCTGTTGCTGATAATCCAGATGGCCTCGGCGAGCGAGAGGGCGTTGGAGAATACTCCCACGCGTCCCACGCAGATGTATTTGTCCAATAGATAGTAACTCAAGCGCAGGTTGAAGAACTGCACGAAGTGGCCCGTCTGGTTGAGGAAACCGTATTTGAACAGGTCTTTCAAAACGGGTTTGTAATCCTTGTCCGTGTCTTGACGAAGGTTAGCATATTCCTTGCGCAACATCCAGACACCCAGCAGGAAAGTACCACCGTATGCGGCATACAGCCCGATGACATAGCCGTAGATGTCGGTTCGTTTCAACAAGATATAATAGATGACCAAAGTCAAGGCCAAAAGCACGGGTTGGAGCAGCGTGTTGTAGTTGGCCTTTTTGATTTCTTCCTTGCCGACCAAAAAGCGGAAGTTGATGTTGCTGAGCGAGGAGATGAACGACAGGATGGCCACATGTGCCACCAAGTCGGGCGCCAGCTTCGGATAGAACAGCCAGATGGCGAAACCCATAATCACAGCAATGAGGGCGGCCCATACTGTGGAGGCTACCAGAATCTTCTTGAACGAATGGCGTGGGGCAAGGTAGATGATGCTTGCGCCGCAGATGATGTCGGAGAAGATGAGGATGAAGGAGATCGTAGTCAAAAGAAGCGCCTGCGTACCTTTGCCCGTATCGCCCAAGGTCTGGGAGATGATAATGGCAATGGCGAAGTTAAGGGCTGCAGCCAGTATCTTGGTTCCAAAGGTATTTAGGATTTTCTTGAACACGGGATTTTCATTGACTCTTATTGAACGCAAAAATACAAAATTCAGTGTAATGCCTACAAACTTTAATGCCACCTTAATAGGTTAGTCCTACAATCCATAAGGGCAGCTTCTTTCCTATGGGGTGTTCCATCATGTCGGCAAGGATGTAGGAATCAGGGATGTTCGCGATTTGGTCGATAATAAAAAAGGTTAATACAATAACCGTTTTTATTAAAAAATCGGTTAATCGAATAACCTATTTATTGTATTTTTCGGTTAGTAAGCTAAACGAAATTTGTCGGAATCACGAAAATTTGGTTGGATTCCGCTGGTCACGGCATTTGAATCATTGAGAAATCGGAATTGTATCGTTCGTTTTTTGTAATAGGTTAGGCTCACTGTTAGAAAATCGAGATAGTTGTAAAAACCGACAAAATGTATTTGAATTATGCCTATATTTGCGGTTGAAAAAACTAAAACGATACTTGGAAAAGAAAGAAATTTGTAGTTAACATATTGAAAAATTCGAGATAATCATTAAAAGCAAATAATGACAGGATGTCTTTCAGGCTGGCAATTCATCTTCCATTCGCTGTCATCGGTTTCAACAATTTGAGGATTTTGTACTTTGGGCCGAAATAAATTATGAGGATTTTGCGAATCCAGCCCAAATTTCACCCCACCATCCCCAAAATCACCTCCGGCGCAATAGCCATTTCAGTAACCGCACAAAGTCCAGCCCCCATATCCTTCAAACTAGCTCCTAACAGGTAGACTTTGTCATCGATAATCAAGAAACGGTCATGATTGCGCTGAGGCAATTGAGTGAACTCAATTTCTGGGTATTGGGCGTTGTGCTTCTTTAGGTCGGTGAGAAATTGCTCGTTATAGCGGGTGTGGATGGTCGCTAAAACGCCGTCTTTCCGCTTTGTAAACATGGAGAGTACTCGGTCGTCAACATAATTGTCGATAAGGATGATTCTTTGTCGAGCACTTCTAACGAGATCTGAAATATAAGTCCACGCATCCCAGACGCAGCCCGTAGGGAAGACTTGCTCGGGGAGGAGTTTTGGGCTAACGTCCTCGATCCTATCAAGAATGACCTTAATCGTTTTATCTGTCTCTTGTTGATGCTGCTCAATGTTGAAGATTCGCTCAATAATCTGCGTGTTGTGATTAACGAGTTGCGGTATCATGGTAAATGCGCGCATGATGCGAATGTTGACTTCCACGGCGGTGTCGGATCTTAAAACGCTGCTGAGCATGGCGATGCCATTGCGTGTGAAGGCGTAGGGCATATAACGGTTGCCTCCTCTTCCGTTTGAGGTAACAATTTGTGACCTCAAAAGCACCTCTTCATCGTTAAAGGTCGCAAATTGCGACCTTGAAGAAATTTCATTTTCGTTTAAGGTAACAATTTGTGACCTTGAACAACTTGTTTCCTCTTTAGTTAGTTGAAACATAAAATCCGCTGGAAAACGATTGATATTACGTTTAACGGCTTGATTAAGCGCTTTTGTTTCAACGCCATATAACATCGCCAAATCAGAGTCAAGCATTACCTGTTGGTCTCTTATTACATGTATCAAAGATTCTATATTGATACTGTCAATGCCTTTGATATCACAAATTGTGATTTCAAGTTTTGTTTCGGTGTCTTTCTTTGCCATATTCTTATTCTTTTGCTTATTATACCGCAAAGAAATACCTTTTGTCAAGACAAAGCCGTTGAACAAACGTTTGTAGTCGACAGCAGTCGTTTGTAGTCGTTTGCTGTCGGATATGTTGTTGTAGATGAATAAGAAGCGAAATGTTTTAGCAGGGCTTCCAAATCCTCCCGCTGCAACTGTCACTCTCAGCACCGGTTACCGAAGCCAAGACATTGGTCTTTCCCTCCAATTTCAACAATCCGAGGAAAGCAAAAACCAAGGCTTCCTTGTAGTCGATAATCATCTTGTCGGGAATGATGACTTCGTGCGAGCTACGGGCTTGCAGGCGCTCCATAAGGAACTTGTTCCTCGCACCGCCACCGGTGACGAGAATCTTCCCTTTGGGCAGATGACTCACTCCCAATGCGATTTGCAAGGCGATATGCTCCACAAAGGTGGCCAGCATATCGGAAACTGAAAGACCTTGCAAGAGCTCCTTCTGGTTCGCTTCGAAGAACTCTCTACCCAATGACTTGGGTGGGTACTGCCCATAGAAAGGATGCCTGTTCAGCTGTTTCAGCAGCGTGATGTCGACCTCGCCGCTACGGGCCAGCTCGCCATCGCGGTCGTAGGGTAGGCCTTTCATCTGGGCGAGATAATTGAGGGCTTGGTTGGCGATGCAGAGGTCGAAGGCGATACGCTTGCCGTCTTCGTCATAGGAGACGTTGGCGATGCCACCGATGTTGAGACAGATATAGTCGCCGAAAAGCAACTTGTCGCCAATGGGAACAAGCGGTGCGCCCTGTCCGCCCTTGCTAACGTCCTCGCTGCGGAAGTCATTGATGACGGTGAAACCACAAGCCTTGGCCAGTTCCTGCCCGTCGCCGATCTGCAAGGTGTAATGCTCATCGGGACGGTGGAAGATGGTGTGGCCGTGCGAAGCGACGAAGTCGGGCGTGGCATTGTGTTTCTTGGCAAAAGCCAACACTTGTTCGCCTAAATATTTGCCGTAGTCCATGTCTAGCTGCACCAAGTCTTCGGGTTGCTTGTGGAAGGCTTCAGAGAGTTGCTCGGTCCAGTATTCGGGATAGGGTAGGGTCTCGGCCTGCAAGATTAGGAAGTGATATTTGTCTTTCTCTTCTTGGAAGCGCACAAGGGCGATGTCCAGCCCGTCTAACGAGCTGCCCGACATTAAGCCTATGGCGGTGGTTTCTTTCATAGATCATTTTTTTATGGTCGGCGTTTCGACGGGCTCAACGACCTTAGCCTTTGCAGGTCCCTGAGCCTGTCGAAGGGCCGTCACAATACTGGTAACACTTTCCCCAATTGTATGCTATTTGAGCCTTTGACGAGTATCGTTTTTCCGCTAACAGGACTGCTTTCAAGATATTGACATAGGTTCTGGACATTATCGAAGGTCTTCCAATCAGGGTTCTCATTATAAGTGCTGAAGTTCGACCCGACCAACAAAGCCTCCTTGAATTTCAACTCCTTCATCAAGCCAAGGATGTTGTGGTGCTCTTCTTCGGAAGCCGTGCCCAACTCTCGCATATCACCTAATATTAATAGGTGTTGCTTGCCGCAGATACTGGCGAAGTTAATCAAGGCAGCGCGCATGGAGGTGGGGTTAGCGTTGTAGGCATCCATGATGATGCGGTTCTTTCCGGTCTCAATCACCTGCGAACGGCTGTTGGTGGGCGTGTAAGCCTCCAAAGCTTCGATGATGGCGCTCTCATCCACACCGAAGTACTGCCCCACGCAGATGGCAGCGGCCACATTCTCAAAGTTGTAGCTGCCCACAAGATGGGTCTGGATGAGGTGCTCCCTCCAGCCGACGCTCAAATATGGGTTGCAGGCAGCAGGAGCAACAGGGCAGAAGGACGCGCAATGTCTGCCATAGCTGATGCGTTCCTGTCCCTCGGATTGCTCCCAAAGCAGCGGGTTGCCTTGGTTGACAAATACGGCCTTGCCATGAGCCTTGATATGTCGATACAGTTCGGTCTTGGTCTTGATGACACCCTCGAAGCTGCCGAAGCCTTCCAGATGTGCTTTCCCGATGTTGGTGATAAGACCATAGTCGGGATCGGCAATCTTGCAGAGGAAATCGATTTCTCCAGGGTGATTGGCACCCATCTCCACGATAGCAATCTCGGTCTTTGGCTCGATGCTCAGCAGGGTGAGAGGTACGCCAATATGGTTGTTGAGGTTGCCCATCGTATGGATGATGTTGTATTTCTTGGCCAGCACCGCCGAGACAAGCTCTTTGGTGGTAGTCTTACCATTGGTACCAGTGATGCTGAGCACGATGGCCTTGCTCTGCGCGCGGTGATAGGCGGCGAGATCCTGCAAAGTCTTCAAAACGTCATCTACAACGAGGATACGTTCATGCATGGGCAGGTTTTTCCTGTCTGCGACGACAAGGCTGGCCACACCTTGCTCGGCCACTTGCAGGGCGAAGTCGTTGGCGTCGAAGTTCTCGCCTTTTAAGGCGAAGAAGACAGCGTCTTTTTCAATCTTGCGGCTGTCGGTGGTGACTTTATGAGCCTTGAGGTAATTTTGATATATCGTTTCTAACATTGGTTATGGGTTTGGGCCCATCGACCCTTCGATGGTTCTCAGGGAACGCCGGATCAGGGGCCCTTGGGTTTTAATGAAAGAAGCCGCCTGACGGATCAAACGGCTTCAATACTATCATGAAAAAGAATCTATTACTTACTTTGCAAAGGAACTGCCCACCTTGTTCATCGCGCAACGGAAGCCGATGGTCGAAGCGGATTGGTTCTGGTTGAGGTAACGGCGTGTGCCAGGGCTCAGGTAGTAGGGACCGTCAGCCCAGGAGCCACCTTTGTACACCCTCGATTCATCGCTGATGAGAGTCGTACCGGGATTTTCATTCGTGGCAGCTTCATACATCTCTTTGGTGAACATACTCTGGTCATCTTGAGGATCGCTCCAACGGTTGCGGATGGCCGACATGTAGTCACCGTCATCATAGTTGGAGTTGAAGCTCGTACGGTAGTTCTGACGCTTGGCAGCTTCTTCCTGTGGGATGGGCTCTCTGCGGATACGACCCAGGGAGTCTTTCTGCAGCAGGAAACCTTCATCATCCACGGCCTTGCGGGTAAACACGTTACCACGGAAGGGGCTATAGTCGGCCACGTCTTCGTGAGACAGCGGACGATAGACGTCTTGGCACCATTCGGCCACATTGCCAGCCATATTGTACAGACCGTAGTCGTTGGGCCAGTAGGAACCGACAGGAGCGGGCAGGGCGGCACCATCGTTCAGGTTGCCGGCAACACCCATATAGTCGCCAGGACCTCTCTTGAAGTTGGCCATGAAGCTACCCATATATCTCTTGTTGTCGGTACGCAGACCGTCGCCGTTCCAAGGATATACCTTACGTTCGCTGATAAGTTCGTTGCTGGTGTTGCCCACCAGACCGACAGCGGCATATTCCCATTCAGCTTCTGTGGGCAGACGATAAGAAGGCAATAGGATACCATCATCCATACGGATGTTGCGCACGCCATCACCACCCTTAGAGAGGTCTTTCTTACCGTTCTTCACCTTACCAGTGTATTGGCCAGCCAGATAGGCATCGGTGTTGAAGTTTTCTTCATCCTGCTGTGCAGGGTCCCAATCAAGGATGCCAGCATCAACAAGCATCAGCTCATTGACACGGTCGGTACGCCAGGCACAGTAGTCGTTGGCTTGTACCCAAGTCACGCCCACCACTGGATAGTCGTTATAGGAAGGATGGCGGAAGTAGATTTCAACCATGGGTTCATTATACGACAAACGGTCGCGCCAAACTAAGGTGTCGGGTGCGGCGTTGCGTACCACCTGAGGATAGTTTTGGCCATATACGCGGTTCAACCAGTAGATGTATTCCCGGTAGTCCACGTTGCTGACCTCGGTGCGGTCCATCAGGAAGGAAGGCACGGTGACCTTGCGGGGTGAGTTGTCCCACGAATAGGTCAGGTTGTCGGTTGTGGCGCCCATCACGAAAGTTCCACCCTCAATGGCAATCAGGCCAGGGCCGATTTCTTGGTCATTCACCTCAGTAACTTCGAAGCCTCCGTTGTTGGCGTCGTTGTAAGCCCAACCCGTTGTGCGTGAAGACTGTTTGGAACATGAAACAGTAAGCAAACCAGCCAAAACGATGATAGCTAGTGTCTTGAATCCTTGTTTTCTATACATTTTTGTTCAAAGTTTGTTATCTATAAACTCAAAGGAAAGGCGTTTATTGTACACCATCCAGAAAATTTTCAAAAAAATCACGCAAATTTATGGACTTTTTTTGAATTGGCTGCCATTTTTGGAAAAAAAACTTTTTCAGCACGAATTTTGATGTTTGGCAATAAAAAAGTTGTATTTTCGTTGATTTAAAACTAGAGTACGGATAATTGAAATACTAAATTGTAACGATTTGATTCTTAAATGATAAATGGAAAGATGCTTCGAATAATACGCTTCAATTGGTTGCTTTTCCTGATGGTTTTAGCCGTTATGGCTCCTGCCTCGCTTAGAGGACAGGTGAGGATGAGCTATTCGGTTCGCCTGCAATGGAATGGAGTGGCTGAACAACACATCGCCTCTGATACCTTATTAATTATGGATTTGGAATCGGGCGTTTACGAAGGTGTCATGCCATTGTTCTGCCAGTCGTATCCTATTTATGATGATGCAGTGAAAGTGGAGGTGGAACTCATGGATGTCAAGGCCGAAACCTTGTCTATGGAAGAAATGCAAGTGGCGCATGACTTTGTCTTTAACACTGATTTTGAGGTGACTGCCATGCCTATGCGTTCACGTGATGAGGCCTTGCTTTCGGTGCGTATCGTGCCCTTCCGCCAGAAAGGTAATCAATACGAAAAGTTGCTGTCGGCAACGCTTTTGGTGACTCTCGCACCAGACTATAGCATACAAAAAACGAATCCGACATACTCCCGTCGTTCAGCGATGGCTTCAGGTTCTTGGTATAAAATAGGCCTTCCTGAAACAGGCATCTACAAGTTGACCGCTTCCGACCTTACCGACTTGGGTATCGACGTTTCAAAAGTCGACCCGCGTCAAATCCGCATCTATCATAACGGCGGTGGTGTGCTACCCGAAATGAATGCTGTTTCCCGTCCCGATGACTTGGTCGAGGTGCCCATTTATGTGTCGGGTGAGTCCGATGGACACTTCGACAATACCGACTATATCCTTTTCTACGGTCGCGGCCCCGTTTGCTGGAAACTCGAGTCTGACCGTGTGGCCTATACTCATGAGCAAAACGCATTTGATGACTATGCATACGCTTTTGTTGTCTTGGGTTTGGGCCAAGGCAAACGCATTGCCGAGTCCAGCCAACCTTCGGGGAACACTAATGAAGTCATCAATCAATTCCTTGACTATCAGGTGTATGAAAATGACCAATTCAATGTGTTCCGCGTAGGTCGTACCTATTATGGCGACAAGATGGAATACTATGCAACCAAAACCATTAGTTTCGATTTCCCCAATGCGGTCACCACACTTCCATGCTGGGTGAAAACAGCCTTGATGGGACGTAATTTTCAGCCTGCCAATTTTGAAGTACTTTTGGATAATGTGAATAAGGCGACTTATTCTGTCTCAACCACAACTTCATCGACCGAGAGGCCTTTCGGCTACGATGTCGGAGGATGGGTCACGGCAAATCCTACAAAGGATAACCTGAATGTCATGTTGAAGCATAATTCGCTTGGCTCTTCTACCACTTCGGAAGGTTATGTGGACTATGTCCTTGCCAACGTTTGGCGAAAGCTGACGTTCACGGGTGGACAGATGCTGTTCCGCAATCCAGGAGCTTCCATGTCTATTCGGACATACGAGTATCGGCTTGCAGGCGCTTCCCAACAGACTCAGGTTTGGGACGTGAGCGACCCTCGTACTCCAGTCAAGGTTAAGGGCCAACTCAATGGTTCAACCTTAAGCTTTAAGGTGGCCGGAAATCGCAATAATGAGTTTGTTGCCTATGATGGCAGTTCGTATTGCTCGGCCAAGGCTTTCGGAAAGGTTGACAACCAGAATCTTCACGGTGTCCGTGATGTGGACTTTGTTATCCTGACCTATGCCGATTTCATGGAGCAAGCAGAGCGGCTCAAGGCGATTCACAACCGAATTGATCCCGACTTGAACGTCTATGTCACCACCCCAGAACTGATTTACAACGAGTTTTCATGTGGTGCCAAAGACATTACTGCCATCCGCGACTTTTGTCGTATGCTCTATCTCGACAGCACGCCAGGCCGCAGAATCAAGTATCTGTTGCTCTTGGGCGATTGCTCCTACGACTATAAGAACAGGGATGGTATCGTCGATTTTGTGCCTTCCTATGAGACGGTGGCTTCGTTGGATATGCAATACACTTATGTCACCGATGATTATTTTGGCTTCATGGATGAAAACGAAGGCGACATTGGTCGTTCCTTGGCCGACATCGGTATCGGGCGTTTTCCTGTGCAGACCTTGGAGCAAGCCTCACAGATGGTTGACAAGATTGAACGTTACATCGTGAAAGATGCCACTACCATGACACCTTGGCGCAACAAGTTTACCTTCTTCTGCGATGATAACTCTGGCTTTGTGCAGAATGCCGACAGTTTGGCAAGGATGCTGAAATGGGTTGGTGGTGATGGCGTGGTGGTCGATAAGATCTATCTTGATGCCTATCCGCAAATCAGTGCGCCAGGCGGTGAGATTGCTCCAGAGGTGAACGCCGCCATCAACAGCCGAGTGGAAAAAGGCACATTGGTTCTCAACTATGTCGGCCACGGCGGCGAAGTGCAGTTGGCTGATGAGAAAATCCTGCAACGCAAGGATGTTGACTCATGGCGCAACGCACCGATGTATCCGCTGATGATTACTGGCACCTGTGAGTTCAGCCGTTTTGATGACCATCAACGTACTTCTTTGGGCGAGTATTCGTTCCTCAACCAATATGGTGGCATGATTGCCATGTTTACCACCTCAAGGGTAACTCATGGCAATAATAATATGGATTTCGCTAAAGGTGTGTATAACAACCTCTTCCGCGTTGTTGGAGGTGAGCATTATCGTTTGGGTGATATCTACCGCATGGCGAAAACCAATGGCGGTAATTTTGAAAAACGCTATGTTTTCTTTGGCGACCCAGCCCTTTACTTGACCTACCCGAAATGGAAAGTGGAGACTTTGAGCATCAACGGGAAATATCCTGGCTATGACTTAGACTCTATTCAAATCAACGATACCACTTGGAGAACCTATCCGGTTTATCATGACACCATTAGTGCCTTGCAACCTGTTGAGATTGAAGGTGTTGTTAAGGACTTGGACGGCAATGTGGCTTCCAATTTCAATGGCGTGGTGAGTGTGATTGTGTATGATAAAGAAACCGAACTTGTTGCCAATGGTGTCAATTTCAAGTTGCGCAACAGTATGATTTTCAATGGTAAAGCTGAAGCTGTAAGTGGGAAGTTCAAAATCAATTTCATTGTCCCTCGCGACATTTCCTATCGTTTTGGTCAAGGCTTGATCAATTATTATGCGACCGATTACGATATTGATGCCAACGGCAACTGCGACTCGTTCATCATCGGTGGTTTCTATGACGAGGCCACTGAGGACAATGAAGGGCCGGAGATTCAGCTTTTCATCGACGATACGCTCTTTGTGAGCGGTGGTTTGACGGG
>CACXXW010000096.1 GCA_902771635.1 uncultured Bacteroidia bacterium | reverse complement strand
CACATCGCTGAGGGCGCCACTGACGGTAAGTGTGCTGTTTTCGGTGACGGTCATCTTGTCGTTGGCGGCCATGGTCAATGAGGCCAATGAGGCTGTGCCTAATGTGAGACCAGCCATGTTGGAAGCTTCGGTTTCACCACCGTAATAATTGGTCTTCAAAGTGTAACGGTGGGCAGTGTTGCCAGCGGCGTTGCTGACTGTGTAGTTTGTGGCGTTGATATTGGAGGCCACCTGAGTTGTCCCATCATACAAATTGTAGGTATAGGTGCCATCAGTGACATAGGCCTTGATGAGCCATGCTGCATTGCCATAGGTTGAAGGAAGATAACCTGATACGGTTGCAATAGGATAGTTTGATGAGCAGTATCCACCATTGGTGTGCTCTGTGAAGATACTATAAGAGGCGGGGTATGCTCTTCCTGTTGGATCATAGATGAATATCCAAAGGTCTTGGCTGCTATCGATTTCAACGGTTTCATCAAAATCTATGTCTATCCAACCTGTATTCGATGCCGTTGTTGTAAAGTGTGCTATTTCTTCACTTGGATAATTGTAAGAACTGTATACACCAGTGCCTCTGAAAACAAAACATTCATAAGCACCGGGGTCATTAGCATAGAAGGAGACTTTATATAGGGCTTTACCGTTGTAATCGGTCAAATCGCTGGCAAGGTGTCTATTCCCCCAATAGAACGAACCACCTGTGCTTCCTGTTCCAACTGAACCATAAGGCGAGTCGGCACCATAAGTCAACGTTGCTGATGGCGTTTCCGGATAGCACCATTCTGGGGCGGTCCATGATAGGTTGATATTGTTTCCCGATAAGGTAGCTGCCAAATCATCAACAACGGGAGTTGGGTAATCTATTGTAACAGTAACCGTATTGGAAGGAAGTGACTGTTGCCCATTGGAATCCACAGCACGGATATAATAGTCATTGGTGCCAAAAGGAGCAGTATCAGCATAAGTTGTGGAAGTGGTATTGCCGATGAGGTTGTTGTTACGGTATACATTATAGCTTGAAGCACCGCTTGACGCTCCCCAACTCAGGGTAACATCCTGTGATCCGCTAAGTGTATAGGTGAGATTGGTCGGGGCAGGAACCATAGAACCTGGTTCAATGCCAAATACAGCACATTGGTTGTTGGTGAAATCATAACTACCACCACCAGCGCCACCACTGCCGGGAACAAGACTGGTCAGGGCATAGAAGCCATCGTTGCTACCACTCCAGCCCCAATTGAAGTGGAAATTGTTGCTGTTGTCGTAGCCGTCGCAAACGAAAGCATGTCCCCCGCCGCTTCCCCTGCCGTTGTATTCAATAGGACGACCTGCGTTAAGTTCTGTTTTGAGCAGGTTTATCCAATTGTTATTAGTATAATCGGATTTATATTTGAAATTTACAGTGGTTTTGTAGTTAAAATAGTGAACCAAAGCGTAAGGTATGTCTTCAGAATAGGCCCCACTACCTCCGTTGGAACTAATGTCATACATCATATCTACAGATACACCGCAATGATACATTAAGGTGGCGACTGCGTTGATTTCGGTTGATGTCGAATAAGAATTCAGTTCATTGGGCATCTGATTCCATTGATAAGTTGTCGCTCCAAAGTTTGCGGATTGTACTCCTAAATCAGGTCGGGTGGAAGGCGTATATGAATGTGATCCCACGCCTTGCGAAGGATATCCCCAATATTTCATAATTTGTGCCATGGCGGTGGCCACACAACCAGTGACGGTCCGTTCTCCAGCATTGCTGTCGTAAGGACACAGATTGTTGTACAATTCAAACATTAGCAATTGTCCGCCACTGTAATAATAAAACCCATTCTGGTCCCATGTGGTCTGCACTAAGGCGTTCACCACAGCCACCGCTTGTGCGGCTTTGGTATTGCCTTCAGCCAAGTCTTTCCATTGTTTTGTGGTTTCATCAGAGGCGCTCACCTTGTTGTCAATCGCATATTGAATCTCATCATTATAGCCTTGAAGCCAGCCACTGACGTTGGTGGGCATGTTTTCTGCGACAAATTTTCCAGTCAGCGAATACCCCAAAATGGGCTGCACACAGTCATCGGCGGCCATCACTACGAAACCTGGATTACCGTTGAAGATGTAAAGGTTCTTGAATCCTGCCTCTTTGGTGAGATCGGTCAGTTGGGCGGCTTTTGCACCGTTGTTGTTCAAAAAAGTGGTGGCCACTTTTTGGGCGGTTTCCGAAGTTACGCGCTCGGCAAACGTGGGCATAGCTACCATCAGTACCAATGCCACAATCAAAGTAAATCTTTTCATATACGCTGTAGTTTTGAATATTCGATAAAACGGGCTACAAAAATACAATTGTTTTTTGCAAAATACAAGAAATAGCAAGTCTTTTTTGCACTTAAACATCAATGACCGCCTCAACATAAGTTAAAGCGGTCATTGTTACTGTAATAGGTGTTTTAAGAAGGAACTTTATTCTTCCACCTTCGCCCGTTTCGAGTCCCAAATCATGTAAATAATGATGGCGATATACATCACCAAGGCAATGAGGCCTGCCCATGGGGTTTCGTTGAAGAAACCTCCATCGGCGGTACGCGCCACGGCATCCACATTGCAGAACTTGAGGATGGCACTCACCACACCCATCAAAGCGCCACCGGCGATGAAGCCCGAGGCGATGAGGGTGCCACGGTTGTAGCGGGCGTCGTTGAGTTTCTGGTCTTTGCTGCGGGTGCTGACGAACCATGAGATGGCACCACCGATGAGCAGCGGAATGTTGAGGTCGATGGGGATGAACATACCCAAGGCGAAGGGCAATGCCGGCACCTTGCAGAAGTTGAGGATTAAGGCAATGGCGGCACCGATGCCGTAGAGCAGCCAGGGGGCGCTACCGCCCGACATCATGGGTTCGATGACGGCACTCATGGCGTTGGCTTGCGGAGCCACCAAGGCACCGTCGCCCACGAAACCGTAAGCCTTGTTCAGGATCATGATGACGCCAGCGACGGTGGCAGCGGCCACGGCCACACCGACGAACTTCCAAATCTCTTGCTTCTTGGGCGTAGTGCCAATCCAATAACCTACTTTCAAGTCGGTGATGAAGGCTCCAGCAACGGCCAATGCCGTGCAGACCACACCACCGATAATCAAGGTGGCGGTCATGCCGCTGGGACCGCTCAGTCCGGCAGCGACCATCACCAAAGAGGCCAAAATCAGGGTCATCAAAGTCATGCCACTCACGGGGTTGCTACCCACAATGGCGATGGCATTGGCGGCCACCGTCGTAAACAGGAAGGCGATGACGGCCACGACCAGGATGCCAATCAAAGCATGCCAAACGTTGTGTACCACACCGAACCAGAAAAATAGGAAGGTGACTAACAGTACGGCCACGATGCCGATCACAACGACCTTCATGGAGATGTCGCTTTGGGTGCGGTCGACGGGCTCGGCCGAGGCTTTCTTGCCTTTGAACTCGTTGGCGGCCAGTCCAACTGAAGACTTAATCACGCCCCACGACTTGATGATGCTGATGACACCCGCCATGGCGATGCCGCCTATGCCGATATGGCGTGCATAGTCCTTGAAAATCTGCTCAGGTGCCATTTCACCTATGGTTTGCAGCACGCCCGTGTTCATCAAGTCGATGACTTGATCGCCCCAAATGAGGTTCATGCCCGGGATGATGATGAACCATACCAGCATGGAGCCGCAGCAGATGATGAAGGCGTATTTCAGGCCGATGATGTAGCCCAAGCCGAGCACAGCAGCACCCGTGTTCACCTTGAACATCAGTTTGGCCTTGTCGGCCAGGGCAGCGCCCCAACCCATCATACGGGTGGTGAGGGTCTCCGACCACCAGCCGAAAGTGGAGACGATGAAGTCATACAAGCCGCCTATCAAGCCGCTGACAACCAGCAACAAGGAGTCCTTGCCTTTCTTCTGTCCGCTGACCAACACTTGTGTGGTAGCCGTAGCTTCGGGGAAGGGAAACTTGCCGTGTTGCTCCTTGACGAAGTATTTGCGGAAGGGGATGAGGAACAGGATACCCAAGATGCCGCCCAGCAAGGAGGCGATGAACACCTGCCAGAAGTTGATCTCGATTTGGTAGCCTTTGCCTTGCAGGATGTAAAGTGCAGGCAAGGTGAAGATGGCGCCAGCCACCACACCGCCCGAGCAGCCACCGATGCTTTGGATGATGACATTTTGCGACAGGGCGTCGTTCTTGCGGGCCAGCCCCGTGAGGCCGATGGCGATGATGGCAATTGGGATGGCGGCTTCAAACACCTGTCCGACCTTCAGGCCGAGGTAGGCGGCGGCAGCCGAAAACAGGATGGTCATCAGCAGGCCGATGCAGACCGACCATACCGTAACTTCCTGGTACTTCTTGTTTTTCGAGAGTATAGGTTCATACTCTTCGCCCGGTTTCAGTTCGCGTTGCGCGTTCTCGGGCAGTTTGAATTGATCGTTTTCCATATAGTGAATGTTTGAAATATCAACGGAAATGAATTGCAATATTAAGGAAAAAAATGATTGCTTGGCATCGCGCGATATTATTTCACGCAGAATTCGCTGAATTATATGAAGCGCAAAGCGACGCATTGTTTACGTCCGGCAGGTTCAGCGGATTCTGCGATTTCTGCGTGAGAAATATTTTTTTGCGAGAAAATGACAAATTAATTTGTCTAATTGGAAAGTTTACTTTACTTTTGCATAAAAACTAACTACTATGAAGAAAAACTATTTGTTTCCCCATTGGTTCAAAGTGATGGGATGGGTGCTATCGATAGCGGCAGTGGTCGCGTATTTGTGTATTCGTGACTTGGAATTCAAAATGCCTGCCTTGTCTTTTGATGTCCTCCTTCTCGAGGATGACGATGAAGGCAGTTACAGTTTCTTCCGACTGGCTAACACGAATATCCTCTCCATCGCTATGCCTGTGTTGACCATCGGATTGTTGTTTATCGGCTTCTCAAAAGAAAAGGTTGAGGATGAGTTTGTGCATTATCTTCGTGCCCAAAGCCTCATATCACCTATATCTATGTGCCGTATTTGGTGTTTTTCGTATTCCTCATCTTGTTCATCATCAAGTTCAGAATAGAGGTGCACCGTTTCAACAAAGGAGGCGCGCAATGAAGAATCGTTTGAAAGTGGCACGAGCCGAAAAGAACCTCACACAAGAGGATTTGGCCAAACTAATTGGTGTGAGCCGACAGTCAATAAATGCCATAGAATCAGGGCGATATGTGCCCTCCACGGTCTTGGCCTTGAAGATGGCGCAGGTGTTCGGGAAACCGGTGGAGGAGATATTCTTCCTCGAAGAGGAGGATTAATCTTGTCGACGCTTCGCGTCATTGCGAGGAGGAACGACGAAGCAATCCAGATGAAGAGCTTTATTATCTGGACTGCTTCGTGCCTCGCAGTGACGCAAGGCGTGATCGATAATTACTTTGTAATAGTAAACTTCTTCATCACTGTCCCTTCATCCCCTTGAATCCTAACGAAATATAATCCCTCTGCCAAACCCGTCATATCAATCTGTTGGGTTTCATCGGTAATGTGGCCTGAAAGCAGCGTTTGGCCTGTCACGTTGGTGATGAAATATTTGGTTTCCGCCTGTAGAGACGTTGCGCGCAACGTCTCTACAAACAAGATACCGTAAGTAGGATTAGGATAAACCTTGATTTCCATCGTGTTATTCTCATCAACGACCAACACATCCTTTTCCAAACATTCCGACCACGAAACGGTGTTTCCACCATCAGTGCTGATGCCGTATTTGTATTGTCCAATCGGCAATGCATCCCAACCGTAATCCACATAATGGGCATCAGCGATGTTTGAAGCAATCAGCTCGGCATTGCTTCCGTCGCAGTTGGCGCGGTAGATGCTGTAAGTGTTACCCACGGTGATGTCGTCGATGTAGAAGGCGTTATCATATTCGCCCTCAGCGAGTTGGTTGGCGTATTTCCATTCCAGGATGTGGTTGCCGGGACCGATGGCCACGGTGTAGCGTGTCCACGGCACTTCATCCTTCAAGGTCTCGCCATATTGCACGTTGTCGATGAAGAAGCCACAGCCGTTGAGCGGGAAACAACTGACACGGGCATAGTAGCTTACAACACATGAAGTGGGCAGGTTGACCGCCAGCGAGATCTTGCTGTTGGAGAACATGCCCGTGTTGGTCGACTTGGCGCAATACGTGCCTGTGTTGGGTTGTGTGGTGGTGACGACCCAAGGGCTGGTGGCATCGTTGATCCACATGTTTTGGTAGAAGTCGCCCGACTCGAAGCCGTCATAAATACCCGCAGGCATGTTCCACGACAAGGAAACGCGCATGTTGTTGATGACTTCGGCCTCAATTTCAACCACCTTTGTCAAGGTGACGTAATTGGAGGGAAGTGAGGTCATGTCGTTTTCCAGATGGGCGATAATATAATAGGTATAGGAGCCCGCGTAGCTGATGTGGTCGGTATAGGTGGTCGCTGTCAGGCTGTTGGCGATGCGCATGCCGTCGCGATAGACATCGTAGGAGATGCCTTCGGGAGCGGCTGTCCAGTTGAGGATGACCTGCTCGCCGTCGAAGTCGGCGGTGAGGTGGGTCGGACCATGGTGGAACAATGCGTTCATGGCAGACAAGGCATCGATACGACCAGAGCCTACGCGGTTGTTTTTCATGGTGTTGCCGACGCGCACCGAGGTGAGCTCGATGATGGAATCCAATTCTGCGGGAGATAGTTCAGGATTAGCCTCAAGTAGCATGGCCAACACGCCAGCCACGCAGGGCGTGGCCATTGAGGTACCGTCTAATTCAGTGTAGCCGTTGGTGGTCAGGTAGTTCAGCGAGGTGATGTTGGCGCCAGGGGCAGAGATGTCGGGACGGATCAAGCCAGGTTGGTTGACGTTGCCGTTTTCGTAGGGGTAGTCGTTGTAGTTGCCGACATTGGATCCAGCGGCCCATGTTGTGGGGCCGATGGAGGAAAAACCACAGCGCTCGTCATTGGAGTCGGTTGCACCCACGCTGATGACGGAGGTCAGACCGCCTTCGATGAGGTTCCTTTGGTCGGGGTGGAGCCAAGCCGGAGGGCAGTTGCCTGGAGCACTGATGTTGAAGGGAACGGGGAAGGTGTATTGCGTTTGGCCTTCGTTGCCGCAAGCCACGGCAGCCGCCACGCCCGCCTCGAGGCAGGTGGTGAAGACATCACGGTAGTAGTAACAGGGACCAGCGCCTACGTCGCTGAGCGAGAGGCTGAGGATGTGTGCACCGTGTTCCAAGGCAAACTCAACACCTTGGATGAGGTGGGTGGCTTCACCTTGACCATCTTCGCCTAAAACCTTGATGGACATGATTTTGGCACCTGGGGCGATACCCGTCTGGGTGCCTGCTGTGCCTTGTCCAGCAAGGATGCCAGCGGTATGGGTGCCGTGACCATCGTCATCCATGGGGTCGTTGTCTTGATAGAAGATGTCATAGCCGTGGTGCGGGAACTCGCTTCCGCCGTCCCACATGCTGTTGGCGATGTCGATATGGTTGTAGTTGACACCCGTGTCGATGTGGCCGATGATGACGCCGTTGCCCGTATAACCCGTGCCGTTGTAGTTCCAAACCGCCGGCGCATTGATTTTGTCGACATGCCACGCATTGGCTCTTGTAGTGACAGGACGAGCCATTTCGTTACTAGGAATCATCTGACGCATTTCGTCGGGGATAATCATGGCAACATCCTTGCGTTCAGCCAATTGTGCGATAACTTCGGCACTTGTCGAGCAGCTGAAGCCGTTGAACGACCAGAAGGTTTTCAAGTCGCTGACCAAGTTCTCGCTCTTGTAACCATTAAGAAAATCAAGCACTTGTGCTTGCGAGGCTTGGCAGAAGGCTTTTCTTTCGGCGATGACAAAGTCGCGGCGTTGCTCCTTGGTCATCAAAGCGGTCTTTTGCGACAGCTGGCTATCGTCGTAACTTTCGGTCATCATCACGATGACATGTTGAAGATTGTTGGATTGGCCAAACATTGCACTGAAGCAGAGGGCCAAGAGAAGGGTAAAAATGGATTTTTTCATGATATTTGATTAATTTAGTATTGTTTACGAAAAGGTGATTTTATCTCTTAGTTTCACGAAGGGCTTTTCCACAAAGACAAAAAGGATGTATGCCGCTACAAAGACCAATGACCAATAAACGGGATAGGCGATGGCGTAACGGCTCACGAATTGTGGAAAGCTGTGCTCAAGGACTTGGAGCAGCAACAGATTGGTGAGGAACATGGCGTAGGAAAGCACACTGATGCGTGAAATGATGCCGCCCCAACGGGTTTTGTATGATTTCCATTTTGAGAGCAGAGGGAACCACAACGTGATGGCGAGGGCTGAAATTGTTAGGTATAAGGCGTCATAATAGAAGGTACCTGGAGTACGGGGAATGATACGCGTGGCAATGAACAAGGCTACACCTATGATGAAACTGGCCACCGCGAGTCGCTCCCATTGCTTGGGATAATAGCACATCATCCAAGCGGCAAGCACACCTAAGTAGATGTTGTCGGTACGAGAAGCCACCGTCTTGCGAATCCAGATATCCCAGCCGAAGCGGTCGTGGACCTGGTCGGCAACAGAGAGACGGAAGGCGATGGATGCTGCAATGAAAAGAAGGCACAGCCACGGAATGTATTTTTTCGGTTTCGCGAAGAGTGAAAAGAGCATCAATAGGAGCGGGAAAAAGATGTAGAACCACCATTGTACGGGTAGGGAATACGACTCCCAATAGAACCCCCAGAAAGGTGTGAACAGGTTTTGGGTGAAGGTGGCAAAACGCCATATCGGGAAGGTGTGGACATCGCCTTCGATGACATTGAGCTGAACCAAAAGATAGTTGACAAACAGGATGAAGAGGTAGTTGGGCAAGATGCGCAACGCGGTCCGAACATAGAAAGTAAGGGTCTTGGAACGGCTTATGTGATTGTCGTGCTTTTCGAGATGGGAGATGAAAGACTTGCCAATTAGAAAGCCAGTCATTACAAAGAAGATGTCAACGCCATGAGGTACGGGCATGTCGGTGAAGCGGTCGAGGGGCGTGTCGAACAGAATTCGCTCGGCATGGCCTTGCACCACGCAAAAAATGGCGAAAGCCCTCAAAAAGTCCAATCCAAAGACTCGTTTCCGATCAATATTGATGCTCCAAAAATTCTTCATTGGTTTTGGTCGGTTACTTCAACAGCACATTCCCGATACGGCATTCCAAACACCGTTTGCGCTTGCAAAAATAGGAATAAAGGTGTAACAAAGCTTGTGTCTGCATGGCATTTTCCGCCGTGATGCCACATGAGGCGTAATGCCTAATGATGGTATTGTCCTCTGCTCCAGTGTCTTCCAGGAATTGCAAAGCGGTCTCGCACACCGATTCATCTTTGTGGAGTTTGCCATAGCAAAACAGTAGTGGGGCGACTGCGTTGATGATCAAAACGTCAGCCGTTGTTTCGCCTAAATGTTTCGGTTTACGGCTGCTTTGGTTCCCCCTTTTAAGGGGGTCAGGGGGATTAGGCAGCCGCGTCTCAAACCGCCAATGCGTCTCCCAATATTCCGATGCCTTAACATCAAACAAAGCCTTGACTTCATTCGTATCTTTTGCAGACTTGATCTTGGCGAACAGACAGCTATTTTTGTGGATGAGTTGCGCCATTTGTGCCAAACGAATTGTAGGGAAACTCGATGGCCTCATGCGCATAAACCGCCACCTCTCTGGAGGCATGGTCAGCAGGTTGAACTTGGCCTTCATCACGTTAAACTCGCGCTTGAGCAGCAGAGGATATTCCTCGGTGAAGTTGTCTTCAAGGAATCCTGCGCAACCCAAAAGCATGGCCTCCACCTGTGCGAGGTTGTCGGCATGTTTCAGCAAGGTCTTGAAAGGCAAAATGTTGGCTAAGTATTCAAAAGCCTCATTGTTGACTTTCAAGCCGAAATAGCGCATCAGTAGTTTATAAAGTGCTTCCTCCCAATCGAATTGGTTGCCTTCCAATATTTTGGTGACGGCTCCCGACTTGCTCTCCAAACGTTCCACGGTCATACGGTCGAGCCACGAAAGCCTTGTGAAAACGGGCACCTGTGTAATGGTTTTTTCACATGGGATCCAAGTCTTGGAGGCAATAAGTCTCTGATAATGTGCATAGAGGCTTTCATCGAAATGTCCTTTCAATTCCAGGGTAGGGATGTCGTTGACTTGTAGGTCGTTTTCATATACCACATGAAGGATGACGTTCTTGTAGGCTTTGTCGGTTTGGTGGCCGTGTCGGTTCCAGTCGGAGGTTTTCACATGGATCTCCACATGCCCAGCCCAGAGTTTGTCGCCGATTTGGATTTTGGCTTCAAGGAAGTCCGGACCCGAGTCAGTGTTGCGGTAACCTGTTGCCACCACCTCAACTGCTTCGCCTTCCGTAGTCTTCAAGTCCTTGTCGGTCAGGCGATTCTCCCAAATGTAGTATAGGAATTCTTCTCTCATTATCCATCATCTATTCGTCGCTTTGCGTCATTGCGAGGAGGAACGACGAAGCAATCCAGGGAATAAACTCTTTATCTGGACTGCTTCGTGCCTCGCAGTGACGCGAAGCGTGTCCGTTATTTAATCGTCCAGCAGTTCAACGGTTCCGTGTCAAGCACACCTTTTTTCATTGCCCAGTCGATGAAAAGAGAGCGTAGGTCGCGCTCGCTTTGCCAAACGACATGGTTCTTGATGTCTTCTTGCGCCCATCCGATGCCGTTGATGAGGTGGTTGCCTCCACCCATCGAGCGGTAGGAATTCATCACCACATTGTAGGTCTTCTCCATATCGAAGGGCGTGCCGTCAGCCATGCCGAGGATGTTGATGCGTTCGCCCATGGGGTTCTTGTCGGTCACCTCGTAGCGAATGCCCGCAGCGCAGTCAAAGTTGTAGATGGGACTCTTCATCTCGTAGGCATATTCAAGGAAGTCTTTCACTTCCTTGCCTGTCAAGGCCATGACGGCCAGGGAGTTTTCGAAGGGATACCAGGTGAAGAAGTCCTTGACTTTCAGCATTCCCGCTTCGATGGTCTTACCGCCGCTGAGGGGCGCTGCCATCGAGATGTCGGCATGGATGCCTTCGGCTTCGACGGTTTCCAACTGGCAGCGATGAATCTCATCGACCCATAGGCAAGGCCCGTTGAAGGCCTCATCACTGCTAATGCTGACGGGCAGTTCGGCTACTTCGCGCTGTTGGAAAGCCTCGGAGCGGTCTAGATAGGGTTGAACCATGGCCAGGAAGGCTTCGTCTTTTTCTTCACCGTCAGTAGGCACTAGTTCAACGCTGATTTGGGGCTTTTCCCCTTTCTTTAGCTTCACTTCAGCCTTGGCTATTCCCTGGGCGCGATTGCCCGAGTTGAGCACATACACGGGCTCGCCATTGGGGTTTGTCACCTTTTCGGCTCGGGCACGATGGTCGTGGCCATAGAAGATCAAGTCGAAACCAGCAATGTTTTCTGCAACCCATTTCGTTGCGTTTTCGCGACCAAGGGGATGGCCTTCAGGAAGGTTTTGTGCTTGTGGTTCCCAACCCGAGTGGAACAAGCCCACCATCAAGTCAGGATGCTCTGTGTCTTTGATAAGGTTTACCCATTTTTCGGCAGCGGCTTCGAGTTGCTCGAAGCGTAATCCAGGACGTAATCTGTCTGGTACCCAGGTGACTACATAGGGAGTCAATAGGCCGAGTACGGCAACCTTGAAACCCTCGCGTTCTATAACGATATAAGGTGTGAAATAGGGCTCCCCCGTAGCTTCATCAATGACATTGGCGGCTAAGACTGGCACCTTGGTCTCGCCATACACGCGGTCGAACACTTTGCGGCCAGCTTCAATGTCGTGGTTGCCCACGCAAGCCACATCGTAAGGGAAAAAGTTGAGTACTTGCGAAACCAGGTTAGGATGTTCAGCATCTTGGTTGGAGCAATACTGGAACGGTGTGCCTTGCATATCATCGCCATTGTCCACTAAGATGAGTCTGTTACCCAATTCATTCTTCATCTGCTTGATGAGATGTGCATCGTTTGCAAATTCATCGTAACGACCGTGAGTATCAGTGGTTTCTATAAGTGTCAGGGTGG
>CACXXW010000095.1 GCA_902771635.1 uncultured Bacteroidia bacterium | reverse complement strand
GCTGTATTCCTGCTTTGTCTCTTTTGACAAAAACGACATGGAGCATCGTGACAGGGTCATCCTGAGTAAGGGTCACGCCGCTTTGGCACACTACTGCACATTGTATGAATGTGGAATCATGACCAAAGCCGACCTCGATTCATTTGAGCAGAACGGTAGTGACATAGTAGCCCATGCCAAACGGAACTTATCGAGAGGGTTGGATTTCTCGGGGGGCAGTCTAAGCCTTGGCACGTCATATTCCGTTGGCGTTGCCCATGCCTGCAAGCGCAAAGGTCTTGACAGCCACATATATACCCTCATCGGAGACGGTGAAATGAATGAAGGTCTGATTTGGGAAGCACTGATGTTTGCTGGACACAACCATCTTGACAATCTCACCGTCATCATAGACCACAACCACCTTCAGGCTGATGGCACTATCGAGGAAGTGATGAACACCGCCCCGCTTGAAGACAAACTGAAAGCTTTTGGGTTCGATGTTATTCAGGTAGATGGGCACTCCGTAAGCGAGTTACACGAAGCCTTTAGTCAACAGCCAAACGGCCGTCCAATGGCCATCATAGCAGAAACAGTGAAGGGCAAAGGCGTTTCATTTATCGAAAACAAATTAGGAGAGGAGGTAGAGAATGGCTAATATGAATGTTCAACAATATGCTGGCTCAGGACAGGCTGCGGCCATATTTGGGATGTATTTGCCTGACCATATCGAGGAGTACCCCAATGTACAAGTGCTCTCCGCCGACATGTCGGTGGCAGCCAGCCTTGACCGTTTTATTTATCAAAGCCCCGAAAAATTCACCGAATTAGGCATAGCTGAGCAAAACCTTGTGGGCATTTCTGCTGGCATGGCCTCAGAAGGCTATACATGTGTGGCCGTTGCCCAAGCCGCCTTCATTACTATGCGAGCCTACGAGATGGACCGCCAATATTTAGGCTATATGCAAAACAAGGTTATCCTTGTCGGTTTGAATTCAGGCTTCTATCTCCAATACTTTGGCAACACTCACTACTGCATAGAAGACCTGGCCATTATGCGCCAGATTCCTGGAATGACGGTCTTGTCTCCCGCAGATGCGGGCGAAGCCGTCATGGCTTTTGAAGCTGCATTGAATTGCCCAGGTCCGGTTTACATCCGACTCACAGGCGGCTCGCAAGCTCCTACGGTTTATCATGAGACTTGCCCGTTTACCATTGGCAAAAACAATATACTCCGTGAAGGTCAGGATGTCTGCCTCTTTACCACAGGTGCTTGCACGGGCTACTCCATCCAAGCCGCCGAAATCCTGTCTCAACAAGGCATAGAAACACGGCTTGTGGATGTCCATTCGTTGAAACCATTTGACACCGAGTCTGTTAGAGAAGCCAAGAACTGCAAGTTGATCATATCGGCTGAAGAGCACAACATAGTTGGCGGTCTTGGAACTGCCATTGCAGACGTTTTGGCTGAGGAGGGAGGCTATCCCCCACTCTTGAAATTGGGTGTCAAAGACCGTTTCTCCAAGCCCGGTGATTATGATTATGTGATGCATCAGCACAGGCTCTCGCCCGAATTGATTGCTGAAGACATCAAAAACAAATTACAATCGTTATAAATGAATAAGAATCAAAATATTAAATAGTTATGGAAAGATCTGAAATTTACGAAAAACTCAACGAAATCTTTTGTGACGTGCTGGATTTAGATGAGGTACACCTTACCGATGCTTCCGTTGCCGACGACATCGAGGAATGGGACTCCCTGAGTCATATCCAGTTGATTGTGGCCATCGAAAAAGCCTTTGGAATCAAGTTCACTTCTCTTGAAATCATGAAGTGGAACAATGTGGGCGAGATGGTGAATTCAATCATTGCCAAAAAGCAATAATCGATGGTTATCAACTCTTTTAGGTTCTTAGCCTTTTTTGCAGTAGTCTTCTTGGTTTATTTCCTGCCGTGGATGCGACAGCGTCACACGCGACAGAACCTATGGCTATTGCTTGCCAGTTATTTTTTCTATGGCTTCGTGGATTGGAAGATGCTTCCAGTCCTTTTGGCCATTACGGTGGCGTTTTGGTTTTTGGGCGGATTCATCCGCAAGGCCATTGACCGCGGTAATGCGAAAGCGGCATCGCGGTTCACCACGTTAGGTGTCGTGTTGGGTATAGGACTCTTGTTTTACTTCAAATACCTAAACTTTTTTGCTGGTTCTTTCGCTAAACTACTTAATGCCGTTGGGTTGCATGTCAGTTGGTCCACGCTGAACATAGTCCTTCCCGTTGGTGTGAGCTTTTTCACTTTCAAGCTCATCAGCTATGTGATAGAGATCCATCGCGAGAAGATCCAGCCCAGCGAGAGCTTTCTGGAGTTTGCCACCTATATTGCCTTCTTCCCCACCATCATGGCAGGTCCTATCGACCGCCCCGCAAAGTTCCTTCCCCAGTTGCGCCAAGCCCACCAGTTCAACTATAACTTGGCCATGGACGGTTGCCAACAGATATTATGGGGTATCTTCACCAAGATGGTCATAGCCGACAGTATTGCAGCAATCACTCATGACGCATGGTCTATTTATACCGAAAAGAGTTCTTGGTACCTTATTTATGCCATCTTGTTATCGCCAATACAAGTCTATGCCGATTTTGACGGATATTCCAACATGGCCATTGGTGTGGGTAAGATTTTGGGCTTCAACATCACGAAGAACTTTGACCATCCGCTGTTGGCACGCAACGTGTCAGAATACTGGCGTCGTTGGCATATTTCCTTAACGGGTTGGATCACGGACTATGTGTTCATGCCGCTCAATGTCAGATTCCGCAATTGGGGTAATTGGGGCATCTTCCTGGCCATCAGCATCAACCTTATAGTGATTGGTATGTGGCACGGGGCGAATTGGACCTATGTCTTGTTCGGTGTTTACCACAGTTTGCTTTTCTTACCGCTCATACTTACCGGGAAGTTTGGAAAGAACAAAAAGCTCAAGCCTGGCCGATGGGGTTGCATACAATTTAAGGACTTTTTAGGGATGATTGGAACCCATCTCCTGATGGCTCTAGGTCATATTATCATCTTCTCCGCAGGAGTACCATCCATTATCCGGTTTTTCAAATGCATGGTAAATGGAGATTGGTCTTTCGTCAACCCTTTTTCAACGCTTTCCTGGTATGCCATCTTGTCTATTGTGGTGCTGCTGGTCTTGGAATGGTTCACCAGAAACAAAGAATTTGCCATACAACGCGAGTCTAAAGACTACACGAACAAGACCTTTAGGATTGTGTTTCTCGATATGTTGCTGGCTTTGGCCATTGTGATTTTTAGTGCGAGTGCCAACGCAGAGTTTGTTTATTTCCAATTCTAATTCAATGACTATGAAAAGGTTTATAAAGCTTTTTGGTCTTTTCTGGCTATTACTCATTTTGGCTATTGCTTGTATCCGAATCGTATGGATTCTGGTAACACCCAATATTATGGAAAGAGACACCCTAGGCAAAGATATCCATACGGTTGTTTTGGGAGGATCGGTAGGAAGGGCCGATTGGAATGATAGCATAATCCCTGGTTCTAAGAATCTATGTGGCCACGCGATGACTTTTGGAGACGCACTGAACAACTTGAAGTGGGCAACTGAATATAACGAGAATAAACCTGACACGGTCATACTCGCAGCAGGTCTGGTGTCGGTGGCTTATTTTTTTGATGAAGTAGACGTTCCTGAAGCGCTGTTAAAAAGGGATGAGGAGAAAAGAAATATCTTAAACTATTCCGTATTCTTTGATAACTATAAAAACCACATCGAATATTGGGAATACATACTTGTTTCTTTTCCATACAAGAATCTTGAGGCTTACAAAGGTGTTGAAGGTGATTTTTCAACCCAAAGTCATAATGCAATAAACCATCCACTTGCCTATAATCAAATCAACACAGCAATTGAACGGGCAAAAGAATACGACAGCCAAAATCCACTATCCGAAGAGTATCTTAAAACACATTTCACATATCAACTCGACAACCTTCGCAAGATAAAGGAGTACTGTGATGCCCACCAACAAACGTTTATTATCTTGAACACTCCCATGTACAAAATCTTAGATATGGCGAGTGACAAGGGCTATCGGCAGTTGCTATGTTCGGAATTAGGGGATAGTACACTTGTAGCAGATTATAGTCGCTTTAAAGTACCTGATTCAACCTATTTTAGAGATCCAGAGCATTTAAATACCAAAGGGGCTCAATATTTTGGTGAACATATTGCAAGAGAAGGTCTACAATTACAATATGCAATAGACTATTGTAATAATTAGCTTTGGCATTTCAGTTGTTGGAGGAATTTTCCTACTTTTGCACGCTCAAAACCGAATCATCTATGCGCTTCAACTCCATCCAGTTTGCGTTATTCCTGCCGATAGTTTTCCTACATTATTGGTTTGTCTTCGACCGTTTCATCAGCAAGTCGAGGCACCAATTGAGGTTGCAGAACGCTTTCGTAGTGGTGGCCAGCTATATTTTCTATGGTTGGTGGGACTGGCGTTTCTTGGTGCTCATTGCCTTCACTTCGCTCTGCTCATGGGGCAGCGGATTGCTGATAGGAAAAGCTGAAACCAAGAAAAAGGCCAAAACATGGATGTGGATAAACATTGTGCTCAACCTTGGCATTCTGGCTCTTTTCAAGTACTACGACTTCTTCGCTACAGAGTTTGCCAATCTATTCAATCTCTCCACAGACGGATTGCTGTTGAGGATTATCCTTCCTGTGGGCATTTCGTTCTACACTTTCCAAGCCTTGAGTTATTCAATAGACATATACCAAGGCAAGATAGAGCCAACGAAAGACATTGTTGCCTTCTTCGCATTCATATCGTTCTTCCCCCAACTGGTGGCAGGCCCCATTGAGAGAGCGACCAACCTTTTGCCTCAATTCCTGAAAAAGCGCGAATTCAATTATGATAACGCTGTTGATGGTACGAGGCAGATACTTTGGGGCCTTTTCAAAAAGATTGTGGTGGCCGACAACTGCGCGACGTTTGTCGACCAGGTGTTTGCTACTTACCCGGAACAAAGCGGAAGCACCCTATTCCTTGCTGCCGTCTTCTTCTCTTTCCAAATCTACGGTGATTTCTCCGGCTACTCTGACATTGCCATAGGTACAGCCAAGCTATTCGGAATCAAGCTGATGCGAAACTTCAACGTTCCTTATTTCAGTCGTGACATTGCCGAGTTCTGGCGCAGGTGGCACATCAGCCTGACAACCTGGTTCCGTGACTATGTTTATTTCCCTATGGGAGGTAGTCGCGTATCAAAGGCCAAGATCGTCAGAAACACTTTTGTCATCTTTCTTGTGAGTGGGTTTTGGCATGGTGCCAATTGGACCTATATCGCGTGGGGAGCCTATCACGCCATCCTTTTCCTTCCACTAATACTTTTAGGAAAAAACAGGAAGTACCGCAACATCGTGGCGGAGGATCGTTTCCTGCCTACTATCAAAGAGTGTTTTCAGATGTCGCTGACCTTCCTGCTTGTCGTTTTAGGCCGTGTCCTTTCCCGGTCTAGAAGTATTGGGCAAGCCTGGGAGTATTTTTGCGGAATGTGCAATGAGAGTTTGTTTAGTAAGCCTTTTATGTATGTCGGTACAAAAAAGACTATGCTGCTAATTGCCATGATGATGGTTATTGAATGGATTACCAGAAAGAAAGAGCATGCATTACAATATGGCCCAAAAATCCCATCCTGGTTGGCATGGATTTTTAGTGCGGCAATCGTGTTGATCATATTAGAGTATGGAGGCAATAGCCAATCATTCATTTATTTCCAGTTTTAATGATGAAAAGGTATTTAATAAGAATATTACTCTTTATAGGTCTCCCAATACTTGTATTGTTGGCTGTTTATTACATAACAGATCCGTTCAAGACATTGCGTCCCTTTAGTCTACAATACTTTGACGATACCAATAGGGATTATCTTTCAACGGAGTTGTTTTTGAGGAACGATTCGGTGTATCATTACAACTCTTTCATTTTTGGAAGTTCCCGGTGTTGTGGTTTCAACACTTACCATTGGAAACATTACCTTCCGGAAGAATCGAGGCAGTTTATGTTTCAAGCATGGGGAGAGACCTTGACAGGCATTGAGGAAAAAATTGATTATATAGACCATAATGGAAACGAAATCAATAATGCATTTGTATTGTTCGACATTCCCGGTACTTTTGCAAAAGACCAATTGCCGAAATCCGTTGTGAAAATCAAGCATTATAAGTTTTCAGGGCAATCAAAGTTGGCATATCAGTCCCAACTGTTTTACCAGTTTTCCCAAAAACCATCAAAATGGGTTTCTTCTGTAATTCAGTATAGAAACCCAACAATGGTGGAATTCCCTGTTGATTCTATCAGTAATGATTGGGGGCCAAAGTCGAGGCTTGTTGACATTTACCGCCAACCGCAAAAAGACAGTTTATCCAATTGTACTGCCAAATCCAGAGCTGTTTTTCTGAAACAAATCGAACATAAGACGGATGATGATTTACAAGAAAGCGAACCTCTAATAAACGAAAAGTTTTATAAACAATTGACCCATATCAAAGATGTTTTCGACAAGCATCAGACTGATTATAGAGTTGTTGTTTCTCCTGCTTATTGTTATACACATCCTAGCATAAACCCAAAAGATTTGGCCATTCTTCAGGACATTTTCGGGAAGGACAAAGTGTTCGATTATTCGGGAAAGAATGATATGACCACAGATTGCTACAACTTCTCAGACCCCAATCATTTCGGATCGAGTGTGGGATGGCAAATCATTGAGGATATCTATAACAAGCAATAATTTAACAATAGTTGAGTCTATAGGTTACTCAACCCTATCCCATTCGCGATATTCCTCTCGATAATCTTCTTAATTTGTCCATGCTATCTCTTGGCATCTTAAACCCTAACCGAGAATAGTTTATTTGTCAAAAAAGGTGCAACATTTCCTTTGTAATCCCCAAAAAAATGTCGTACTTTTGCACCGATTTAATAAATACGTATTTTTTAACAATAAATTATTCGAATAAGTTATGCAACCCTCTCACATTGAACACATTGGAATCGCCGTCACTAGCCTTGATGAGTCCATTCCTTTCTTTGAAAAATTGCTTGGCACCAAGTGCTATGCCATCGAAGAAGTCGCCGACCAGAAAGTGAAGACCGCTTTCTTGCGCTGCGGCCAGACCAAAATCGAGCTTTTGGAGCCCACCAGCCCCGAAAGCACCATCGCTAAGTTCATCGAGAACAACAACGGTCGCGGTGGTATGCACCACATCGCTTTCGCCGTGGAGAACATCGAAGGTCACCTCGAAGAGGCCAAGGAACTGGGCATCCGCCTCATCGACCAAGCCCCACGCGGCGGAGCCGAAGGCCTGAGCATCGCCTTCCTGCACCCGAAATCGACCTTCGGCGTGCTGACCGAACTGTGTGAAAACAAGAACAAGTGATCGCTGTTAGCTATTAGCCATTAGCTATTAGCTCGCATTGACAGCGACTAATGGCTAATAGCTAATTGCCCCAAAACCACGCTCTAAAAACAAGTAATAATCAATACAAATATAACCATGTTAATTGAACAGAAAATCCAGGAATTGTTGGAGAAACGCAACGAGGCCCGTCTCGGCGGTGGCCAGAAGCGCATCGACTCCCAACATGCGAAGGGCAAAATGACTGCCCGCGAACGCATCGCCCTCCTGCTCGACGAAGGCAGCTTCGAAGAGACTGACATGTTCGTGACCCATCGCACCGTCGATTTCGGTCTCGACAAGCAACAGTACCTCGGCGACGGCG
>CACXXW010000094.1 GCA_902771635.1 uncultured Bacteroidia bacterium | reverse complement strand
CAGAAAAAAGACCGAAAACGCCTCGTTTTCCTCGTTTTTGGATTAACAAAAACTTGTATTTCGTTATTGCATTTAGTTGATTTTCAACAAGTATTAAAATGGAAAACTTGTACTTGGCCTTTGGGTTGATTTTTTCATTGATTTTTGTTATAGTTTTGCAGGGTAAATCTAAAATCAATCAACAATTAAATCTTAGGTATCATGAAAAAATATGTTTTAATCGTTTTGGTTGCCCTGTTTTCAGTTCAATTGATGGCGCAACGTGTTCCCAGTGAGAAGAAAATGTCTATCTCGGCGGGTGTACTTCAAGGCGGAGGTGGCTTGGTCGGTGCCGACTTTGAGTTTATGCTTGGCAATCATTTAAGTGTTCAGGCTGGCGCGGGGTTGTTCAGTTGTGGCGCGGCCATCAACTACCATTTCAAGCCCTTCATCAATAGTTCCATGCTTTCATTGACCTATTGGCACCAGGGTTTTGGCAACGCTCATACCCAATCTGTAGTTGGTCCGGTTTATACCTTCCGTGCACCAAAGGTGTTCCAGTTCCAAATCGGAATGGGCTATAGGGTAGACGAAGGGCCTGCGCTTAATCCCGACTATTCAAAAACCAAGTTCATGTTGCTTTATAGCATCGGTGTTTACTTCCCGATATAAAAATGAAGTTATTTTGCCCCGTTTTCAACAAAAAACATAGGGACAAAACCAGATGTTGGTTTTAGTTAATATATTGAAAATCAATGATGAGTTGAAAAAATCATAGGGACAAAGACCAACAAGGGCTTGACAATACGATTTCCGAATGGTTTTTGCTCTACCTTTGTGGACAATTGAATAAAACTAACTGAAAACTTTAATACGATGAAAAAGACATTATTATTCGCTTTTGCACTGACGATTTTGGCGTTTTCTTCCTGCACGACCAAGAAAGGTTTTGTCACCAAATTGCCGAAACAGGAAATCGCCGATGTGCAACGCTTTCCGAGTTTAAGCGACATTGACATTTTAGACAAGCATAGCAACAGCTCGTTCTGTGACTCTTTGTCATTGTTGACTAGAACGAACATCGATTTGTTTTTGGAAAACCAGTCAAACATAGACATTACTGGAGTCATTGACATTGAAGACACAACGATTCTTCTAAAAGTCAATGATGAAATCCGACAAATTATGGGGCGTGCATTCGACAACAAGGATATCGCTTTCATTCCAATTCCCCCAATCATTGACTCTATATTGGACGCACAAGGGAAACGGTTTGGACTGATTACCTATTCAACTGGATTTGAACGCTCTGCAACCGATTGGGGAGCCTTGATGAAAAGTGTTGCCGTTTCATTAGCTGCTAGCATGGCCTATAGTATGGCTTCGGGCGGCTATTACTATTTGTTTCTTGATGACAGCTATACAAACGCCTTTTCCTTTATGGGGTTAATGATCGTTGACGCCCAAAACAACAACATTGCGTTTTACAACAATTCCAGATTGGAAGAAAAGCCCTCACGGAAATACTGCACCGATCGACATTTCATGGAACTGTATTACCGTTACTGGCGATAACATTTAGGTCACTTTTTAAACGAAAAAGAGTTGCGAAAGCGGCATAGGATTAGATGAAAACTTTGTAATCAATAATTTCAACCAATTGATAATCAACAAAGAATTTTTGGAAAAGTTTGTAATTAACTTTGGACTCGAAAAACAGCGATTTTTTGCTATACTTTTGCAAATATGAATTTCAAATCTTTAATACGATGAAAAACGCCATTTTAATTGCAGCCTTGTTGTGCTGCATCATGTCGGCCTCGGCACAACCTTTCAGGAAAGAATCCAAACAGAGACCTTGGGAAGAGAGCCTGGAACTGGTGAAGAAAATGAACGGTCGCGAAAACCTTTTCACTATGAAACTGGACAGCGTCACAGGGGAGGAGGTTAGAATCCTGTATGAATACGACGCCCGCCTCAACTGCACCAAAGAGATGCGTTATTATCCGACTAACACCTCATGGCATCTCGAACAATCTTTCGAAAACACCTACGACGAGCAAAATCGTTTGACTTCGATGACGCACTATGACGGAATACAGACAAACAAGACCGAATACACCTACAACGAACAGAGCCTGATAGTGGAAACCATCAATACTTACCTGTCGGGAAATACTTGGAAACCAAATACAAAACGCATCAATGAGTATGATGAAGCCGGAAACCTTACTTTGTTTATTGGATACAACTATTTTGACGGATGGATAGAATCGGCCAAAAGGGCCTACGAATACGAGAACGGCCTGCTCCAAACCGAAGTATATTATGACTTTGTTGAAGGCGAATGGCAACCCCATTACAAGACCGACTATTACTACAACGCCCAAGGACTTTGTACACAGGTGATTTCAAACATTTGGGAAGGCCAATGGTATCTTGTTTCCAAGACGGAGTATGCGTACAACGAGCAAGGCTTGTGCATTGAGATGACTTATTATAGCCGCACAAGCAATGATGAATGGAGTGGCGATGGCAGGTATGTGTTTGAATATGACAACGAAGGCCATCTTCTTTCCATGATTAGTTTTAACCAACCCATTGGCTCGCAGGAGTGGAATCAAGACTTAAAGACCGAGTATTCATACGATGACAACTACAACTGCACTGCTTACAGCCTGTATCACTACTTTGGAGATTGGAATTTTGAAGAAGGCTACGAAATGACCTACGACCCAACGGTTAGCATCGACCAAGCAGCAGGTATTAACAGGTTTTGGGACAACCTAATGGAGAATAGTAATCCAATTCTTGACAGAGTGGGTGTGGAGATTCCCGTTTACAACAAATTACTGCAACTCAAGATGTTGGAAGGAGAAGAAGAGATTGATTTGATAGATTTTCATTATTCCGAATACAACAGCGTCAATGAGTCGACGGAGAGCCAACTGACTGTTTGGCCCAATCCCGCAGCGGTAACGGTTCACATCGAAGGTTTCAAAGTTTCAGAAGTACAGGTTTATAATGCCGTGGGGCAGTTGGTGAAGACTGTTCAAGGCAGCAATGAAATCAATATGAGTGGATTGTCGGAAGGGGTTTATTTATTGCGGTTTGAGGATGCGGAAGGGATAAAACACGCTGTACGAGTGGTGGTGAAGGGATAGGATTTTTCGCTATTTGAACTTATTTACTATCTGCTTACGACGGATTCCCCAGCAACTTTGCGGCACCCCTGCGGGGTTGTGGTTCCTAAAACCAATAATAAAGTTTAGGATGTGTCGTTATTAGACAGACGGGGATTTATAACAAACAAAACCATAAGCAATTATCATGAGAAAATGCATTTATCTACTGGCGTTGCTGCTCTTGCCCTGTATGGCTTTCGCCCAAACCAACCTCCCATTCACCTCACTAAAACCTTTCAACAAAGGTAATTTCAAAATCGATGCGAGTTATTCGCGCATGATGCAGAAAGTCCCTATTTCTGACTATCCCGACTTCCGGGTTGGTGTTGGCTATGGCATTACCAATTGGTGCGTGGTAGGAGTCTTCGGCAGTTTCGGCACTCATGAAAGCCTGATGATAATAGGAGGTGGAACTATGTACAATGGCACAGATACCATTTATGAACCACTTCTTTTTGATGGTAAAATGATCGAACGCTACTATCATTATGGCATTGATGCAGAACTGCATCCTCTGACCCTTTTGTTGCCGAATTTTTATTTCGTCGACATTTATTGCCGTGGCGAATTGGGCATGAGAACCGTAACGGAGCAGTATAAGCCAGATTACGACAGCCCTTCCCGAGCCAGTCCGTAATAACTTTCTTTACGGTGGCAGTGTTGGCGTAGCCGTCAACCCATCGAAGTATTTCGGTGTCTTTTATGAATTGGCATTTGACAACCTAAATAAGGAATACAAACCCAAAACAGATGAAATAAAGACCAAAGCCATCCACCGCTTCGGCCTCAATGTTCGATTCCCCGGGCCGAAGAAATGTCAACGGTAATCTTTTGTAAGGCTGTCACATCGTGGCAGCCGCTTGAAATTGTTTTTCCCGCGGCTGCCGTGGTACGACAGCCCTACAACCGTGGTACGACAGCCCTACAACCAGGATGCAATAAAGCCGAAACGCTTGCGTTAACCTAATACGATTATAAAACAAAACCAAAAACAAAAAACAATTCCCAACCATGAGAAAAAGCATTTTCATCTTGGCTTTCATGCTGTCGTGCTGCATGGGCCTTGCCCAACAACCAGAAACAAAGCAAGAATTTCCGTACATTCGCAACCAATTCAGCATCAACTTATCAATTCTGAGAACATTTGAAAACAGCACATCTCATCATCTAATGAATTCAACGCTTTGCCCTTCATTAGGAATACATTATGGCCTAAATGACTGGTTGGAAGTTGGCGCAAGTTCAACGCTCAGAAAAATGAATTTTTCCAACAAAACCGTTTTCTTCCAATGCTATACTGCCGAAGCCAAAACGCATCTTCTGCCTGCTATCATTAAGCCTTCGTTTTATATTGTTGATGTTTACGCTACTGCACAAATCGGACTGAGCCACTATCCAAACGGTGGCATAGAGGCTATCCAACCGGTCACAAAATTCTGTTGGGGAGGCAATGCTGGATTGGCGTTTAATCCATCCCGACATTTCGGCTTTTTTGGAGAATACGGCTACATAAATGCAGAACATTTCAAACAATATTTGCGATTCGGGCTCAATATTCGCTTTGGTGGGCCGAAGAAATGGCAAAATCCAAAACAATGACCAGTGACAATGACCATGACCACTTTAACTAAGATATGAAGTTTCAACTTCTCATAAAGTGGTCATTGTCATGGTCACAAGTCATAGTAAAAAAGAATTCAACTTATGAAAAACACATTCATCCTTTTTCTACTCGTTGCGCTCGCCTTCAGCGGCTGCCGCAAACAAGTCAGCAATTATGACCGCCCCGATTTTGACCCTCAACCCACTTTGAACGCTGTGCTTCAAGAAGACCAGCCCGTGTGGGCTCAGGTCACTTTTGCACAGTGTCTCGACTCGGTTCATCCCGCGCCCTGTACCAATGCCGAGGTGCTGCTTTATGTTGACGGACAGCTCACGGAAAAACTACAACATGATGGCAAAGGCCGTTATGTAGGTGAAACCACTGCCGAGGCCTTGCACGAATATGCCTGCAAGGTCATCATCCCTGGCTTCGACACGCTCTTTGCCCAAACCGAGATGCCTGAGAAGCCTGTGGTGACTGGTGTGGAGATCATGGATAATGCCACCGTTGACGACGAAGGCCGTCCTTGTCCTGCCATTCTGGTCACTTTCAGAACTGACCCCAACCAAAACTTATATTACAAATCCAACATTTACGCTAGTTTTAGAAACGATTTCTATGATGCTGAGACCCATGCACACCTCGGCTACTCCACGGCACAGGGCAACATGAGTTCGTCCATCAACACAGATGACCCCGTTCTACTCAACGAAGGCTCCAGTGCACTGCTTTTCAGCAATGAAATCATCAACGACACCACATATACCCTCAAAGTGAATGCTTATTTCAGCACTTTGGGCTGGAGTAGCGAGCATTATGGTGGCATCAAAGAAACATCGGGTGAAGTGGTGGTCAGGATGCACGGCCTCTCGGAATCGGCATATCATTACATGAAAAGCCAAAACGCCTTCGAGGAGCCTGATGCTTACTCCAATCTTTTCCTTGGTGTCATAAGCCCCGTTAACCTTTACAGCAATGTGGAAAACGGCCGCGGTGTGTTTGCCGCCATCGCTCCCATGACCTGCGACACGGTATTCATCAATCCTAAAAACTGATGCGCCATGAAGAAGACCTTTTTCTTGATTTGCCTTTTCGCTTCCCTCTTTGCCTGTGCCCAACAAGTTCATGTTTCTGGTTTCATCAGTGATGCCAATGACGGCGAACGCATCATCGGGGCCAATGTCTTTCTGCAAGACCGCACCAAAGGCGTGGCCACCGACCAAAAAGGTTATTTCAACCTCGCCGTGGAACTGCCTGCCACGCTTTGCATTTCGTGCATAGGCTACGAAGAAAAGTGCCTCAAGGTGGACCAAGCCGACCAGCCTTTGCAAATCCATTTGAAACCTTTGACAGAAACCCTTCAATCCGTCGAAGTCAATGCTACCCGCATTGAGCGAAGAACAAACTTCAACACCTTGACTCTCAATGCCAAGAGCATTGACCAACTGCCCACCCTTGGCAGTCGCCCCGACATCATCAAGGCGGCGCAACAACTGCCTGGCATCGAAGCGGCCACCGAAGCCTCCAGCCTTATGATCGTGCGTGGTGGCAATCCTGGAGAGAACCTTTACATGCTCGACAATGTACCGCTTATCTATGTCAACCACTTGGGCGGCTTTATGTCGGTGTTCAACTCCGAAATGATCAACACGATGGACATCTACAAAGGCGGTTTTCCGGCACGCTATGGCGGCAAATTGTCCTCCATTGTCGACCTCACCGCCAAGAAAGGCGACCCGACCAAGCTGAAAGGCTCGCTCAGCGCAGGCCTCACCGACTTGGCCTTTGCCATGGAAGGCCCTGGCGGGCTGAAAAACTCCAGCTTCATCATCACGGGCCGCAAAACCCTCACTGAAGCGTTGCTTTACATTGCCAGCCAAATCAGCAAAGAGCAGGGCGGACAAGACTATAACATTGCCTACGGCTTCCACGACATCAACGCCAAATACACTTGGGCACCCGATGCCAAAAACAGTTTCGCATTCAACATCTATGAGGGCGATGACTATATGCGCATCTGGAAGAACAAGAGGGAGAACGGCGACATCGAACGCAACAGCATCGGCAACATCTGGGGCAATCTGCTTGTTTCTGGACAATGGAACAGTGCGGTCAGCTCACGGCTTTTCATGGCCAACACACTGTCGTTCACGCAATACCGATTGAAGAACAACATGAAGGCTTATCTTAGAAACGCCGTTGACACGACGGATTTCTTTGTCAAGACTTCTTCGCGGGTTAGCGATGTTTCGCTCCGCTCCGATTGGAAACTCTTTGTCAGCAATGCCTACACCTTGGAATATGGCCTGCAAACTTCCTATCTCAACTACCGTCCCAACCACTTCACCAGCAGTTTCTCAGAAACCAACTTGCCCGACATTTCAAGCGTGTTTGACAACTCGCTTTATCTGGACAACAAACTGAAGTTTGGCACCTGGTTCAATGGCTCCATTGGCTTGAGAGCGAATAGTTTTGTGAACAAAGGGTATCATCACTTCGCTTGGGAGCCAAGGCTGAACCTCAACTTTACCATTGGAGGAAGCACCATCAACCTAACCGCCATGCGCGTCACGCAGAACGCACACCTGATGATGACGCCTGGCTCCATCATGAACAACGAAGTGTGGATTCCCGCCGATGCCCGCATCAAGCCCGCCACCTCCGACCAAACCTCAGTCGGTTGGCAGCGAGGTTTTTGGCAAGACCATGTCAGCGTGGAAATCGATGCCTACTACAAGTTGCTTCGCGACTTGGCCACCTACCGCGAAGGCTACAGCACCCTCCTCGGCGACTCCGACTGGCGAAGCAAAGTGGAAGCGGGTGGCAAGGGCAAGTCGTATGGCGTTGAGATGATGACGCGCTTCAACTTCAACCGCTTGGACGGCTATGTGGGATACACTTGGTCGCACACCACGCGGCAATTCGACCACATCAACAACGGAAAGGAATATGTGTTTGAATACGACCGCCCGCATTCCATCAATATCAATGTGAACTATCAACTTACGGAGCGTTGGTCGTTGAGTGCCTTGTGGACCTATCAGACGGGATTGCCTTACACACCCGTCATCGGGGTGCAGAACACACCTGTCATGACGCCTGAAGGCGATGTGCATTTTGAGCAAACCAACATCTACGGTGAGCGCAACAGTGCCAGGATGCGCGACTACCACCGTCTCGACTTGGCTGCCAAGTTCAAGACCAGGAACGAGAAAGGCCGCAAAGCCGAATGGACCTTCTCCATCTACAATGTGTATTGCCGACAGAATCCGTATTATTACTACTACGGTGACAAGAAAGGCGACCCGTTGTATTGGAACCAGTTCCCCGACGAGCCACAAACGCTATGGCAGCGGACTTTCTTCCCGATTATACCGTCGTTTTCCTATAAGGTGTGGTTTTAGTTGGAGGCGGTATGAGGAATAGCGGGCTTAAAAGCATATTTGAATGAGAAAAGTTGTTCTTATAATTCTATCAATCAGCATTGTGTTGATGAGTTCCTGCCGAATGCCGCGCGAGATGGTTTGGGACATGGTGGTGATGCCGTTTTCGGGAATGGACAAGGAACAGGTGCACAACATCGACAAATTCATGCCGGACTGCCCACACGGCCAGTTTGAGTTTGACGCGCAATACAATGACAGTTTGAAGCAGAATGAGCGATATTTCCTCAACTCGCAGAGTGCACAAAAAGGATTCTATTCGCTTATACAGACACGAATGTATGACTCAACAGGCGGTATTGTTGGAGGCTATGAGATTTGCATGGGCAACGCAAAATTCCTTGAAATCTTTGAGAATGTACCCATAGCAAGTAAATATGAGCAAGTGAACGAGCGTATTAATCGAAAAGTATGTTTCCAAAACGATGTTCAATTCCTCGTTGCCAGTGACCAGGAAAAACAGTTGCTACTGGAAGAAACTTCGGAATATGATTATACCCTCATGGTGATTTGGCCCAGCAGTTCACGCTACTACACGAAACGGCACCTGCGCCAGGTGCGGCAGTATGTGAAACGCTTCGGGGATGACTACAGATTCCGTGTGATTTATGTGCATTTGCCGCTAAATGGCCAAAACGAAAGCCATCAGGCGGAAGAGCGTGCTACAATGTATTCATGCGAAGATTTGCAATATAAAGCTTGTATGGCCTATAGGTCGGCTGACTTCCCAGCGGCGTATGCTTCTTATTTGGTCATGGATTCGGCGGATTCTATTGTGTATTATTATGATTTATGGCAGTTTTATGTCTCGGCTGAGAAAGTTAAGGATACCATCAAGAGCAAGGAGCTGCTGTTTAGGTTAGTGGAGAATAAAGGTTTTGAGAGATTTACTTTGAACCAAAAGTTTTTTGAAGAGATTGGATTACGAGAAAGGCCTTATTGGCCAAAACTGGATTCGCTAATTGGTCTTGCAGAAAGCAAAAGATGTAAGCCGTTCGCCGATTCCTTGAATATGTTGAGAGCAAGAGACCAGGCCATAAGACAAAACCTGCATTCTGAGGAACAGTGGAATCAAATGGCCATCATCGATTCCGTCAATACTGCCCAACTTAAGGCATTGATTGCGCAGTATGGTTTCCCAACATGGGAGTTGGTAGGGCGAGAAGCTGCTAATAGTGCTTGGCTTATTGCCCAACATTCGCAGTCTTTCCTGCCTTGGTATTTGCAACACTATAAGCAGGCGGTCATGGACAACAATGCTGAAAGGCGATCGCTGGCCTATATGGAAGACCGCTACCTTACTCAACAAAGTAGGCCTCAGATTTATGGGACCCAACTATGTACGATTGATTCGGTGACTTACTTTTTCCCAATCATTGACCCGAAACGGGTCAATCAGCGCAGGCTCTTAATGGACATGGGACCCATAGAAGACTATTTCAAAGCGTTTTCAGACAAGGGGCTTGATTCTTTGAGGATTTTACCTCTCTCTTTGGATTATTTGAACAACTATTACATCAACAACTCAAACATGTATGCTTTTATTGAGGCATATCATCAGAACAAGGATGTTTCACAACTTCCTACTTTTTATTGGGATGGCGGCCCATATCCTTTTCCAAGGGATTTGGAGGTTTTGGCTTGTTTTGTTTTTGAAGGTAATACTACGGAAGCTGTCAATATTGCCAAGAAGATGGTGCTGTGTGGGAAACGATTGGACAAGGAATGGCATCTGCCTCAACCGTTGATGGATTCAGTGGTAGCCTGCTATGATGAATTGCGGGCTGATTACGAAAGGATGATAACCAAGGATTACGACCAGATGCTTAATGCCATCACTTCGTTTGACACATTGGTGAAGGTGCTTGACAACGGCTTTTATCCGCGCTACACCATCGATGCATGGAACGGGCATATCAAGGATCTGATTGCAGAAAAAGCAAAGAGCTTGACGGCAGACGACTATGAAGCCTTCTTTGAATGGCTGTATGGACAGGTTGCCATTGGCAATTATCACCTTTTTGATTATAATGAGTTGTATGAGGAGGTTAAGAGGAGGTTGTTGGGGGAATAGGTTTTATTGTTGTGCGAGGGGGCAGGATATTGCTGTTAGGCTAAACCGACATGTTATTAACCATTTGAAGAAGATGCTGTCAAATAATCATGGCTCTGAAGAATAAATACTTCTTTTTTTCTATTTTTGCGCCCAAATATGCAAAAATGAAAATATGAAAATCGCAGTGGTGGGAGCCACCGGACTGGTCGGCTCGAAGATGCTTCAAGTGCTTGATGAACAGAAGGTTCGCATAGATGAATTGATTGTGGCAGCCTCGGAACGCTCCGTGGGCAAGGAAATCGTTTTCCAAGGCAAGACCTATAAAGTGGTCAGTGTAGATGATGCCATCGCTGCCCGCCCTGACATCGCCATCTTCTCGGCAGGAGCATCGGCATCGAAACAATATGCGCCGCTTTTTGCTGCTCAGGGCACCTTTGTCGTCGACAACAGCTCGGCTTGGCGCATGGAGGATGATGTGCCTTTGGTCGTCCCAGAAATCAATGCCGACACTATCAGCAAGGACACGCACATCATCGCCAACCCCAACTGCTCCACCATACAGATGGTGATGGCCTTGGCCCCCATCCATAAGGCCTACGGCATCAAACGCATCGTCGTCAGCACCTTCCAAAGCGTCTCGGGCAGCGGCCAAAAAGGTGTCAACCAACTGAAGGCCCGAGCACATCGCCGTCTCATCCACCACGGTGCGTGTGCCCGTGTGGGGCGGCCACAGTGAAGCCGTCAATGTGGAGACCGAAAAGCCATTTGAAATCGATGATGTCCGCAGATTGATGGCTGCCATGCCTGGCGTGGTGGTGCAAGACGACCCAGCCAACAACATTTATCCGATGCCCCTCTATGCCGAAGGCAAGGATGAAGTCTTCGTGGGTCGCATCCGCCGTGACTTCTCGGTGGAGAACGGCCTCAATTTTTGGTGCGTGGCCGACAATCTCCGTAAAGGCGCTGCCACCAACGCGGTGCAAATCGCCAAATATCTTATCAAGACAATGAAGTTTTAAACCATATAGTTCGGCCCTTCGACAGGCTCAGGGACCTCTGCTTTTTCACAAGATAAGGGAGCTTGAGTTTGTCGAAGACCCCGATTTAAATCAATGAAAGTTTTCAGAAACATCATAGAAGCCCGCAACATTCCCCACGCCGTGGTTACCATCGGCACCTTCGACGGTGTCCATCTTGGCCATCAGGCCATCTTCAACAAGATGAAGGCCTTGGCACAAAGCATTGGTGGTGAGACGGTTGTGGTCACTTTTAGTCCGCATCCCCGTCAGGTGCTCAACATCGACTGCTCCAATCTGCGGTTCCTCTGCACGCCCGAGGAAAAACTCAAGAAATTTGAGGAGTTCGGCATCGACAATGTGGTCATCATCAACTTCACCAAAGAGTTTTCGCGCACACCGTCGGAGGTGTTCATCAAGGACTACATCATCGACAACATCAAGCCTGCCTATATCGTGGTTGGCTACGACCATCACTTTGGCAAGAACCGCATGGGCGACTTCGGTCTGCTCAACGATATGAAGCTGAAATACGGCTTCAAGGTGGAACGCGTTGCCGCACAAGATGTTGAGAACATCGCCATAAGCTCCACGAAGATTCGTAATGCTCTTGCCACGGGCAATGTGAAGCGTGCCAACCAACTGTTGGGCTACACCTATTCCGTCACTGCCGAGGTTGTGGTGGGTAACAAGATAGGACGCACTTTGGGCTTCCCTACGGCCAACCTTGAATTGCCGAGGGAATATATGCTCATCAGCAACCGAGGCGTGTATGCCTGCCTAGTCGATTACGAAGGCAAGACCTACAAGGCCATGGCCAACATCGGGCACCGACCCACCATCGGCGACCGCAGCGAGGACAACCCCATCATCGAGGTCAACCTGTTCGACTTCGACGGCGACCTCTACGGCAAGCAAATCCATGTGCGCTTCATCGACCGAATTCGTGATGAAGAGAAATTTGACGGGCTGGATGAGTTGAAAGCGCAGTTGGAGCAAGACCGTGAGAAAGCAAAGGAGTTGCTAACAGAGGTTCGGACGGATTTGTAATCCGGCCGGACTGAATTGGGGATTTCAAATCCCCTACTCACAACCGTCGGATTGCAAATTCGACGGAACTAAGAGCCATAGTAAAAAATGAAAATCTTATTAATGACCATCGGGAAAACGGACGAGGATTACCTCATCACATCACTGGCATCAAGAAATATGTGGGCCGCATCGGGCATTATGCCTCGTTCGAGATGAAAGAGATTCCTGACCCGCGCAACCGCAAGACCCTCAGCGAAGAGCAACAGAAGAAGGCCGAGAGTTTCCTGTTGTTGCAACAACTGCAGCCTGGCGACCAGGTCATCCTTTTGGATGAAAATGGCAAGCAATTTACCTCTGTGGAGTTTGCCGAAAACCTTGAAAAACAGATGGCTTCTGGCGCAAAAAGGCTGGTGTTCATCATAGGTGGGCCTTACGGTTTTGCACAAGAAGTGTACGACCGCGCCAATGCCAAGATGTCGCTCTCGCCTATGACCTTCAGCCACCAAATGGTGCGGCTCATCTTTGTCGAGCAACTCTATCGTGCTTTCACGATTTTAAAGGGCGAACCTTATCATCATCAATAATAAATGTTACTATAATTCGTTAATACAGCATGAAAACACTCAAAACCATACTCATTCTTTGCGCAGCCCTTTGCTTCGCCACATCCTGCAAGAAAGAGGTCGACATGACCCTCATGCAAAAGACTGTCCTTGAAAATGCCGACATTCGTGAAATCGAAGTCAGCGACGGGTGGCAAGTGACCATTGTGGCCGACAGTTCCACTTATGTCGAATTGAACTATTCCGCTTATCTGGAGCCTTATGTAAAAGCCAAGATGAATGACACCCATCTCGAACTTGGCTTTATGCTCAAGACCTTCCCTGCCATCAACTCCGAGTTCCGTGCCACCGTACATTTGCGCCAACTCGAAAAAATTGATGCCAAGACTGCCTCAAAAGTCACATTTACAGGCTCATATAATGGAGAACGACTCTATGTGAACCTGACTGATGCTTCTTCCTGCAATGCCTTGACCTACACGGGCGACAAATGCGAAATCGTGATGGATGCGGCTTCAAAACTGCTCGATTTCCAATTTGACGGTGCCACTTGCATAGCCTCATTAACAAAATCCTCACAGTTCAATGGAAGGATCCATGCCACCGAACTGCTCGACCTAGACCTGAACGACAACTCGCGATTTATCAATCGGGGAGGCGAAACAGCCAAAGCCGACATAAAACTACATGATGGTAGCATGCTAAACATGGTTGAAACTCAAGTAAATAAGCTCTATGCTGAGCTCTCCGAAGCCTCCGAAGCCACAGTCTGGGTGACCGAATATCTGAAAGCCACCTTGAATGACGCCTCCACTTTATACTATAAAGGCAATCCGCTAAAGGATTTGGCTTGCCACGACAATTCTGAAGTCAAGCCCTTGTAGTTTTGGCCTAATATTTGTTATTTTTCACACCCGTTGCGCCGAAGCGACATGAATTATTACTAATTTTGTGACCAAATTAAAAAAGAAATGAAGAAAACAGCATTGCTTATTGTCGCCGTCTTGTTTGCGACTTTTACCTTTGCCCAATCCAACATGCCCATTGACCCAAAGACGGAAAAGATTTGTTTCCGCAAGGTCATCAACACCGTAGGTTCTGAGGATGAGGTGTTTAACCGTATCTACAGCCAGTTTATGAACACCTATTACAAAAGTCCTGCTACCATACTCCAGCAGAACGACGGACGCACCCTGAAAGGCAAGCATCAGTTCCAGCTTGACAACGGCGACGCAGTGAAATCGAAATGGCCTTGGATTACCTATTACTTCACCATCGAGGTACGCGAAGGCCGTGTGCGTTATACCCTTACCGACTTCATGCAGAAGACCCAAAGCAACCATCCCTGCGAGGAATGGATGAACAAAGAAGATCCTAATTATCAGCCTATTTGGGACAATTACCTGCAACAGATGTCCGCCTTTGCCGAAGACTGGGGACAAAAGTTTGAAGAGAGTCTGGTTCCCGAAAAAGTGATTGAAGAAGAAGAATGGTAAACTGATATGGCCACTCGCGAACGCATAAAGAAAGGCTTTTCGAAACTTCTCAAGGAAGAGAAGCTGAAGCTGATTGCCAATTACTTCGAGAACCCCGGCGAAGTCATCAGCCTGCTAAAGAGCTATTGGCACTCCGATTCGAAGCAGCAACAGCTTTTTGATGAGTTCAGCGAGAACACCATCACCAATTTCTTCATCCCCTACGGCATCTCGCCCAATGTGACCATCAACGGCAAGGACTACATCGTGCCGATGGTCATCGAGGAAAGCTCCGTTGTAGCGGCGGCCTCGGCTGCAGCCAAGTTCTGGGGCGAGCGAGGCGGATTCCATGCCGAAGTCATTGATGTGCGCAAGGTCGGACAGGTGCATTTCGGATGGAGCGGCGACAAGGAAAAACTGTTTGCGATGTTTCCCGAAATCGAGATACGCCTCTTGGCCGACACCGATGCCATGACTGAGAAAATGCGTAAACGCGGTGGCGGCATCCTTGGAATGCGTCTCATTGACTACAGTGCTCAAATCCCTGACTATTACCAGATTCGTGTGGAGTTTGGCACGGGCGACGCCATGGGAGCCAACTTCATCAACTCCGCCTTGGAGCAGTTCGGGCACAGCTTGCAGGACTTTTTCGCTGAGCAACAAGACCTGCCTGAGGACCTCCGCAAAGTGGAGATTATCATGACCATCTTGTCGAACAACACGCCCGACTGTCGCGTGAAGGTTTGGGTGGAATGCCCTGTGGAGCAACTTAACGGCATCGACGAACACCTCTCGGGTGCCGAATACGCCAAGAAATTCAAGAAAGCCGTCGACATCGCCCACATCGACACCGACCGTGCCACGACGCACAACAAGGGCATCTACAACGGCATCGACGCTGTTGTCATTGCCACGGGCAACGACTTCCGTGCGGTGGAAGCGGCGGGCCATACCTTCGCCTCGCGCAACGGGCATTATGAGAGCCTTTCCTCGGCCACGATTGAAAACGGCATCTTCCACTTCGAGTTGGAGGTACCGATGGCTTTGGGCACCATTGGCGGACTGACCAGTCTGCACCCACTTGCCAAGAAGACCCTTGAACTTTTGGGCAATCCCACTGCCAAAGAGCTGATGATGATTGCCGCCACGATGGGCTTGGCCAACAACTTCTCCGCCGTACGATCGCTGACCACGAAAGGCATCCAAGCCGGCCACATGAAGATGCATCTGAACAATATCTTGAACCAACTGAACGCCACGGAAGAGGAGAAAAAACAGGCACGCGAGTATTTCAAGGACAAGACCGTGTCGTATGCAGGGGTGGAACAATTCTTAGACTCCTTGAAAAAATGAGCCTTTACCAAGCCCACGGAAAATTTTTGTTGACAGGCGAATACCTTGTCTTGAAAGGCGCGTTGGCTTTAGCAGTGCCGTTGAAATTGGGACAGACATTAACGGTAGAGACGGTTTGCACACCATCTCTACATTGGGATGCCTACAAACCCGATGGCCCTTGGTTTTCGGTAGCCTTGAACCCAGAAAACCTTGAAATTATCGACAGCGATGACCAACCTAAAGCCGAAAAACTAAGACAAATCCTGCAAGCCGTCAAGCAATTGAATCCCAAGGCTTTTGAAAGCAACAACTTGATATTCACAACCCATCTCGACTTCGACCCGAATTGGGGTCTCGGCAGCAGTTCCACCTTGATTGCCAATATAGCGCGATGGGCTGATGTCAATCCATACGAATTACTGAAGTTGACCTTTGGTGGTTCGGGTTATGACATCGCTTGCGCCACGGCTGAAGGGCCAATTTATTATCAACTGTCCATGTCTAAATCGACGTTTCGACAAGCTCAACGCCCTACGCTTGATTTACCAGCCAAGGTCCCTGAGCCCGTCGAAGGGCCGACTCCCATGGTTGAACCTATAGATTTCAAACCTCTTTTTGACAATCACCTCTTCTTTATCTACCAAGGCCAAAAGCAAAGTTCCTCAAAGGAAATCAAGGCGTTTTTAGCCCAAGCAAATCCCATTGATTTACATAAAGATATAGAATCAGTTTCGGAAATCAGCCGTGCCGTGCCGAAATGTGAAAGTTTGGATGAATTCGCTATGCTTATGCAATGCCACGAACGCATCATCAGCCGATGCATTGGGCAAGAACCAGTGCAAAAGCGTTTCCCCGATTTCGAGGGAGTTTTGAAATCCTTGGGCGCTTGGGGCGGCGATTTTATTTTGGCTGCTACGGAATGGACTGAAAACCAAGTGAGGGAATACTTCAAAGGAAAAGGCTTGGAGGTGGTTTTCGGGTATAACGACCTTGTGAGGTGATGATTTGGAAAAATTCCCTACTTTTGCCCCCATGAAAATCCATCATATCATAGCAACATCCATTTGCGCCATACTATTGGCTGCTTGTGGCAAACCTGAGCCAACCGTTGAGGCCGGTCGAAAGGTTGAAGATCCGTCACAAATGGATGCAACCGCCGACAGCCTTCGTGCCGATTCCATATATAACATTGCCAATACCCTCTACCAAAATGCCATGCATTATTGGGAAATGGATAGCACTGTAGCCTGTTGCAAAGAATTCTACCAAGTGTTGGGACTATTGGAGGAACGCTTTTCTGTTGATAATCTTCCTGAAATAGAGCAGCTTACAAAACCCGATAGGAGTATAATCAATCTCCTTCAGAGAACCTATAAGGGCCAGGGGACCCAATATTCGATTTCCTTGTTGCCGGAAGCAACCTCTTATTTCTATCGTCAAGCCTTGGCTATCAATAAGAAATACTCGAACTCGCGCAAATCATTTGGGAGCACTTTGTTTTTGATTGCCTATGGATTCGACATTTGTGATAGTTTTGACAGCGCTTGCTATTACTACGACAGCGCAATAAGATGCTTCGAAAACGATTCTTCCGAACTCAATTTCAGGATGTCGGTCTCAAGGAAAGGTATCATCGACTACAAGCTTCATCACGATGCAGAACCCGTTATCCGCGACCTGAAAGCCCTGCTTCCGCATTGCGATGAAACTGACAACCAAGATGTTGAATTGACCATCGGTTGGATTTACAAAGAGAAGAAACAGTTTGATTCGGCGCTGGTGTATCTGAATCGGGCTTATGAGAAGTTTGAACATTCGGGGCTTTCGGACATGACAGCAAAAGCCCAAACGATAGAGTATTTGCACGAGGTTTATGAAGCTTTGGGCGATACAGAAAAGATGAACGAATATGCTCGTCTTTTGGCGCAATATCCTCACGCAAAAGAAGCCTTCGCGCCTGTAACATCAGAACTTACCGAATTATTCAACAACTACATTCAGGAAAAACAGGAAGCCGATACCTTGTTGCAAAAGCGACAAACACAGCGACAGAACCTTTTGATAGGAGCCATCATATTGCTGGTGATTTTGGCGCTTGGACTGGTGCTTTGGGCCACCCACAAGCG